>DATLOR010000114.1:0-9618 GCA_035536135.1 Pyrinomonadaceae bacterium | reverse complement strand
ATCGAAGCCGAATCGCTGCCGCCCGTGCCGGACGTTCTGGACAAACGTCTGCGCGGCGTTTTCGCGATCGGCAGACGCTACGGCTACGAAGAGCGCCACGCACTTCAGGTCGCCGATCTGGCGGAGAAGATCTTCGACCAGATCGCGCCGCTTTATAATCTCAAACGCCACCTGCGCACATTGCTTTCCGCCGCCGCGCTTCTGCACGATGTCGGCTATCACATCTCGCACGAATCGCATCACAAACATTCGTTTTATCTCATCAAACATTCGGAAATCACGGGCTTTACGGAACCCGAAAAACTCTTCATCGCCAATATTGCGCGGTATCATCGCGGTTCTCTGCCGAAGGAATCGCATTCCGATTTTATGAAACTGTCCGAAAAAGACCGCCGCACGGTCGCCCAGCTCGGCGCGATCTTAAGATTGGCGGACGCGCTCGACCACGGATACGAAAACCGCATCAAAGATCTTAAATTCAAACGCGGCGCGCAAAATTTAATCTTAAAACTCGTTTCCGACGAAGACTGCGCCGCCGAGCTCAAAGCCGTCGAACAGAAAAAAGATCTGTTTGAAGCGGCATTCGACACAAAGCTCGAAGCACGGGCGGAATTATCTTAGATTACGAATGACAAATTTATAACGACTTTTTTCCGCGATTTTTACGAAATGTCTCTCATTATTGAGTTTTAAAGAGATTCTCCGGAATTTTCAAAAAAAATAAAAAAGACCGCCATTATTCGACGGTCTTTTTATTCTACCCTGCGATTATGGCAAATCATTTATTAATGATTCAAAGATTATTAAAAGGTGAGTTTAATCGCAAGTATGCAAGGATAACGAATAAAGCAATTTCGGCACATCATCTAAGCTTATTTTGGATTCTTCATTATTAGTTAAAGCATAATACTATTAAAAACCGATGTCGGTGCTATGTCACACAAACACGAAATTTTGCGGCAAATTCCGAAATACTCAGAAGTATTTGCCGAACCGGCAAACCGGTTTAAAAAATATTTCCAAAGGTCTGAAAACCAAAAACCTTGACCTTGCGCTCAAATTAGACTAACTTTCAATCATTACCCGTTTTACAAGAACAAAAACAAGGAGAAAAAATTAAATGTCTATGTTGAATGACTTTAAAGCATTTATTGCGAAAGGAAATATTCTTGATTTGGCGATTGCCGTCATTATGGGCGCGGCTTTCGGTGCGGTTGTAAAATCTCTGACCGACGGAATTATTATGCCGGTCGTCGGGGCTTTAACCGGCGGAATCGATTTCAAAAGTAAAGTTATCAATCTCGGCAAACTGCCCGTTTCAACACCGGAACAGATCACAGAAGCGGTCGCGAAAAAAGAACCGTTGATTTATTATGGTGCTTTTATCAACGAAATCATTACTTTTTTGATCGTCGCCGTGGTGATGTTTTTTCTGGCGCGGTACGCGGTGAAATTGTTCAAAGGTCTCGAAGCGGAAGCCGCCGTTGCGCCGCCGACCGGCGAAGAAGTGCTGCTCACGGAAATCCGCGACCTTTTGAAAGCGCAAAAATAATTTCAGAATTTAAAGATTTCATCCGGCGTGAGGCAGTAATCGAGCCGCACGTCAAATTCGTTGACGTCTTCAATTTCGTCAACCGGCAGAAAATGACTCAAACCGATCTTCAAACAATCCGCGCGGCAATTTTTCAGCAATTTATCGTAAAAACCCTTGCCGTAACCGACGCGGAAACCTTTCGTGTCAAAACACAAAAGCGGGACTAAAACCGCGTCGATCCGGGCGCTTTCGACCAGTTCGTTATGCGCCGGTTCGTGAATCATCCATGCATTCTGGACAAGCTCGGTAACGGGCGTAAATTTCAAATTGTCGATCTCGTCCGTCTCTAAATTAATGCGCGGGACGAGCGTTTCGATGTGCGAAAATTCGAACCAGACGCGGTGAAAGATGAGCTTCGTGTCAATTTCGTGAAACTTTTCGATCGGCAAAAAGCAATGCAGAAAATTGATTTTAGTTAAATCGAAAGTTTGAAAAAACCTTTCGGCAATTTGCAGACTTTGCTCTTTTATTTGGTCCGGCGCGAGAGTTTTGCGTTTTTCGAGATAAATTTTGCGGAGTTCCCTTTTGTTCATTGTTTTTACACTAAATTTAAAAGTAAAATCGGCGAATGGCAAATCTTGAAACTTCCGAAGCGAATGCGCCCGCGAAACACGGCTTTTTCCGCACGCTCTATTTTCAGGTTCTCGTCGGCATCGCGGTCGGCGTCGCGCTCGGCGCGCTTTATCCCAGCTTAGGCGAACAGATGAAGCCGCTCGGCGATGCTTTCGTCAAGCTCATCAAAATGCTCATCGCGCCGATCATTTTCCTGACCGTGGTAACGGGGATTGCGGGCATCGGCGATATGAAAAAACTCGGGCGCGTCGGCTTGAAAGCCCTGCTCTACTTTGAAGTCGTTACGACGATCGCGCTCGTCATCGGTCTGATCGTCGTCGAGCTCGTCAAACCCGGCGCGGGCATCAACGCGACACCCGAATCGCTGAATGCGGGTGCGACCGCGCAATACGTCCAACAGGCGCAGGAACTATCGCTCGTCGACCATCTGCTGAAAATCATTCCCGACACGATCGTCGGCGCGTTCACGGGCGGCGAGATCCTGCAGGTTTTGTTCATTGCCATTCTGTTCGGCGTTGCGCTCGTCGCGTTCGGCGAAAAAGGCAAACAACTTGTCCGCGTGTTCGATTCGCTGGCGCACGTTTTTTTCGGCGTAATTTCGATCATTATGCGTTTTGCGCCGATCGGCGCATTCGGCGCGATGGCTTTTACGATCGGCAAATACGGCATCAAAACGCTTCTCCCGCTCGGCAAACTGATGCTCTGTGTTTATCTGACCGCGGCGTTTTTCGTCTTTGTCGTGCTCGGCGCGATCGCGTATTTTCACAAATTCAGCATTTTCAAATTCCTGCGCTACATCAAGGAAGAAATTTTTATCGTGCTCGGGACATCTTCGTCTGAATCCGCACTGCCGCGCATGATGGTCAAGCTCGAAGAACTCGGCTGTTCAAAATCGGTCGTCGGTCTGGTCATTCCTTCGGGTTATTCGTTCAATCTCGACGGCACGGCGATCTACCTGACGATTGCCGCGATTTTCGTCGCGCAGGCAACGAATACGGATCTGACGCTCTGGGACGAGCTGAAGATCCTGCTGATTTTGATGCTCACCTCAAAAGGCGCGGCGGGCGTCACGGGAAGCGGTTTTATCACGCTCGCCGCAACGCTTTCGAGCGTCGGGACGATTCCCGTCGCGGGAATCGCACTTCTTTTAGGAGTTGACCGTTTTATGTCGGAAATGCGCTCGATCACGAATCTGATCGGCAACGGCGTTGCCACGGTCGTCGTTTCAAAATGGGAAGGCGAATTTAACGCGGCGCGCGCCGAAAAGGTTCTAAATCAAGAAATCGACATCGAAGACACCGACCCGCTTTTGAGCGAAACGAAGCTTAAGGAAACTTTGCATGAACGACCGAGCGATAAATTCTGAGGGCTTAGGTGTTAGGTTTTAGAGTTTTTTGAAAATTAACATCCAGCCCTACAGCAATTCTCGAAACTGTACGGTTTGAGATGCAGAAACCCGTGACAGATGCTTTGATTGCGGTAACAGAAGTTTTTCCGGCGGCAACAGATACTCTTTTGCAAGCAACAGATGCTTTTCAGCTGCAACAGATGCTTTCCGGTGAGTAACAGATGCTTTTCCCGAACCGACAGATGCTTTTCCAACAGTAACAGATACTCTCCCGCGAACAACAGATGCTTTGCGGCGCGCAACAGATACTTTTCCACCGGCAACAGGCGGAAAACATACGACTTACGGCTTCGGATGGCTTTGCACGAAAACTCATCTTTCTGCGGAAGCCGTTTGCCGCGAAGACCGCAGTGCTTAAAGAATCGCGATAAACACTATGTGAACCTGTTTTTGAGCTTGACCGCGTAACGGCGACTGACGGCGAGCGTTTGGCGAGCATTTTTCAGACGAACCTGAAACGTGCGGTTAAACCAGCTTTCGATTTCCTCGATTTCTTCGAGATTGATGATCGTCTGGCGGTGAATCCGTAAAAAATGCTTTTCCGGAAGTCTTTCTTCCCATTCGCGGAGAGATTTTTCGAGCAAAAACTTCTTTCCCGAAATGGTAAAAACTTCCGAATAATCGCCCGAAGAATTGATGTGCGAGATTTCACAGACCTTCAGAAAAACGGAACTGTTCCCGAGTTCGAGAAAGATCCGGTCGTCAAATTCAAACGGTCGAAATTCCGTTTTTTTCTCCGCGTCTTCACCGATTCGCACGATCGCTTTCGCCAATCTTTCGGGGTTGACGGGTTTCAGAAGATAATCAAGCGCGTTGACCTCGAAAGCGCGAATCGCGTAGGCATCGAACGCCGTCACGAAGATCAGTTTGAAATTCTGCTCCGTTCTTTCGAGCAGATCGAAGCCGTTTTCGTTCGAGAGCTGAATGTCGAGAAAAACGATGTGCGGTTTTTCCTTTTCGATCAAAGAGAGCGTTTCCGACAGATTCTCCGCTTCGCCGACAACGACGATCTCGTCAAATTCCGCGAGCAGGCGGCGCATTTCCCTGCGCGCCAGACGCTCGTCGTCCACAATGATCGTTTTGTATTTCATCTTTTTTTAGCCCCGAATGACACGAATATCACTAATAAAATCATAAAAACAATTCGTGATATTCGTGTCATTCGGGGCTAATTTTCTCTTAAAATCTCGATCCGCGCCATCACGAAATCGCCGTCTTGTTTAAGCTCGAATTTACCGCGCTCGCCGAAAAGTTTTTCTAATCTTTCGCGGACATTTTTCAAACCGATCTTCGTGCCGTTCGAACTGTGCAGGTTTTCCAGCTTGCCCGAATTAGCGACTTCCAGAATTAATCCGCTGTCTGAAATCTTCGCCGAAATTTTAATCTTCAAAGGCTTCGCGCTCGTTTGCAAGCCGTGTTTGATCGCGTTTTCGACCAGCGGATTGAGCAGAAAACACGGCACTTTGAAATCTTCCGCCGCTTTTTCGACCTCAAACTCGACCGCGAGTTTTTCTTCAAACCGGATCTTTTCAATCGCCAGATAATTTTTAACGGCTTCGAGCTCTTCGCCGAGCGAAATTTTCTTTTCGCTCTCGCCGAGCAGCGAATAGCGCAGAAATTCGGACAATTGGGTGATCATCTCTTTGGCGCGCGCCGAATCTTCGTCAACCGAGGCGCGAATCGAATTAAGCGCGTTGAAGAGAAAATGCGGATTGAGCTGGTAACGAAGCATTTCGAGCTGCGCCTTATTGGCAAGCGCGACCGACTGCAGGGCATTTTCGCGTTCGTTTTGCCAGTTTTGCCAGTATTTGATCCCGAAATAGATTGCGCTCCAACCCATTATCGTCATCGCATAATCAAGCGCGACCTTCGGCATTTTCGGCAGGTTCGTATAAAAATTATAGTCCTTTGAAAATGTCCAGTCTTCGATCAAAGCCCAGACAAAACCGAAGGTCACCGACAATGCTAAAACGATCAGGATGATCGAGCCGAGCGAAAGTCGATTGATAATTCTCCGGTAAATTTGCCAGAGAACGGTGGTCAGCGAAAAACCGACCACCGCCCGAAAAGATTTTATGTAAAACAGTCCTAAGGAATTGGTCGTGACGGTCAAAAAGGTGATGTAGATCATCACCATATAGATCAGCCAGCCGCTGATCTGCAAAAACCAAAACGAATTTTTTATCCTTTCCAGCACTTATCTTTTAATAGCCGTCATACCCCGCGCTCGATGTCGCATCGGCGGCATATTTCGGGTGATGCCTGACGGCGTAACGCATTTCGTTGATATCTTCCTGCGAGATCGAACCGCCGCCGAGCAGGTTTCCCGCAATGCTCCAACCGACCGAGAAAACCGCATCTTTCGCCGCATCTTCGCTGTACAAACGTTCTTCCGGATTGTCGCTGTGCGCTCTGGCATACTGGCATTGCGCGATATAAGCGATCGATTCGGAGGTTGCGACATCCATATTTTTCGCCTGAAAATCGCAAACCGCGTGCGTTACTTCGTGAACGATCAGAGCCTGCCGGGAAATCGAGCTGGGCGAAACAAAACCCAGATAAAGCGTATTTTCGGTCGAATTATAGATGGCTTTGCCGACCAGCCGTGAATCGAACGCAACGTGCATCCGGTCGTCCCGAATTTCATACGCCATCAGCGACAGATTACTCGGATTGAAATTATACCCGTCAAATGTAAACGATTTCAGTTTTGAAACTCCCGAACCATTTAACAAAGCCATTGTCATGAATTTTGCGACTGAACTTTCCGTACTCATAAATTACTGCTCCTTTCTCAAATTCATTCAGAAGTTTCACGGAAATTCCCGCAAAATTTCTGCTTGTCATTAAAGAATGCGGAAACGAGCAATAAAAACTATCATTGATCTTCAAAAAAACAAAATTATTTTGACTTTCCCGCTTATTTTTGCGGTTCACGGATGCGCGAAGCGTGTCCCGCGACGATTTGCCAGCGTCCGCCGCGCCGGACGAAAACATCGGTAAACCGGCTTTTGTTCGTGATTTCGCGGTCTTTTCCGCGTGAAACGGTCGTGGTGCGTCCCGTCACGACGGCGGTTTTTCCGTAAACAAAAACCTTCATCTCATCGACGACGTAAGAAACGAGCTTGAATTCGCCCGCCGGTTTGTCGAGGCTCGCAACGTCTTCCGTCTTGGTCGTGATGCCGCCGCCCGAATCCGTGAAGATAAATTCGTCCGCTTCTATAAGTTCAAAAAAAGCCTTGTCGCGCCTAATATTTGCCTCGCCGATGTCGCGTTCGAGCTGCATCAATTCGATTTGCGTCTTGCTTGGTTTACTATTTTGTGTTTGAGCGGAAATTGCCGCACAAAAAACCAACAAAATCGCCGCGCTCTGCCAAAAATATTTCATCATGCCGGCTCCCTTATTTCGTGCCTTTCGATTCCGACGAAAAGGTTTTGTTGATGATCTTCCATTCGCCGTCGATTTTGAGCAGCGTCATATAATCGGTAAATTTGACGGTCGGATAATCAAGCACGACCTTGGCGATCGCCGCATTGCCCGCCACGTCAATGATCTCAAACGAGCGTTTGCGTTTCGCTTCATCCGCCGCCGGTTTTCCCGTAAAACGCGCGGCAAATTCTTCCGTTGACCATTGATTGAATTTGCCGTCAACGGAAAACATCACTTTCGCCTCGGCGTGAAAAGCCTTGCGGATAAACTCGGGGTCACCGGTGGCGTGCGCCTTGATATAGTTTTCAAGCGGAACGGCGACCGCGCGTTTTTCTTCAGCGGTGAGATTGAAAACGACTTTTTCCGACGGGCTTGTGCGCGGCGCGGCGTGAAACGATTTGTTGACGATCTTCCATTCGCCGCCGATCTTTAAAAGCGCGAAATAATCAACAAAATACGTGTTCGGATAATCCAGAATGATCTTTCCGATCGCCGCGTTTCCTGACTCGTTTACCAATTCGATCGAGCGTTTGCGTTTTGCTTCATCGTCAGCCGGTTTTCCGCTTGCGCCTTTGATATATTCCGCGCTCGTCCGCTGCATGAGTTTCCCGTCGCGGACAAAAAGCAGCCGCGCTTCCGGGTAAAAAGCCTTCCCAAAAAACTCGCCGGTTCCTGTGCTGTGTCCCTGCAAATAATTTTCGAGCGGCAGCCGAACCGCTTCATTTTGCTGTGCCTGTGCGATCATACAAAATACTCCCGTAATTATTAATAAAATGATAATTTTTTTCATAAATGCGTTTCTCCGTAAATAGAATCTTTACGAAATATACGCGGAAATGATTGAACCGGTTAGAAAAAATCTGTGAGCGGTTAAATTCTACGATTAGCGGTCAGGAAACTTCTTTTAAAGCTCGGCTGTTCTATCAGCAAAGATTACGCCGTCTTGATTTAAGGAACGAAACTAAAAGATTGGTCAAGATGATGAAAGACAAAACGCATGGAATCCAGAAGAGAATAAACCATCTGATAGCCGTTGTGTAATCCGAAACGGGCATATCCATTTCCGGCGGCGCGATAATGTTCAGCGAGGTAAGTAAATAGCGCGGCAGCATCGAGACCGAAAGATAAAAGCAAGCCCAGAAATCCGGATATTCCGGTGTCGATGCGGAAGAACACGGAATTTTGTAAGGCAGAATGGAAATTATCGGGATCAGGAACAAAAATAAGGAAATCAATACTCCCGAAAAACAATTGGCGACGCTTAAAAGAGTTTTGCTTATCTTTATTCGCGCCGCGAAAAGCAAATAGAAGGCATAACCGATAACCAAAACTCCGAAAAGCGCGAGCGCCAGATTTCGCGACGGATGCTGCGACAAAATGATCTCGCCCGTCAGAAGATTGAACGTGTAATTGTCGCCGTGACAGGTTTCGATCGCCAACGTCTGCTTTTCGTTATCGATGATCGCGCCGCTGTTTAATGTGTAGCCATCACTCTTATCGATTCTCATCAGCACGTCGTCATTTTCCGAACCGGGAGCGAGCCGCGCGTTGTTAAAATTGTAGCCGGCGGACGAGTGCGGCAGAAGATATGGGAATGTAATCAGTTCATTGACGCGGTAAGTTCGTAAAGCCTTTCCCTCGGAAAAAAAGGTAAAAGCTTCTTCGCGGTAAGTTGCGGAATAATGCAAACTGCCGAAACGAACAACGTGCTTTCCGTCATCCGGCAAGTAGACGCGTTGCCGCCAATCGACCGTCCAGAGCGGCGTGGTCGAACCGTCGTTCAGATACATCCCGCTCTGCGGATATTCGTTGCCGGCAAAAAAAACCGGTTCACGGTCGCGCCGGATCACGAAAATATATTTTTTATCGGAAGTTTCCGCCGTATATGAATGCATCCAGGCAGAAGTTGGATGCTGGGCGAAGATGCTTAATGAAGCGGCGAGAAAAAATAAAACGGCAAAGATGATTTTCCGCATACAATATTAGAAACCATCAATGCCGTTTTTGTTCCGTGTTTTCACCGCTGAAAGCAGCTTTTTCACTTCACTATTACCCGCAGTTTTTCGATGAGTAAAAAAACAACAATTTCACTGCGCTGATAACCGATCAATTTCCCGCTTTATGAATTTTCCAGCTCAATCGGACAAACTGCGTTAACCGCGTTTTTTATTCGGGCGCATTTTATTTGCCATCGTCGTCGGTTTGAGCGGCGATTCATTCGGCTGAAAGGTTTGGTCGGCTTTTGCTTCGTCGTTTGTTTTATTCGTCGCCAGAAGTTTCGATTCTTCCAGAATTTTCTGCGCCGCGCGGGCGGCTTTGCTTGGTCTTTTTTTTGCTTGTGCCATTATATTTTTCCTCTTTGTAAATTTATTAATCTTTCTCGATCCAGCCGCCGCCGACAACTTCTTCGCCGTCGTAGAAGATCGTCGCCTGTCCGGGCGTGATCGCTCGTTGCGGCGCGTCGAAAACGATTCTTGCACGGTTTTCGGGCAAAGCGTAGATCGTCGCCACCGCCGGATCGTGACGGTAGCGCACTTTGACTTCGGCGCGGACAGGTTCGCTTGGCGTATCGAACGCAACCCAATTAACGCCTTTTGCCGTAAATTCCAGACA
>DATLOR010000113.1:0-3759 GCA_035536135.1 Pyrinomonadaceae bacterium | reverse complement strand
ACGGGCGACAACTTTTCCTTTGATATATTCTCGCGTTACTGCTCCGAAATGGCGGCTGTCGTTGCTGTCTTCGAGGTTGTCCCCGACTAAAAAATAATGTCCGCGTTCGTTGATCCGCTCGACTCTCTTCACGACCTCGCTTGTTTGTTCAAACGGATGCTTAGCAACCACGATGTCGCCGGCTTCGATCTCCGCTTCGCGGTCAACCAAAACCACTTCGCCGTCCTTTAAGGTCGGATTCATTGATGTGCCTTCGCAAATATATTTATGGCGGGCGCCTAAGAGAACCAACGCTTTTTCATAAAAGTCGGCTTTTGGTAAATCTTTCATTCGTTATTTTCGATTAAAATTTTCTTTAATCATTCAACTATAAAATTATTCAACACCGCTTGCGGCACTTTTTACGTTCGCCGAATTTAGCCGAAAATTCATTTGACAAACCGTCTTCAATTTTCTAAATTCAGAATATAGACTTTTTTGTAAAGATTCAAATTATGAAAAAAGCTCAGTCGAAAAAACAAATTTGTTGTTGCTGCTGTTGCAAATCGCAGCGGCTGAGTTTTGGCGTGAGAAAAATATAGAAAACAAAACGCTAAAAATTAAAATATTCAGTCGGTCGTGAAATTAAAGGAATAAATTCACGACCGATTTTCTTTTTGAGAAAGGGACAAAAAAAAATGCAGACAGCGGTGAAGGAAACAAAAGTATCAAGAAATTTTCGTGCGGAAGAGATCTCAAAGAATTTTTTAGAAGCATCGATCGGCAACACGCCGCTCATTCGCCTGCGCTCGGTGACAAAGGATCTGCCCGAAAACATTGAAGTTTACGCGAAAGCCGAGTTTATGAATCCGGGCGGTTCGGTCAAAGACCGCGCCGCGCTGGCGATGATCTTAGCGGGCGAAAAAGCGGGCGAGCTCGACAAAAGCAAAACGATTCTCGACGCGACGAGCGGCAACACGGGTATCGCCTACGCAATGATCGGCGCGGCGCGCGGCTATAAAGTCACGCTCGCCCTGCCGAAAAACGCGAGCGCGGCGCGGAAACGGATCTTGAAACTTTACGGCGCGGAAATTATCGAAACCGACCCGATGAACGGCACGGACGGCGCACAGATCGTCGCCAAAGAACTTGTTGCCAAATATCCGGACCGTTATTTTTATCCCGACCAATACAACAATGAAGCCAACTGGAAGGCGCATTTTGCGACGACCGCGCCCGAAATCTGGTGGCAGACGCACGGGCAAATCACGCATTTTGTCGCCGGGTTAGGCACGACCGGAACTTTTATCGGCACGACCAAAAGACTGAAGGAATTTAATCCGATTTTGCAGGCAATTTCGGTGCAGCCGTCGTCGCCCCTGCACGGTTTGGAAGGAATGAAACATCTCGAAACGGCGATCGTGCCGGGAATTTACGACGCGCGGATCGCCGATGAAAACGTGACGGTCGAAACCGAAGAAGCGCAAGCCATGACACGCCGATTGGCGCGTGAAGAAGGCTTGTTCGTCGGCGTCAGCTCGGGCGCAAATGTTTTCGCCGCGCTTCGCACCGCCGGAGAATTAAAGGAAGATGCGGTCATCGTCACGATTCTTTGCGACGGCGGCGGCAAATACTTAAACGAAGATTTCTGGAACGAAATCTAATAGTAATTTTAGTTATCCAAAATGTTCTTTGAAAATATTTTTTTTGATTGTGCTTGACACGCTCGGAGTTTATCCTGTAAATTGCAAATTAGTTCTTTATTTGCTTTCAAATTTTGAAAGCGCAAAAAGTGGCGATTTAAGGTTAACTTGCTCCACTTCAAAAAAACTGCTAAACAACTGACAGGAGAATCTTAAATAATTTTTTAAGCTCTCGTGCTTTTATTTAGCACGAGAGCTTTTTCGTTTTGTCGGACACAGAGCGGTAGCGACGTAGTAAATGTTTGAAGTTCAGAAACCTTAATTGCAAAATTTAACCCGCCCGCTGACGCGAGGCGGGACTGACAAGGCAGGATTTTATGAGCGAATTTTCGATAGCAACACAGCTTGTTCACGCGGGAGAAAGACGCGCCGCTCCATTGGGCGTTCCGGCGGCGACCCCGATTTATGCGACTTCGACGTTTGTTTATGAACGAATGGAAGACGTTGACCGCGTGGTCGAAGGCGAGACGAGCGGTTTTGTTTACAGCCGTTACGGCAACCCGACGGTTGCTGCGCTCGAAGCGGCGATGGCGGAAATCGAAAACGGAAAATTCGCTTTTTGCTTCGGTTCGGGCATGGCGGCGCTGCACGCGGCGCTTCTCGCGTGCGAACTTTCGACCGGTTCGGTCGTGCTGGCTTCGCAGGATCTATACGGCGCATCGCTCGAACTGCTGCAAACGATTTTCGGCGCGTTCGGCGTTCGCACGGTGACGGCGGATTTTTCCGATATTGAAAACTTACGCGTCAAAGTACAGGAATTACGCCCGCGGGTTTTGATCGGCGAAACGATCTCGAATCCGCTTTTGAAGGTTTTGGACGTTGAAAATATCGCGCTGATTGCACACGAAGCGGGCGCGAAACTGATCGTTGACAATACTTTTGCGACACCTTTCTTGTGTCAGCCGATCAATTTCGGCGCCGATTTTGTCGTTCACAGCGCGACGAAATTTTTAGGCGGACATGCCGACGCAACCGGCGGCGTGGTCATCGCGCGGGAAGATTTCGATCGTCCGGCTTTGATGGGCGCGTTAACGCTTGCGGGCGGAGTTTTGAGCGCGTGGGAAGCGCATTCGATTCTCAGAGGATTGAAAACTCTCGGTTTGCGGCTCGAAAAACAATGCCGCAATGCTGAACGTTTGGCGGAATTCTTTTTGGATTGTCCGCAGGTTGAAAAAGTGATCTATCCGGCGCTGGCAGATGAAGCGCAGGCGGAAATCGCGGGTCGAATTTTGAGAAAAGATTTTCGCGGCGCGGTTCTCGGCATCAGATTAAAGGCGGATTCACGCGCGGCGGTTTACAAATTTATGAACGCTTTACAGCTTTGCACGCGGGCGGCGAGCGTCGGCGATATTTTTACCGGCGTTGTCCATCCGGCAACCGCGACGCACCGCGAAATGTCGGCGGCAAAACGCGCACGGCTCGGAATTACGGAAGGCTTATTGCGGATTTCCGCAGGAATCGAAGAAGTCGCGGACATTATCGCCGATATTGAACAAGCGTTTGAAGCAACGGAAAGCGGATTTTTAACGGAAAAAGAAAAAAGGAAAAAGGAAAATCAGAAGGTCGTCCTATATTAAATTTTCCACTTTCCATTTTACATTTTGAATTGAGAAACGATGGTTTATTTAACAGAAGAACATATCAGAGAAATCGAGGCTCACGGCGAGCGCACTTTTCCGCACGAATGCGGCGGAATGCTCATCGGACGGTTTGAAAACGACGGTCGTAAATCGGTCGTCGAGCTTTTGCCGATGGAAAATGCGATGGATGCGGCGGATCAGCATAACCGCGTTTTGATCCTGCCGAAAGATGTTCTGCGCGCCGAGCGTTATGCGCGTGCGCAGAAGTTGGACGTGATCGGCTATTACCATTCGCATCCCGATCATCCGGCAATTCCGTCGCAGTTTGATCTGGATCACGCGCTTCCGGTTTGGACGTATATCATTGTTTCGGTCGAAAGCGGCAAAGCGGTTGACACGAGAGCGTGGGAAATGGAAAACGACCGCTCAAAATTTAACGAGGAAGAAATTTTTACGAAAATAAAAGAATTGTTCGCTGACAGATAACCGAAAAAGTA
>DATLOR010000112.1:0-8898 GCA_035536135.1 Pyrinomonadaceae bacterium | reverse complement strand
AAAGAAAGCTGCCGTCTTCCGAGCGTAGAACGAACCAGAAACCCGTTGACGGTCGCCAGAAAGCAATATCGGTTTTGCCGTCGCCGGTAAAATCGGCGGGGGTTAATTTATCGGTCGAAGTGCCGAATTTAAGAGCCGCATTTCCGCCGTTCGAGCTCTTTGAATACCACCATTCGCCCGCGGAAGGTCGGAAGATCGAAATGTCGGTTTTACCGTCGCCGTCAAAGTCGAACGGTCGGCGCACTGTCGGCGCAACAGTTCCGGCTTGCGTCACGGTGTGTGTTTGTCCGCCGGCGGTAATCGTCGCGGAGCGTTGAGTCGGGGAGGCGTTTGCCGTTACCGAATAGTTGACGGTTCCGTTACCGTTTCCGCTTGAAGTCGTCGTCAGCCAACCGGCGTTGCTTTGCGCAGTCCACGCACAGCCTGCCGCGGTCGTGACGTTAAAACTACCATTTCCGCCGCTTGCCGTGAAATTCTGACTGCTCGAGGAAATAGAAAAACTACAGCCGTTTGTTACTAAATTGACCGAATAATTTCCGAATCTGTTGCCTTCGACCGAAGTTGCGTAGATCTTATAAGTTCCGGTTGCGGGAAGTGTCAAAAAACCGCTCGCGGGAATTCTCGATGTGTTGGCGTTGCCGTTATTCCCGATTATTGCGCCGCTTGGATCGAAAAGATATAAATAGGTAAAAAACGCGGTTGAATTTTCCGTAATGGCAACACCTTGTCCCTGAGTTCCGCTAAAGGTGTAAATATCGGAGCGGCTTCCGAAAGGAATCAGGCAATCGGTGTTCGAGAGTGCGCCGTTGACGGTTTGCCCGAAACTGATCGGCGTTGATGAATCGCACGGGTCAACATTCGAGGTATTCATTGCCGTATCAATTTTAATTCGCGGTTTGACGAGTCCGTTGCGCGAATCCAAAACTTGCACGCCGCCGTATTTCAGCCGCGTGAGAATTTGTGTGACCGATTCGGTTGGAAATCTTTGCTTCATGACCGCCCACGCGCCCGCGACCATCGGCGATGCCATCGAAGTTCCTTGCTGTTCGTCATAGCTTCCGCCCGGAACCGAGGACAGAATCACTTCACCCGGTGCAAGCAGATTCAGAAGCGACGAGCTGTTTGAAAATGACGAGACAAAATCGATCGGCAAAGAATCGCCGTCGTTGGTCGAACCGACGCTGATCGCCGTCGAAATGCAGGCGGGCGATGCGAGCGAACTCGTAAAACCGTCATTGCCCGAAGCGATCACGGTGGCAATTCCGGCGGAGCGCAGATTATCGATCGCCGCTTTTGCGGGAGCATTGATCGAATCGCAAAAAGTGGAAAACTGTCCGCCGCCGAGACTCATATTTGCCGACGCAATGTTAAAGGTCGTGCGAAGTGCATAGACCCTTTCGAGTCCCTGGATCCATTTGCCCTCATCGGTTCTGATGCATGGCGGAGTTTCGGTTCCGCAGTTTGAGGTGTAGTAAAAAACCTGGATGGCGATAATATTGGAGTTTCGCGCCACGCCCCAGCCGGTAATCGCCGGATTCCCGCCGCTCGCAATCCCGGCAACGTGTGTTCCGTGCGTGCAGCCTTCAACCTGACCGACATTACAATTGACCCCCGAACCAGACGCGGTTGAAGCGGTTACGCCGCCCGGACAAGTGCTCGTCGCGCCCGAAGTGTTTGATGAATAACAGGCTTCGGATACTACGCGGTTATTGAAAAACGGATGAGTTTTGTCAACGCCCGAATCAAGAATTGCGACCGTCCAACCGCTTCCCGTCCAACCATTTGCCGCCGCCGTGTTCGCACCGATGATCGGAATGCTTTGCAAGAGCGACGGTTTCTGCATTTCATTTTCCTTGATGAAATTTACGTACTCGGATTTACGCAATTCAGAGAGCGCGTCTGCCGAAACTTCCATTGCCATATACGGAATATATTGGAATTGGATAGGTTCAACGACCGCAAAACCGTTCAAAAGATCGAGCAGTGCGGTTTGCCTTTGTTTGATCTCAGCGCGCTGCGATGTCTTCTGCAAATCGTTTAATTCTGTGTCGGGGCGATAGTTATCGAGCCGAAAACCGACGATGATTTTAACCGTTCCTTTTTCGCGTGCTTTTGCCGTTAAATTGTCAAAACTGGTTTGCAGATCGGCAGCCGAAGTTTGATTTTCGTTATCCGGATTGCTGACCGGACGATTGAAATTTTTCAAACTCCACAGAGTCTGCTCTAAATCTTGGGCGTGAGCCGTGCTGAGAAACAAAATTGCCAGACTAAAAACTGCCGCGATCAAATTTTTCGATATTTTCATCATAAATTCTCCAATGCAAAATTTTCTTTCAGCAAGATATGCGTCAAAAATAAAAAAAGACGGACAAAAAAATAAAAAAATAGGCAGTCAGAAGGTCGGCAGAATTTTGTTAAGACATTTTCATTTTCGGGAATTAAAAATTATTTAAGATTTAAAAAGTAAAAGTCGTCAGCCAACTATGCAATACCTGACGACTTTTATGAAGTGAGGAGGGAATTCGGTTTCAATAAACGAAAATTCCTAAATTTGACTGCAGACTATAATCTGCCCGGAATTATTCGGGGTTGAAAAGGAACGTGGCGGTGCTTCGGACCGATCCGGTCTTCATATTGTTTGAGAAGCCTTTCACCTTCTTTTTGAATATTTCGGTCAAGCCACATTTTATAGAGACCGGCAAGAATAGCAATTCCGGTCACGACCAATAAAATCGGCACGGCGACGCTGATCGCCTCACAAATTGCGGCGGTGGACATACCGGTTGCCGCGACCGCGCGGGCGGCATTGAGGACAGTCGAAACCTGCGATATTAATCCTGATGAGGCTCCTGCCGTTGCTAACGCGCTCGCTACCTGCGAAGGATTGATACTTTGCAGGATCGGAATAATATTTTGATTGATCAAATCCTCGGCTTGTTTGATATAAGCCTGTCCTTGTTGGAGTAATCCTTCATTTACTTTGCCTTTGCCGTCCTGACTTCGATAAGCCGCTTCCAGTTTTTTTGCAGCCAACCGCTGTAGCGTTTCGATTTGCCTGATAATGTTGTTTAGATCTGAAGTATCGCCCATTTTTAGCTTTCGCCTCTTTATTTCGAAAAAAATTGTTGTGGTTGATGAGATAAGCGTAAAAACTCGGAAGAGTCAGCCAAAAAAAATAAAATAATTTTTATTTCAGCCGGAAATAAGCTAAAATGCAGAGCAAATTCCCTGACTTAAAACATATGAGCGAACTTCAACCTTCGGAGATCACGCAAATTTTGCAGGATTGGAATGACGGCAATGAGAATGCGAAAGAGCGTCTTTTGCCTTTTGTTTATGACGAACTGAAACGTCAGGCGCGGATCTTGATGGCGCGGGAACGCTCAAACCACACGCTTCAGCCGACCGCGCTCGTACACGAGGCGTTTATGAGATTGGCACAGCAATCGGGGATCGACTGGAAAAACCGCAGTCATTTTTACGGAATTGCCTCGCGCCTGATGCGTCAGATCCTGGTTGACCACGCCCGTCTGCATGCCGCCGAAAAACGCGGCAATAATCCGATTCATTTTTCGATTGACGACCTGCAAATTCCGGTCGAACAGCGCGCCGATTCGATTTTGATTCTCAACGAAATTCTCGACCGGCTGGCAAAATTAGACGAGAAACAGGCGCAAATCGTCGAGATGCGTTTTTTCGGCGGGATGAGCAACTCGGAAATCGCCGAAGCACTGGAAATTTCCGAAAGAACGGTCGGGCGCGAATGGCAATCCGCCAAGCTCTGGCTTTTCAGAGAATTGAATCGCAGTTAAAGTCTAGAATCCTGAGTCGGGTGTGTATTCGGTTTAGAACTCAAGACTTTAAAAAATTGGCAGACTTTTTCTTCGCTTGACGCATTAGAAAAAAAGGATTGTTTTTCTAAATTTATGCAGCCTGAAAATTGGGGAAAAGTAAAAGCGTTATTGGATGAAGTGCTGGAACTTGCGCCTTCCGAGCGGCAATCTTTTCTGGATAAATTTGAATTGAACACGGAAATTCGCGCCGAAGTCGAAT
Source organism: Pyrinomonadaceae bacterium (assembly GCA_035536135.1). Lineage (GTDB taxonomy): Bacteria > Acidobacteriota > Blastocatellia > Pyrinomonadales > Pyrinomonadaceae > JAFDVJ01. Next base: position 4,845 of record DATLOR010000112.1, on the reverse strand, counting down.
CTTTGCTCGCTTTCGAAAACGAATCCGAAGATCTGATGCGTCTTTCGGCGGTCGAATTTTCAAAAGATTTTTTCGACGGCGGGGAAACGCGAAATCCGCTCAACGGTCAGCAGATCGGTAATTACAGAATTGTCCGCGAACTGGGGCAAGGCGGGATGGGCGCGGTTTATCTGGCTCAGCGCGCCGACGGAAAATTCGAGCAAAAAGTCGCCCTGAAACTGCTCAAACGCGAAATGAACACCGCTGCGCTGCGCCGCCGTTTCCAACAGGAACGCGAGATTCTAGCAAGTTTGGAGCATCCGAACATCGCAAGGCTTTTAGATGCCGGAACGACCGACGATAAAATTCCGTTTCTGGCGATGGAATATGTCGAAGGCTTGCCGATCGACGAATACTGCAACAAGCATAATTTGAACCTAAACGAAAGATTGGATCTGTTTCGGAAAATTTGCTCGACCGTTAATTTCGCGCATCGAAATTTGATCGTTCACCGCGATTTAAAACCGTCGAATATTCTGGTCAACGAAGAAGGAATTCCCAAACTGCTCGATTTCGGGATCTCGAAAATCCTTTCCGCCGAATTTGAACAGTTAAATTCAGCCACCGTCACGAAACTCGGTGTGATGACGCCGGGTTACGCTTCGCCCGAACAATTACAGAGCAGAAGCGTGACGACGGCGACCGATATTTATTCGCTCGGCGTGATCCTCTACGAACTTTTGAGCGGACATCGCCCGTTTGAAACAAAAGAAGGCGATTTAAAGGAAATCTACAAAGCCGTTCTCGAAAACGATCCGCCGCCGCCGTCATCGGTGATTTGGGATCGTGGATTTGGGCTTGCGGATTTGGAAAGCGAAACTAAATTCAAGTCAAATCGGACGAAAAACCAACACAAAGAAACAAATCCGCAATCCGCAATCCCAAATCCCAAATCGCTGGCGGGTGATTTGGACAATATCGTTTTAAAAGCCTTGCGCAAAGAGCCGGAAAGACGATATTCATCAGCCGAAAATTTCGCCGACGACATTCATCGCCATCAGCGCGGTTTGCCCGTGACGGCGCGACCAAATACGTTTTCATACCGCGCCGAAAAGTTTTTCAAACGCAACAAAGCCGGCGTCATTGGCGGGCTTTTGCTGATTCTGGCGATTATCGGCGGAATCATCGCCACGCTCTGGCAGACAAGCATTGCCAGAGCGGAACGCGACCGGGCGCGGGTGGAAGCCGAAAAAGCCGAAAAAATAAATGTCTTTTTGCAGAATGTTCTGAACCTTTCCAATCCGTTTTGGATTTCGGCAAATCCCGACAGCAAAGTCGATGCGACCGTTGTTCAGGCACTCGATGAAGCGGCGCAAAAGGTCGAAACCGATCTTGACGGACAAACCGAAATACAGGCGGAAATCTATTATACGCTCGGCAAAACTTATATGGGACAGGGAAAGTTTGAAAAAGCCCAAGCCCAACTGGAAAAATCGCTCGAAAAATTTTCACGGCTTTCGCCGGAAAATTCTCAAAAAAAGATGCAGGTCAGGTTGATTTTGGGCGAGCTGATCGCCTACCAGGGCATTGAATCCGACAACGAACCCGCGGCTGCGGAATTGGTTGAATATTTTCGGGCAAATCTCGATAAAAATGTCGAAAATAAAAAATGGCTGGCGATGGCTTTGAGCGATCTCGGAATTGCGGTTGCCAGAAAAGGAAAATTTGCCGAATCCGAAAATTTTCTTCGTCAAAGCATTGACCATAGTTTGACCCTAAACGGTCAGGATCGCTGGATTTATGTTCAGGCGACGGGAGATTTGGGCGATCTGCTGGTCGAGCAGGGAAAAACGGATGAAGCGATCGGTTTATACAAATCCGCCATTCAAGAAGGGAGCAAATTATCCGATAAACCTCGTCCCGAAATCGATAACGGTTATTACGATCTCGGCAGAGTTTACAAGCGACTCGAAAACTACCCGGAAGCCCAGGAAAATATTCAAAAGGCTTACGAAATTTTCAAAAAAACGCTCGGCGAAGAAACCGTCCAAACTTCGATGACGCGCAAACAAATTGCCGAACTTTACTATTTACAGGGCGATTACGAAAATGCCCGGGCGGAGATCGGGGAAGTCTTAAAAGTTATCAACAAAGTCGTTCCCGAAAAACCGAATCTATACAGTTTATACGCCGAAGAAGTGCTGGCAAATATTTTGACGAAAACGGGCGAAGCGGAAAAAGCCGAGAAAATTATGCGCCGGATCGTCGTTTCGTATCATCAGCTTCTCGAATCGCCGCAAGCCGATATCGCATCCGCCAATAAATCTCTCGGCGAAACGTTAATTGCTCAAAAAAAATTCGCCGAAGCCCGAAAAGTCCTGACCGAATCTGAAAAAGAGTTTGTCGAAACAGTCGGTGGAGAGGCTATGCAGACAAAAAAATGCCGCGAACTTTTAAGTCAAATTCCCGACTAGCGGGCTTAAATTAAAAAATGGATGCTGAAAACCGGACAAAAACTCGGTGGGATGGGCGCGGTTTACTTGGCTCAGCGCGCCGCCGGAAAATTTAAACAAAAAGTCGCGGTAAAAATGCTCAAGCACGAATTCAATGTTGAAAAGATCCGCCGCAATTTCCGGCGTGAAAGCGAAATTCAATCAAAACTGAATCATCCGAATATTGCGCTTCTGCTCGATGCCGGAAAAACTGACGACTGCGTGCTCTATCTCGTGATGGAAGAACAAGGGCTTCGGGCAAAATTTATTTTACCCGAAGCCTTTGTTTCTTTGCGTTCAAATTACGGCACAAATGATGCCTGTGTCGGTAAATCGCCGGTCGCACCGAATTGCTGGATCAATATTCCGGCGGTCGAGCGTTGAATGAACCAATTTGCGCCGTCCGGTCGGAAAATAGCAAAGTCCGCTTTACCGTCACCGTCGTAGTCGGCAGCGGCGGGAATATCGCCGTTTGCGCCAAAGGGAATTGCAAAGAAGCTCGAATCTTCGCTTCGGAGAATATACCAACTGCCGTTTCCGGGTCTCCACACCGCTATATCGTCTTTTCCGTCGCCCGTGTAATCAGCCGGAACGGGTTTATCCGTGCCGACTCCGAAAGTCGTGGCAACCACGCCTGCCGCCGAACGATTAAGCCACCACGAACCGTCGGAAGGTCGAAAGATCGCAAGATCTGATTTGCCGTCGCCGTCATAATCCGCATTCATCGGAACATCGCCCGCTCCTCCCCATTGCGTTATCTGGGTTCCGCCCGAAGATTTGCTGATATACCAGACTCCTTCCGAAGCACGAAAAACTGCGACATCCGCCAAACCGTCGCCGTCAAAATCGCCCGGTGCGGGTTTGTCGGTCGAAATGCCGAAGGGAACCGAGAAAAACGTTAGATTAGAACTTCGCAAGATGAACCATTCACCCGTTGACGGACGATAAATGGCGTGATCGGTTTTGCCGTCGCCGTCGTAATCCGCCGGGACGGGTTTATCGCTCGAAGTACCGAATTGAAATGCCCGGACGACGTTGTCCGAACTCTGCTGATACCACCATTGACCGTTAAGCGGACGGAAAATCGAAATATCCGCGAGTCCGTCGCCGTCGAAGTCAAAACGGGTTTTGTTGATCTGCGTAAAATAATACACCGCGCCCTGACCGTTCGGACTTGAAAGAGCTTTTTCCGCCGCGCCGACGACCAGATTTCCAAAACTCAACGCGACACTGCCGCCGAACCGGTCGCCGTTAAACGTGTCGTTCGGCGCAAGTTTTTGCCGCTCTGTCCAAACACTGCCGCTGCGGGTAAAAATATATGCCGAACCCGCATCGGGTCCGCCGGCGGTCGTATCGTCTTCGCGCGCGCCGACGGCAACGACATTGTTGCTGACGGCAACCGAATAACCGAAGCGGTCAACCGTTGCGCCGTCCGAAGCGACGATTCTGCCCTGCGAAATCCAGGTCGAGCCGTTGAATTCATAAACATACGCCGCGCCGTAAGCGGGTTGTCCGATGATCGGCGTGTATTGAAGTGCGCCGCCGACGAGCGTGTTGCCTTCGATCGCGACCGAGTTGCCGAAACTGTCGCCGTTGGCGCCGCTCGCAATATTAATTTTTTGCTGTTGAAAGAAACTCCCGCCGCTTTCCGCAAAAACATAGACCGCACCCGCAGCAGTAAAAGGCGTATCATCGCCCGCCGCGCCGATCGCCAGCATACTGCTCATCGCGACCGATTCGCCGAAGTGATCGCCGAGAATCACGCTGCCGTTCGTCGAAACCGGTATCAGTTTTTGCGTTTGCGTCCAAACTGTTCCGCTGCGGCGGTAGACATAAGCCGAACCCGCCTGTGAATTGCCGGGAAGATCGGCAAAATGCGCGCCGACGACGATTGTTTCGCCGACGATCCCGACGGCGTTCCCGAATTCGTCGTCAGCCGTCGCGTCGCTTGCCGTCAGCTTCTGCTGAAAAGTCCAGGTCGTGCCGCTGCGGACATAAACATACGCCGAACCGGCATTTGATAAAGGAGAATCGTCATTATACGAACCGACCACGATCGTGTTTTCGCTGATCGCGACCGAATAACCGAATTTATCGGCAACCGCGCCGTCGTTAGCCAGTAAAACCGCCTGCTGTGTCCAGTTTCCGCCGCTCAGAACAAAAACATAAGCCGCGCCCGCCTGCGAGGCGGTCGTGCCGTCAAACCGCGCGCCGACGACCATCGTGTTGCCGTTGAGGGCGACTGCATTGCCGAATTGTGCGCCGACCCCGCGCGGAGTGGAAGTGATTTTCTGTCTTTGCGTCCAGCTTGCCATGACCGGCAGAACCAATACCAAACACGCGGGCAGAAAAACCAGACAACGTAAAATCCAGC
>DATLOR010000111.1:0-3984 GCA_035536135.1 Pyrinomonadaceae bacterium | reverse complement strand
TTCCATTCTTCCAAACTAAGCGTTTCAGCGCGGCGGTTTGATGCGATCCCGGCTTTTTCCAGTAAATTTTCCGCATCGCTGATTTTCACTCGTAAATTCGGCGGCGCGTTTTTCAGATTATTTAAAATCGTCTTACGTTTTTGGGCAAAACCCGCGCTGATCAGTGCTCTAAATAATTTTTCATCGTCAAACGCCGTTTCGGTTTTCGGGATTAAACGCACGATCGCGCTCCAAACTTTCGGTGCGGGACGAAAGGCTTTCGGTGAAACATCAAACAATTTTTCAGCTTTGAGAAATGCTTCGACCAGAACGGTCAAAAATCCGCGTTCCTTATTGCCGACCTGCGCCGTGATTCGCTCGACGACTTCGCGCTGGAACATCAGAATCATTTCCTCAAAACAGGCGCGTTGTTCGATGAGTTTCTGCAAAATCGCGGTCGAAATGTAATACGGCAAATTTGCTACTAATTTCGATTTCGGATTTGGGATTTCGGATTCGGGATTTAATAATTCCCGAAAATCAATTTTAAGTGCATCTTGTTCGATCAATGTGAAATTTTCAAATCCGCCGAATTTATCTTTCAAAACCGCGATCATTTCCCTTTCAAGCTCGATCGCAATTATGTTTGCGCCGCTTTCAAGCAGTTTTCCGGTCAATGCGCCGCGACCCGCGCCGATTTCGATGATCGTTTCATTTTTTTGGGGATTTAAGGCTGAAATGATCTTTTCGATGTAATTCTGGTCGGTGAGAAAGTTTTGCCCGAAAGATTTTTTGGCAAAAATGTTGGATTTTATTTCGTTCATTGCTGAAAGTCTAGCGCGGTTTTATAAGTATTTTCAAAATTTCAAAGATTTTTGTTGATATTTCGGCTAAATTGTAATATAAATTCCCTTTCAAACTTAGTTCACTTTTCACAAAAGTTAAAAACAAAAGGCTCCAAACCGCAGGAGAATTTCTATGTCCAAATTGTTTTGGTATTTATCTTGTTTTCTTTTATTAATTTGCCTTTTTTCCAATCAAATTTTTGCCGAAGATGATCCGAATCCAGATTCGCCGACTCCGGTTTTGTTGAGCCAAACAGGGTCTTCGCAAATTATGGCGGTCGACGGATCAAATTGGAAAGGCAATCTTCCGAAAACGTCGCAGACGCTTTTTCGTCCGGGTTCGAAAAACGTCGTTACCTTGTTTGTGACCAATCTCGATTTGATGGAATCCGAAGGCGCAAATGCTTTGCGGGTTTATCTTTATCAAAAAAGCGGAAAGACCTTCGAACTCCAAACTGAAGATTTAAGCCGTGTCGATAAGACGGTTTACGCTCTTAAAGTGAGACTTTACGACCGCGACGGGTATCGCGGACAACCAGTCCCGGACGGCGAATCGGTAATTTATCTGACGTGGCGCGGGTTGGTCAGCAATCCTTTGAAAATTTCTCTTGGAACAGTGGGCGGCAAGATCGAAATTCCCGAATTCTTAAAACAAACACCTTCAAAACCTGACAGTGTTGCCGATTCGGAACTGGTCGGTTACCGCTGGTCGGGCGACCGCGCTCGATTTTTGGAACAAGCATCGTTTGGCGCAACGACCGAGTTGGATAACCGCATCCGCCGGATCGGTTTGCGGACCTGGCTTGCCGAACAGTTTGAAGCACCGTATCCGACAAATCCGTACCCCGATATTCCGCTGATGCCGACTACTGCACCTTCGACTTGTTCGGCAACCACGAATCCGACCTGTTTTCGTGAAAGATACACGATGCAGCCGGTTCAGCAATGGTTTTTCAAGGAAGCGTTTTACGGCAACGCGCCGCTCAAACATCGCGTCGCGTGGGCATTGAGCCAAATCCTGGTAACTTCGGGCGTGACGATCCAACAATCGAGCCATATGATCGCCTATCACAAAGTTTTGTCGAACAACGCCTTTGGAAATTACCGCGACCTGATGCGCGAAATGACTTTGAATCCGGCGATGGGCGATTATCTGGATATGGCGCGAAGCACCAAAAACAATCCGAACGAAAATTACCCGCGTGAAATTTTGCAGTTATTTTCGATCGGTCTTTTTATGCTCAATCAGGACGGCACGATTCAGCGTGATGCACAGAACAATCCGATTCCGTCCTACAATCAGGAAACGATCAATAACTTTGCAAAAGTCTTTACCGGCTGGAGCTTCTGCCAGAATCAGGCGGTTTGTCCGAGCGTGGTCGCGGGAACCGTCAATTACAAAGACCCGCTACTCTTAAACACGGCAAATCATGACACGACGGCAAAAAATCTGTTGAGTTATCCGAACTCGGTCGGCGAAACGATCGCAGCTTGCACGAACTGCACAACCGCCGAAAACACGGCGAATTATGCCAATCAATCGTTAAACGCGGCACTTGATAATATTTTTAATCATCCGAACACGCCGCCTTTTATCAGCAAACTTTTGATTCAGCATCTGGTCACGAGCGACCCGTCGCCGGCTTTTGTTCAGCGGGTTGCGGATGTCTTCGTCAACAACGGGCAAAATGTCCGCGGAGACCTGAAAGCGGTTGTCCGGGCGATCCTGCTCGACCCCGAAGCGCGCGGTAACGTTAAAACCGCGCCGCGCTACGGTAAACTGCGCGAACCGGTGCAGATCGTTACCAATCTCGCACGGCTTTTCCCTGCCAAATCGTGGGACGGAAATTCTTTGAGCGACGGCGGTTTGAGCTATTTTATGGAAAAAATGGGACAAAGTCCGTTTTATTCGCCGACCGTTTTCAACTATTTTCCGCCTGATTACATCGTTCCGGGAACGACTTTGAACGCGCCCGAATTTGCACTTTTGAACACGACTTCCGCGATCAGCCGGACAAACTTTATCTCCGTTTTGGTTTTCGACGGCATCACGCCGAACATTACCGATTCGCTGCGCGGAACATCGCTCGATCTGAGCGAAGCGACGGCGTTTGCCGAAGCGGACGCAACCGGCAATCAGCTTTTGGATTACCTGAACACCAAAATGATGCACGGAACATTGCTCGCTGAACAGCGCGCGGCGATCTTAACGGCAGTGGCGGCGGTTCCGTCAACGAATTCTTTAATGCGGACGAAAACGGCGATTTATTTACTGGCATCTTCCTCGCAGTACCAGATTCAGAGGTAAAAAATATGAAACAGAACAGACGCGAATTTTTAATCAGATCAAGCTGTGCTATAAGTATGACCGCGATGGCAACCCAGATGGGTCATTTCGGTTTGATGCAGGCGATGGCGCAAAAACCCAATTCAAGGTTAAAAAGCGAATCTGCCGTACCGAGCGATTACCGCGCATTGGTTTTAATTTTCCTCTCGGGCGGAAACGACGGCAACAACACGGTCATCCCGAATCACAACGACGCGAGCGTCAGCAATTATGCGGCATACAGCGCGGCGCGCAGCGGGCAGGGTTTGGCACTTCCCCAAAACACACTTTTACCGATCTCCGTTCCGCGTATCGGAAATTTGACATACGGTCTGCATCCCGGATTCGGAACCGTCACGGGCGGCGTCAATCCGGGTATTCATCCGCTCTGGGCGACGGGCAAAATGGCGGTCGTGACGAATATCGGGACGCTCGTTGCGCCGATGACGCGGGCGCAATATCAGAACGGTTCGGTCCCGCGCCCCCTGCAATTGTTTTCGCATACCGATCAGGTCAATCAGCATCAGAACTGCCGTTCCGATATGATGACCCTGACGGGCTGGGGCGGTCGGATTTCAGATAAGATCACTCTGACCGACAATCCCAACCGGCTTGTGCCGACCATCAGTTCGCTTGCCGGAACACAGCTTTTCACGATCGGCGACCAGACTCAGCCACTGACGCTGGCGCCTGCGCCGACGGCTTTGAGCAATGTTTTATCATTGGTCGGTTATAACAATTCGCCGATGACCAATGCGCGGTTTGATGCTTTGTATTCTACGCTTGATTATAACAACGGTCAGGAACTCGTGACCGCTTCGAATCAGCTCCACC
>DATLOR010000110.1:0-5375 GCA_035536135.1 Pyrinomonadaceae bacterium | reverse complement strand
GATCGGCTGGTATATCAGAACCTTTATCCCAAGCTGAAAATCAGACTTTTACCGCCGCTTCCATACATTTTGAGGAACAGTAAAACGTATTCTTACTTAATTTAAGTGAAGTTGCCTGCGGTATCCAACTTCCGCATTTCGCGCATCTGACCAATTGAACATCGTTTGAATTATTGTTTGTTTCAATCTGTTTTTCGGGCGTTTCGGATTTGCTCATCTGACGCATTTTGCGAAACATCTTGAAAACATAGATCGCCGTTTGAATCTGACGGCGAAAACGGGCAACGATAAACATCACCAAAACCGCCAGCAAACCTAAGATAATTATCCACTTCATTATTTTTGAATTGTATTACCGCCCTCAGAAATCTGCGAGCTGAGTTCCGCCAAACTCGGCGTTTGAGGATTTATCGCTTTAAGTCTGGCGAGATATTTTTCGGCTTCCGCCGGGTTGTTTTGTTTGAGAAGCGTCTGCGCCATAAAAAGCAAAGCGCGTTCGTGTTTCGAATCCGTTTCCAGAGCTTTTTGAAGTTGGGCGGAGGCTTTTTCGAAATCTGGCGGTTCGGCGACGTAATAGCTGATGCCGAGATCGGTTTTCACGTCCGCATCGTCCGGCTTTTGTTCGAGAGCCTTTTGATAGAATTCGCGTCCTTTTTGCAGACTTTGCGCATCCTTTTTGAAAAACCCGATGTCGAAGAACGCATTTCCCAAAGCGACCGTCGCGTCGTAATCCTTCGGATTTTTGTCGTAAACCCTTTGCAGAAGACGCGCCGATTCGGCAATTAAACTCGCGTCCTTTTTCATCACGCCGTAACGATACAAAGCCAATCCCAGATTTCTCTGAAACGGCATATTATCAGGATTTTTGTCGGCTTCGACGATTTTTTGACGGATCTCATCATCGGATAAAGAAGCTTCCGAATTGTTCTGCGGCTGTTCGGTCGTAGTTTTTTTCAGTTGTTCGTTTTCCGCCCGCATTTTATTTAATTCACTGCCGTTCAGCGAATTTGCCAGATAAAATCCGCCGAAAAAACTGATAATAATTGCGAGTATCGAAAGCCAGAAAAATTTTGCGTTCATTCGAAGTAAATCTTAACAAATCAAAGTCAAAAAAAGAAAAGCGTTGACGAAAATCACACGTCAACGCCGGTTAAGTTAGATTGAAAAACGTCCTATTTCTTTTTATCTTCGGATGCGATAAACGGTAAATCTTCGGCACGGCGGCGCGGCAATGGATCGGTGGCGCGGCGGCGCGGAACCGTATTCCCGCTCCGGCGATCCACACTACCGACCGGAAGTCCTTTGCCGTGAACGGCTTCAACCAAAATACGAGTAATTTCCTGTGAGAGTGTTCGATGTTCTAAAGCGGCGCGACGGCGGAGAGATTCCTTCAATTCATTTGGTACATATGCACCAATAAAAACGCCTTTGCGGTTTGCCATAAATTTGTAAAATGCTCCTTAAAAAGTAAATTAAACTAAAAAAACTGCCTTGCAATTGAGGGAAACAAGTCTGTAAGCCGAATTTTGTATCTGACAAAAATCAGACGGCAATCATTCATCTAGGCTTTTCGTTACCGAAAAGCTCGAGCGACCTACCCGAAAACGCCGTTTTGCCCGAAGGCAAAACCTTGAGCGGGCAGCTCAAAAATCGTTTTCCTATTTGGTCTTGCACCACGAGGAGTTTACCCAGCCGCACTTGTTACCAAACGCGCTGACGCGCTCTTACCGCGTCGTTTCACCCATCACCTCCGAGGAGGCTGGTTTGTTTTCTGTTGCACTTGTCGTCGCCTGATTTCTCAAACGCCCGGACGTTATCCGGCTCGCTGCCCTTTGGTGTTCGGACTTTCCTCTTATAAAATAATTACAAGCGATTGCCCGACTTGCTTCCTGCTTTGCAAGGCTCAAATATCTTAGCAAAAAATGTTCAACACATACAATTATGGTTTATTGATTTTGGTTATTGCTCAATAAACAATAAATCAGTTGCCGATCTCGATCGTGTCGCCCGCTGCAACAATCGGATCAGGCACTTTTCCGTCCTTGATCAGTTTCAAATTATATTCGGTTGAAACCAGTAAACCTTCCGCATTTTTGCGGCGAATGACGATTTTTTTAACGCCTTCTTTTTTTAAACCGCCCGACGCCAGAATCGCCTGCGTCAGCGTCAAACCTTCGTAAAAATCTTTTTGTCCGCCGGAAACGATTTCGCCGCCGACGTAGTAGAACTTCGATTGATTACTTTTAGCGGTTTGCGCGTCGTCGGTCGTAAATTCGACAATGTCGTTCGAAAAAATCAGCAGATTTTCGTTTGCCTCATCCTTCAGATCAAAGGTTTCGACCTTTGAATCGGCGCGGCGGATGATCACGCGATTCGCTTTTGATTGAACGATCGCTTCGGCACGCACGACATAAAGCGGGACGGCTTCGCGCTGAATGAATTTTTCACCCGATTTTTCGACCAATCCGAGAACCGTTATTTTGTGGCTCGAAAATTCACGAATTTTTACGGAAACCTGCGGATTCTCGTAAAGTTTGATTTTTTCGCGCAGGACATCTTCGATCTCGTCGGTCGTCAAACCGGAAACAGAAACCATTTCGCCCGCCAGCGGATAATCGATCGTGCCGTCATTGAGCACGGTAAAATAGGTTGAGCCCTTTGACGAATTCTGCAGATTGATAAAAAGGATGTCGCCGACACCGATCTTGTAGCTTTCGGTCGGGGCAAGCGCTTTTTTATTGGCGTTTTTAACAACTTCAAGCGTTTTTTTGGCGATCGTTTCGGTTGTTGAATTGTTTTCTTCGACTGCTTCCTGCGGGGTTTCGGTCGTATTTACAACTTCCGCCGGATTTTGATCGTTTGTGTTTTCGTTTTCCTTCTTAGCCTTCGTTTTCGGGTTTTGCGAATAGCCGAAATTAACCTTTTTGGTCGGCGTTGTGTCAGAAGTTTGGGCAAAGGAAAAACCGGCTGAAAGTAAAACTATCAATCCTGCGGAAAATACTGAATTTTTAAGCAAAGTCGTTTTCATATTACAAAAAAATCGGGGCAAACCTTTTTTTGAAGTTCGCTCGGCTCAACTCTGAAATTTGGTCGGGACAGCTAAAGATAAACCAGAATTTCGTTTTGAGCAAGCGTGTTTTCAACTAACCGGAGCTGTCAAACTCTGATTCTATAAAATGTCAAAACACATCGGATTCTAGAATTTTTTTTATTTTATTGATTTTAATTGTTTTGGCGATTTTTTCTGCGGCAAAATGTCTGGTGAAAAAAGATGCGACCATTTCTTTAAAAAGCTTTCGCGGACAAAATCTTCCGCCGCATCAGCCGTGGATAATTTTGTCAGACTGTCGGTTATTTCCTTGGCTTCTTCGTAGGCAATATGCGAAATTGTGTGCCGCACACGCGCGATCGAATTAACATTCATACTCAATTCGGTCGCCCCGAGTCCGATCAATATTGCGACATAAACGGGTGAACCCGCCATTTCGCCGCAGATGACCGCCGGAATATTGTTTTGTTCGGCGGCGCGCAGAACCGTTTTTATCGAGCGCAATACCGCCGGATGAAGTGTCCGAAACCAATCGGCAACCGTTTCGTTGTCGCGGTCAACCGCCAACAGATACTGCACGAGATCGTTCGTGCCGAGACAGAAAAAATCAACTTCGCGGGCAATTTCGTCAGCCGTCAAAACCGCCGAAGGCACTTCGATCATCGCGCCGAGACGGGGCTTGCCGAAACTTATTTTCTTCCGGCGGAAACGATCTTTTTCGGATTCGATAATTTTTTTTGTTTCCCGGATTTCGGAAACATCCGAAATCATCGGTAAAACGATGTCTATTTTGTTTTCAAACGAGGCTTGCAGAAGCGCGCGAATCTGCGTCCGAAATTCTTTTTTGTGCGTCAGAACCAGCCGGATTCCCCGCAATCCGAGCGCTGGATTAACTTCTTTTGCCGCATTTTCTTCGGTCAATTGTTCGACGCTCAGATCAAACGTCCGGATCCGCACGCCTTCATTGCCCGCCAGTTTCGCAATTTTTTGATACGCTTTGATCTGTTCCTGCTCGGACGGAAACCCCTTGAACTGATTAAACAAAAACTCCGAGCGGTACAGCCCGATCCCTTTTGCGCCGAGTCGTTTCGCTTTCGAGTAGCCCAGCGGTAAATCGAGATTGGCGCGAACCGTTACTTCAAAACCGTCGAGCGTTTTGAGCTTTTCTTTAACTGGCTCGGTTTCGCGGTGCGTAAATTCCTGAAACTGCGCCGCGGCAATTTTATATTTTTCCGAGCTTTCTTTGGTCGGATTGAGAATTATCTGCCCGTTATATCCGTCAACGATCACCTCGTCGCCTGTCTGCACGCGGCGCAAAATTCCCTTCATTCCGGTCACGGCGGGCAAATTTATTTCCCGCGCCAGGATAAAAGTATGCGATGTCCAGCCGCCGTGCTCGGTAATAATCGCCATCGGATTGCTGTCCGTGAGTTCGATCAAAGTCGAAGGTTTGACTTCGCGGGCGACGATTATCGAATTTTTCTGAAGCCGCAGATTTGATTTTCCGCCGCCGCCGAGCGCTCCCAGAATGCGGTCGGCGACATCTTCCAGATCGATGTATTTTTCGCGCAGATGTTCATCGGCAATTGACTTGTAAGTCGCTACGTAGCCGTCCGTGACGACTTTCACCGCCCATTCCGCGTTGACCTTTTGAGTCTTGATATTTCCTTCGATTTTTTCCTGCAAAGACTTGTCTTCGAGAATCAAAAGATGTGCTTCAAAAATGTTTGATTTTGAATTTTTATTGTCCGAAGAGATTTTCGTCAGCTGTCGTTTCGACAGGCGAATTGCGGCGCGGAAACGTCGAATTTCCTTCTCGATTTTCGATTCGTCGAGATTTATTCGATAAAATTGACGCTTGCGCCCGTGCAGGCAGACAACTTTACCGATCGCCACGCCTCTCGCAACCGCCCGCGCTTTGAGTTTTACTTCCGAAAATTTATTTTTTGCGCCGTTATTTTTCGTAGTGTTTTCCGAAAAGGTCATTAAAAATCAACTTCCAAAGCTAAAACCGCCGCCGCTTCCGCCGCCCTGGCTCGGGAAAAACGGTTTCAAAAGACCGGCAAACGCCGCTAGATTCCGTGTTTGAATCAAAATTTCGCCCGGACCGGTAAACTCTGCAACCATTCCTTCGCCTGACAGAAAACTTTTGAAAAACCCGCTCGCCGCTTTTCGCAAATTGTATTGCATATGTCCTTCCCAGGCGACAAGATGTCCGGTATCGACGACGTATTGTTCGCCGGGTCGAAGCGTTTTGCGATGGATAGCGCCGAACGACGAGACCAGCAGCAGACCGCTGCCCGAAACCTGCAAAACGAACAATCCT
>DATLOR010000109.1:0-15244 GCA_035536135.1 Pyrinomonadaceae bacterium | reverse complement strand
GGATCGCCAATTATTACCCTCCTTCTTCAAAAACCGAAAAAAACTCCCTGTAAAATTTCCCGGTAAAGAGTTTCCTTTATTGGTGAAAATGACGTTTTAAGGATAGGTAACGGATCTCTCCCGCAAACCAGCTTTCGGGCTTCGAAAATTAGCTGAAAAAAGATATATGGAGAACAAAAAAATGAAAGAGAAAGAATGGACGATAATGGTTTATATGGCAGGCGACAACAATCTCGCGGTTGATATGTCGTATGCGATGGAACAAATCAAACAAGTCGCGGGCAATGATGCGACGAGTCCGAATTTATTTGTTTATTATGACGGTAATTCTCCTTCGATCCCGACTCTTTACTGTGATTTTTCCAATCCCGAAAATCCCGTTTATCAGCCTTCCTATCAAATTACGAACAAACTTTATCCGCCCGAAGAAATTATCAGAAACGAAAACGCGTCGGATTTTAATTCGATCCTCAATTTTGTTAATTGGTGTGTCAATACGGTCGAAGTCAAAAACGGCGAAGAAATCGCGCACGGTCGCCGCGCCAACCGCTACGCATTGATCATCAGCGGACATTCGGCGGGCTTTCTGGACAAAGGATTGTTTAAGGACGAATCGGCGGAAAAATCAATGAGTATGAACTATCTCGAAGAACTTTTATGCCGGCTGACCGATAATCGTGAAGAATTGATCGTCAAGGCTGATGAAGCGAGCAAGGAATTTGTGAAATGCGGAGAACCGGCGCTGAATGCCGAAGAATATGAGCAGGAAACCACCGTTTTGCTCGGAAAAAGGCTGTCGATTCTCGGATTCGACAGCTGCGTGATGGGCATGCTCGAGGTCGCTTATCAATTCTCGCCGTTTACCGAAACACTGATCGCCTCCGAAGGAATCGTGCCGGAAGCCGGCTGGACATACAGCAAAATTCTCGGATGTTTGGCAAAGAACAACACGCTCGAAACAAAAAAAATCGCCGAAAGATTTGTCATCGAATTTATCGAATGTCAGGACGCCTACAAAGTCGGCGGCGTTTCGGTTGATATGGCGGCTTGGGATTTTACTCCCGAAACCGATGCCGACGGGGCTATCTGGTTTCCCTCAATTGATAATTTAGTCGAAGCGACCGGCTATTTATCCGCGAATTTAATCGCGTGTTTCGCGGAAAAAGATATTATTTACCGGCAAATGAAGCGCATTCTTTTACAGGTTCACTGGAAGTGCCAATCGTATATGTTCGATCAAAACATAGATCTCGGAGATTTTTGCGAGCTGTTAAGAAAAGAATGCAAATCGCTGATCGAAGATTTAGCCGAGGTTTTCTCGGATGAACAGATAGAGTTTTTACAAAATCTCGTCAAAGAATGCGAAAACGTTCTCGATAAACTCAGAAAATTCGTCATCATCAGCGGCTACAGCGGTGGAAAATATCAGTATTCGAACGGTGTTTCTTTGTTTTTCCCATGGTCATACGAAACATTCGATACGGTGCGCAACAATTATGAGGGACTTTACTTTTACAGCACCCTGGCTCCCGATACCAAGAAACAAAGTTGGATTGCATTCCTTGATTTATATTTGGGCAAAGTTGCGCGGCGCAGTTCGGATAATCCTCGAAAACCAAAACAAAAATACAATTGGGCGGATTTTGAAAATGACGAAACGGGTGAAGAACTGTCGATCACCCCGGGCTCAACGGGCAAACTTGGAACCGGGCAAGGCAGATTAGGAACCGGACAGGGCAGACTTGGAACCGGGCAAGGTCGGCTCGGAACCGGACAGGGACGTTTGGGAACCGGACAAGGCAGACTCGGAACCGGACAAGGGCGATTAGGTACGGGGCAAGGCAGACTTGGAACCGGACAGGGAAGACTGAACGGAAACAACTCGAATGCTTTTCTCGATAGTTTGGAAACGTTTAAAAATGTCTATACTCCCTGGAATATTTCCGGCTTTTCGAAAGAAACCGATAATTCGAAAGAAACCGATAAATAGATGAAAAGATAAAGAGAAACAAGATTTCGGGAAAAGAAACTTTTTTACGATTTTTTATTTGCGGCGATCATCCGCAGTCTTTCCTCGCGCGACAGTTTTCGTTCGTTATAGCCTTTCTCGCCGTAGGGCTCAAGTTTTTCAAGCCATAAATCTTCAAGCACCGCTAACTCTGCCTTGTCGTCAAGATTCGCACGCGGTTCGAGTTCTTCCAAAACCTCAAACGCGAATTTATCCGTGCCGAGCTTGCTCCAATCCGCCTGCAGTGCTTTGTTCGGATGACTTCCGGCAATCAGCGCAAATTTATAGCGATTAAAAATACCGCTCAGATTGAGCGACGAACCGACAAAAATCTTGCCGTTCGTCAGATTACGAATCTGATAAACGCCCATCGGAATTTTCGTTTCACGGTATTCACGCTTTAAATCCTTTTTATTCATTGGTAAAAATTCAGTCCAATCTTTTTAGAAGTTCCAAGCCTTCGCTCCATTCGCCGAATCCGGCAGCCGCATTGATATGACCTTTTGCACCGACGTTTATAATCTCGCTTCCCCACGCACCGGCAAACTGTCGGGCGCGCGTCAGAGAAATGTATTCGTCGTTCTCGCTCGCAATTACCAGACTCGGAAAAGGCAATTTCTCAAGCGGAATCGGCGCAAAGCCTTTCGTGTCAAAATTATAAGTTTCAGCCTCGCAATCGCTCGGCGCAACCAGAACCGCGCCTTTAATGCGTGTTCCAAAACGTTTTGCCCAGTGCGCGACCGCCGTACAGCCCAAACTATGCGCGACTAAAACAACTCTTTCGGGCGATTCTTTTCGAACTTCCGTTTCAATGGTTTTTGTCCAATCATCACAAACCGGCGTGTCCCATTCGGCTTGCTCGATGCGCCGAAAGCGCTCGGGAAACTGCTTTTCCCAAAGACTCTGCCAGTGCTGCGGACTCGAATTCGTGACGCCGGGAACTACTAAATAAACGGTTTTCATTTACAAATAACAAACTTCTTTGACCGCCGCGACGATTTTTTCGACGCTCGGCAAGGCGGCAACTTCCAGGTTTCGCGCATACGGCATCGGCGCTTCGACCGTCGAAATGCGCTTGATCGGCGCGTCGAGATAATCGAATGCGTGTTCCATCACCTGATGCGAAATTTCCGCGCCGACCGACGCAAAAGCGTGCGATTCTTCGGCGATCACAAGGCGATTCGTCTTTTTGACGGATGCAACAATTGTGTCGATATCGAGCGGTTTGATCGTGCGCGGGTCAACGACTTCGACCGAAACATCAAATTCCGCCTGAATGATTTCCGCCGCTTTGAGCGCCTGCGGAACCGTGAACGAACGCGCGACGATCGTGCAGTCCGTACCTTCGCGTTTGACGTCCGCGACGCCCAGTGGAATCGTAAAGTCTTCCGTGTCGGGAACTTCGCCCTTCAGTCCGTACATCGTTTCCTGTTCGAGAAACATTACGGGATTGTTGTCGCGAATCGCCGATTTCAAAAGTCCTTTGGCATCTGCCGCCGTCGACGGCATCACGACTTTTAAGCCGGGAAAGTTTGCGTAAAAGGCTTCCAAGGCTTGGGAGTGCTGCGATGAAACCTGGTAAGCCGAGCCGTTCGGACCGCGGAAAACGATCGGCACGTTGAATTGTCCGCCCGACATATAATACATTTTCGCCGCGTGATTGATGATCTGGTCAGCCGCGAGAATCGAAAAATTCCACGTCATAAACTCGACCACCGGACGCAGTCCAGCCATCGCCGCGCCGACGCCGACCGCCGCAAAACCGAGCTCGGTGATCGGCGTATCAACGACGCGCTTGTCGCCGAACTCTTTCCAAAGCCCGCGCGTCACTTTATACGCGCCGTCATATTCGGCGACTTCTTCGCCCATGATAAAGACATTTTCGTCTCTTAAAAGTTCTTCGCGCAGCGCCGCATTCAGCGCGTCGCGGATTGTCATTTCAGCCATTGTTTTTCAGTTAAAATTTATAATTCCTGCTTTATGCAAATACGTCTGTGAAAAGTTCGCTTTCGTCGGGAAACGGACTTTCATCGGCAAATTGAACCGCCTTTTCGACTTCGGCAGTTGCCCGTGCGACAAATTCTTCAAAATCTTTGTCGGTGAAAACTTTTGCTTCCTTCAAACTGTCCTGAAACAAAATGATCGGGTCGCGTTCCTGATATTTTTTGATCTCTTCGGTCGTCCGGTATTTGCCCGGATCACTCATCGAATGTCCCATATAGCGATAGGCGCGAATTTCGAGCAGCGTCGGCGAACCGTCTTTTCTTGCTCTTTCGATCGCCCGCAGGGTCGCTTCACGAACCGCCATTACATCCATTCCGTCGACAAATTCGCCCGCCATCGCGTAGCCTTCGGCTTTTTTGGCGATGTTCGAAATGCTCATCGCGCGTTTTTGCGAAGTGCCCATGCCGTATTGATTGTTTTCGCAGATATATATACAGGGAAGTTTCCATAATTGCGCCATATTCAGCGATTCGTGAAAAATCCCCTGGTTGACCGCCGCTTCGCCGAAAAAGCAAAGCGTTACATTATCCGTGCCTTTATATTTTTGGGCGTAAGCCATGCCCGTGCCGACGCCGATCTGTCCGCCGACGATGCCGTGTCCGCCGAAAAATCCTTTTTCTTTGGAGAACATATGCATCGAGCCGCCCTTGCCGCCGACGTTTCCGGTCGCTTTGCCGTAAAGCTCAGCCATCACTGCTTCGGGCTTGATTCCGGCGATCATCGCCTGCACGTGGTCGCGATAAGACGTGATCGAATAATCGCCTTCTTTGAGCGCCATCATCGAACCGACGGCAATCGCCTCCTGTCCGATATATAAATGACAAAAACCGCCGATCTTGCCCATCCGGTAAACTTCCGCGCATTTGCGCTCGAAAAGACGCCCGAGAATCATCTGGTAGAGCATTTCGCCTAGAAATTCTTTGTCGAGTTTTTTGATCGAAGCGATCTGCGACTTCCGGCGCTTGTTAAATTCGGCTTGCGCTTGTTTGACATCATAAATGCCGGTTTCAACGACTTCGTTTTCAGGCGCGTCCTTTGGTGCAGTTTTATTATTTCCGTTCGTTGCCGCCTTCGTCGTTTTAGTTTCCGTTTTTTGGCGAGCTGCTGTTTTTGGCAAATTTATTTCCTCCAAATGCCTTTGGTTTTTCTAAAAATTTTTAGACTTTTTTGAAATCTTTCTTTAAAAATTATAAGCGACGGAGCGCGGTTTGTGCAAAACCTTGAACACTTTCGATTTGGGATTTCGGATTTGGGATTTGGGATTTAAGAGTTAAAGCCTAAGGAAACTCTGACATTAAACTTAAAATCACATTATTTTGGATAATAGTTTTTAGGTCTGCATTTCGGACTTTTGCTTGATGAAACCGACAAATCCGAAATCCGAAATCCCAAATCCAAAATCGGTTTGAAACCTTTTTTAATAATCGGCGAATAAAAATGATAGAATTTGGTATTTAATCTTTGAGAAAATATGTTTCGCAATTTTTATCTGAAATCGTTTTTAATTTTGATCGTTCTCTTTTTGCCCGTCATCGCTTTGGCGCAAAATCCGGTTTCGTGGTCGCTCGAATCGGACGCGAAAGGCAAAACTTTGAAACAAAACGAGACTTTCAAGGCAAAGCTCAAGGCAACGATCGAAGGCGAATGGCATCTCTACGCCGTCGAACAACCAGGCGGCGGACCGTTTCCGACCAAGATCACGCTTGCCGAAAATTCGCCGTTTCTGATCGACGGAAAAACGACTTCGCCCGCGCCGATCTCGAGATTCGACCCGAATTTTAATATTGACACAAAGTTTTTTGCCAAAACGGCGGAATTTAATTTGCCTTTAAAGGCAAACACGGAAGCGAAAGCGGACGATCTGGCGGTCAACGTCAAATATCAGGTCTGCGACGACAAAGTTTGCCTGCCGCCGAAAACCGTCAGCGTTACTTTTACGGGTTTTGAAGATGTCAAAAAGAGCGCGGCGGCAACTACTGCGCCGATTGCGGATAGCAGTCAGCAGTCAGCAGTCAGCAGTCAGCCGAATACTGAACAAACAATCCAAAATCCGAAATCCCCACTCCAAAACCCGTCGGATTTGCCCCTGAGTTCGTTTATCTGGCTCGCCATTACTCTCGGAGCATTGTCGCTTTTAACGCCGTGCGTTTTTCCGATGATCCCGATCACGGTTTCGTATTTTACGAATCACGCGAGCCACAGCCGCGCCAAAGCGATCAAGCTCGCTTCGATCTATTCGCTCGGAATTATCGCGACTTTTACCATCTTAGGAATGCTTCTCGCCATTTTTGTCGGCGCGGCGGGAATCAATCTTTTCGCGGCAAATCCGTGGGTGAATATCATCATCACCGCGGTTTTTCTGCTTTTCGCCTTTAATCTTTTCGGCGCGTACGAGCTTCAGATCCCGTCGAGCATTCTGACCAAACTCGATAATCTGACGCGCACCAAAGAAGGCGAGGGAAGCGGAATCGTCGGGGCGCTTTTGATGGGACTGACCTTTACGCTGACGAGTTTTACCTGCACTTCGCCGTTTGTCGGGACGATTCTTGTTTCGGCTTCGCAGGGAAACTGGCAATTGCCGCTGGTCGGAATGCTCGCGTTTTCGACCGTTTTCGCGCTGCCGTTTTTCGTCCTCGCGCTTGCGCCGCAGCTTGTTTCGCAATTGCCGCGCGCCGGCGGCTGGATGAATTCGGTCAAGGTCGCGATGGGTTTTCTGGAAATTGCGGCGGCGATGAAATTTATCTCGAACGTCGATCTGATCTGGAAGTGGGGGATTTTCACGCGCTCGTTCGTCCTGGCGATCTGGATCGCGATCGGCATTATTTTGTCGATTTATCTTTTGGGCAAATTCCAGCTTTTCCACGATTCAAAACCCGAAAAGATCGGTGCGCTCAGGCTTGTGTCGGCGATCTTGAGTCTCGCGATCAGTTTTTATCTGCTGACCGGGCTTTTCGGCGCAAAGCTCGGCGAACTCGAATCTTTCCTGCCGCCCGAACTGGAAAACTCTTCGTCAAAAGTTTTCGGTAAAACCAAAGACGAACTCGTTTGGATCGATAACGATCTGGAAAAGGCTCTGGCAAAAGCAAAGACCGAAAACAAGCGCGTTTTCATTGATTTTACGGGCTACACCTGCACGAATTGCCGCTGGATGGAAGCGAATGTTTTCGTCAAAAAAGAGGTCGAAGCCGAAATGAGTAAATTTATTTTGGCGCGGCTTTATACCGACGACGGGAGCGCAAATAATGAAAAGCAGCAGCAGTTTCAGGAAAAAACCTTCGCGACCGTCGCGCTGCCGTTTTACGCGATTTTGGAAGCCGACGGCAAAACCATTTCGACCTTTCCGGGTCTGACGCGAAACACGCCGGAGTTTATTGATTTTTTGCAGAAATCACAGAAGAATTAGGCGAGCAGTTCAAAAGTTCCAGGTTCCAATTTTTAGTTTAAAAGAGTAATTCAACTTGAAATTTGGAACACATCAGAATAAATCTAAAATTCGGAGGAAATCGGCAATGAGAAAAATGCGGAGCGTTTTTTGTTTGGCGGTTCTGTTGATCTTTTCTTTTCAAGCGCAGGCGCAACTGAGTATTCAGGCGATCGACGCGGCGGGCGACAGCATCACGAAAGGTTTTAACGCGGCGAGTTCGTTTCCGTGTTCGAACGGCGATCAGGAGCAATATAACTGGCTGACGAGCGATACGCACGGCGCACTCTTTTGCGGTTCGGGAAGCGAAAATGTTTTTAGTTTTCTCGAACGAATGGAATGCGATCTGAACACGAATATTCTCGCAGCGACGCCAAATCACGCGGCTTCGGGCGCACGGATGCTGTCGGACTTTGTCAATCAGTCGAACAACATCAAAACTTATCTGAACGCGCAGTCGGGGCAAAAACTAGCCGCCGTCTTCCTGGGGCATAACGACAGCTGTTCGGGAAATCTGACGAAAACAAACGCGTCCTGCACGAGCTCAGACCTTGATCCGAACAATTACTGCAAGACAAAACCCGATTCTTTCGAGCGCGAATTTCGCAAAGGTCTGGACGTTTTGATGAGCGTTCCGAACACGCGCGTCGGCGTGGTCGCGCCCGTCCGCGTTTCGCAGCTCTGCAATTTCGGCGCAAAATCGAACTGTCAGATCGGCGGAACCTGCCAGTTTTTGTGGGGCGTCGCGAGCATTTGCCAGTCGCTCACGCGCGATTGTTCGGCGGCGCGCATCACCGATACTTTTACGACGATGCGTGCCTATCGCGAAATCTTAAAACGCGTGACGGCGGAATACGCATTGATTCCGAGCGGCGGAAATTCGCCGGTCGTGATCATCGGCGGCGAAATGGTCGGCGGCGCGATCAAAGCCCCGGGAACGGATTTTATTTATTCCGACGCGCCGTGGTTTTATAAATTTAATTCCGAACAGCTTTCGTGCTGTGATTGCTTTCACCCGTCGGGCATCGGGCAGGATGCGTTGGCAAAAATGCTGAAAAACGGTTTAAGCTGTTCGCGTCTGCAGCCGTGCTGTAAAGACACGGGCGACGATCTGGCAGACGGCAAATGCACGCGCACCGAAGTCAAACGCGTGTTTTACAGAGGTTTGTTATAAAACTGAAAATTGATTCAAAGCTTTTAGTTTGATATTTTCTTAAATGGTAAAGCCAATTTAGAAATCTTTTGGAAAATTATGATGGTTTCGGTCGAAAAACTCGTTGAAGGTTTGTGTTCAATCCCTGAAGAAGAATTTACGTGCGATAACGTCTACCGGTTTTTAGGCGAAAATCCGGTCGATGTTCAGACGATCACGCAATATTTTCACTGGAGCGAACGCTGTTACACGCGCAATCTGATCTATAAGGACGCGCGTTTTGAAATGATGGCGATCTGCTGGGACCGCGGACAGGTTTCGCGGGTTCATAATCATTCCGAGCAAAAATGCTGGATGACCGTGCCGGTCGGCAAGCTTCGCGGACAGAATTTCCGCGCCGTCGAAATCGATGAGGCAAGAGGCTTTTGCAAGCTCGAAGAAACCGACCGTTTCGACCTGTCGGATTGTCTGGCGGCAAAAGTCGAGCTCGAAGAACCGATTCATCAGATCTTAAATTTACCCGAATTTAACGAACGCGCTGTGAGCCTGCATATCTATTCAAAACCATACGACAGCTGTCTTTCCTATTGCCGCGAAACCGATACATTCAAAGAAGTTCCGCTTTTTTACACAAGCATCGGCGGCAAGCTCTGCGACGGAATAACGCTCTAAAACGAAGATAATCGAAAAACTAAATTTAATGAGATCAAACGACAAAACCTGGCTGATAATTTTTGCCTTGGTTTGCGTTGCTTTCATCGCCCTACGGTTTTGGAATCTGACGGCTTCGTGTCTCTGGTTTGACGAAATTTTCAGCGTTCACGCCGCCGGGATGGATTTTCAAAATCTCGTCTGGTTTGTCGCGCAGGATTTGATCCACCCGCCGCTTTTCTACGTTTTACTCAAAATCTGGATTATGATCGGCGGCGAAAGTTTGTTCTGGCTCCGGTTTTTTTCGGTCTTTTTCTCGGTAATTTCGCTTGTTCCATTTGTTTTTCTCTGCCGTGAATTAAAGCTCAATTATTCGACGATTTCGCTTGCCCTGTTTTTTCTGGCGGCAAACGGCTGCCTGATAAAATATGCGCAGGAAGTTCGGATGTACAGCGTTTTATTGTTTTTCGCGCTTTTTTCAATGTGGCTTTTTGTCCGTTTTCTGCATCTCGGCAAAAACATCTGGATTCTCACGCTGGTCAATGTTTTGCTTGTTTACACGCATTATTTCGGCTGGCTGGTCGTCCTTTCGGAAATTACGGCGATCATCGTTTTGCAGCGAATAAAAATCCGCCAGATACTGATTATGTTCGGCATTTTACTGCTTGGTTTTGCGCCGTGGATTTTTGCGGTCTGGAAAGCCGCGCAGGTTAATTCAAATCTCGGGCAAAACATCGGCTGGATCGCCGCGCCCGATTTAGCGACGATTTTTCAGTTTCTTTTCGATTTGATCGAGCCGTTTTATTACCAGCAAAGCAACATCGAACAAACTTCGGTCTTCGTGATCACGATTCCGCTTTTGCTGATCATTATGACGGCTTTCACGCTTTATCTGATCGATTGGAATAGCGAAACAACTGAAGAAAAGCAGAACCTGATCTTGCTGACGATTTTAACAAAACTTCCGATTTTGGCGGCTTTGATCTCCAGCTGGATTTTGCCGTATTCGGTTTGGGGCACGCGCCATCTGATTTTCGTGTTCGTACCGTTTGCGATTCTGACGGCGATCGCCCTGACAAAAATCAAGGTCGAGCCGTTAATCGCGATATTTACCGGTCTGGTTTTCGTGCTTTTCGGTGCGGCATATTTTCTGCAGACAAAGCGCGAAATGCCTGTTTACATCTGGTGTGCGTGGGAAAATCTGGCAAGCAATCTGGATAAAAACAAACCCGCGAAAATCTATGTTTTTGAAGATCTGGTCGCTTATGATCTGTGGTTTGCCCTGCGCGATGCGGAGAAGAATTTCGAGATCATCAAGGTCAACGGCATCGAAGATTTGCAGGAAGACACCGCCTATTTTCTGCCGAGAGGTTTTGAAAAAGTCCAAAAAACGGACGAAAACGGCATTACGGGCGAAAGATTTTACATCGCTTATCGGGATTCGGTTTTTAACGAAAAACATCCGCCGCTCCGGAATTTGATCAATAAGGGTTATCAAATCGGCGAACCGAAAGTTTTTAACACACCGGGCTTGAAAGGCTTTTTAGTTGAAGTTTGGAAATCGCCGAATTAAATTCTTTCGAGCAGTTTTTCCAATAACGGCAAGTAAATATCAGCGCCGCGCAGATTTTCAACCCAACGCTTCGGAATCGCTTCAAAACCGTGAATCAAACCCGCAATTCCGCCCGCGATGCAAGCCGTCGTATCCGTATCGTCACCGAGCGAAATCGCCGCTTTGACGGTTTCTTCGTAAGTTTTATGACCGTTTGCCCAGCGCGAAGCCCGCAAACTGTCTACCACGTAGCCGCTGCCTTTAACGTCAAAAATCGCGTCTTTCGGAAAAATCCGCGTTTCAAATTCGATATTTTCAGTCGTGCCCTCTGGAAAAATTTCATAAAGGGTTTCGACCGCATTTTCCCATGCGTTTTCAGTGCTCTGGAGAATTCTTCTTGCCCACAGACAATACAGCGCGCAGCAAAGTTTGGCGCGGAGATGCCCGTGCGTCACGGCAGATTGGTCAAAAGCATCGGCGACGAGTTCCAAATCAGAGCCCTGATGCCAGAGCGCAAGCGGCAAAACCCGCATCAGCGAGCCGTTGCCGTTCGAATATTCGTCCGTTCCGCCTGCGAGATGCGGCGAAACTCCGCGTTTCAGAGCGTGAATCGCGTTCGCGGTTTGAATTCCGACATCAAAAACTTCGCCGCCGACCGCCATAAAGCCTTCGTCGTACCAATCAACCAAACCGTTTGCGAAATGCGGAGCCTCGAGTTTTCCGCATTCGAGCAAAGTATTCAGTAAAATCAAGGCTTGCGCTCCGTCGTCCGAAAAAGTTCCGGGCGAAACTCCCCGGTGTGCGCGGCGAAACTCAACGGGCGGCTCGAATTCGATTTCATCGAAGGATGGAATTTCCTGCCGCGCGTGAAATTCATACGGCACGCCGAGCGCATCGCCGACTAAAAGTCCGATGATTCCGCCTTTAATTTTATCGCGTCTCGTTATTTCCTTTTCCATCTGACGCCGTCTTTGGTGTCTTCGAGAATGATTCCTTTTTCTGCCAATTCGTCGCGGATTTCGTCCGACCGCGCAAAGTTGCGGCTGCGCCGCGCTTCCTGTCGTTCTTCGATCAATTGTTCGATTTCTTCATCGAGAATTTCAGACTTTTCTTCGCCGAAAATTCCGAGTACCGAATCGAATTTGTCCAAAACGTGCAGGATGAACGAGCGGTCTTCGGTGCAGGCGACCCCGCCCGCAAGCGCCGAATTGACTTCGCGCACCATATTATGAAGCGCGGCAAGCGCGACCGACGTATTTAAATTATCGTCCATCGCTTCTTCGAAATCGTTCAGAAATCCGCGCACTTTTTCCTGTAAATCGGTATTGATGCCGTCGGTCAGATGCGCTTCCTGAAGACGTTTTTTGAAATCGTGCAGCCGCTCGATCGTCGTTTCCGCGCCTTTCAGGTTCTCAAAAGTAAAGTTCAGTTGTTTGTCATACGGCACAGATAAAAGCAGATAGCGAATTGCGAGCGGATTAAATCCGCGCCCGATGATGTCGCGCAATGTAAAATCATTGCCGAGGGATTTTGACATTTTTTCGCTGTCGACCTTCAGAAATTCGCCGTGCAGCCAGTATTTTGAAAACAATTTTCCGGTTGCGCCCTCAGATTGCGCGATCTCGTTTTCGTGATGCGGAAACTGCAGGTCGATGCCGCCCGCGTGAATGTCGAAAGTTTCGCCCAGGTATTTCATACTCATCGCCGAGCATTCGATATGCCAGCCCGGGCGACCGTAGCCGAACGGCGCGTCCCAGCCCGTCGGCTCCGATTTGTCGACGAGCTTCCAGAGCGCGAAATCGCGGGCGTCTTCCTTTTCGTATTTGTCCGTGTCGATGCGTTCCGAACCGCCGACGATATTGCCTTCGAATTTGATCTTCGAGAGCTTGCCGTATTCGGGAAACGCCGAAATGCGGTAATAGATCGAACCGTCCGATTCATAGGCATGACCATTTTCGAGCAGAGTCGAAATAATTTGGATCATTTCCGCGATATGTTCGGTCGCTCTGGGCGCAATGTCGGGACGCAGATTTCCCAAAACGTCCATATCTTCCCAAAATGCAACAATATAGGGCTGCACGAATTCGTCGATCGTTTTGCCTGCCTTTGCCGATTCGTTGATGATACGGTCGTCCACATCCGTCAAATTCATGACGTGCGTTAATTCATAGCCTTTGAACCGCAGGTAACGCGCCAGGATGTCGCCGAACGTAAAGGTGCGGAAATTGCCGATATGCGCGAAATTCCAGACCGTCGGACCGCAGATATACATCCGAACTTTGTTATCTTCGAGCGGCTGAAAATCTTCTATTTTGTTTGTTAAAGTGTTATGAAATCTAAGCATAATTAAAATCCTTTTTGAAAAAAATAATAATACAACAAAACGGGCGGCTTTCGGATTTTTGAAAACAAAATTCCGCGCCGGCGGTTTGAAATTTAGTGAATTATTGACGGATCTTAATTACAACAGGATTCTTTCGGCGCGATGCCGAGTTTGTTGAGCAATTCTTTGGTTGGATTGAACTCTTGAAAATTCATAAAAGGCATCATAGCAAAAATAAAAATTATCGCCAAGAAAAAAAATGATAGTTTTTTCACAAACCCGACGCATTAGTAAACAAAGGCAAAAAAATGCCGGTAAAATTTTAATTTTTTGGAGATAATAATTATGAGCACAATGTATAAAGGAATTCGGGCGGAGAGACAAATAAGCGGGATCGCGTGTTGGGCGGCATCGATGAAATGGTGGCTGAGAATCGTGCGGTCGGTCAAAAAATCGCAGACATGGTTTCTGAATCATGCCCAGGGACGGACAGACCACGGCGGAATGAGTGTCGACGGAATGAAAACCTTTATAAAAAGCGAGGGATTAACGCTGGATGATGTGAAAACCAGTATGCAGTTTACGCTCGCCAAATTGAAAGATCATTTAGCTTATTCGCCGCTTTTTGTCGCATACGTCAAAGATGACCAAACGCTGCACGTCAACGTAATTTATGAAATTGTCAGCGAACAAACAGGCTCGCTCGAACGCTATACGCAGGTACGCGCAATGGAACCGCAATTATTTACGGGCGGCGACGACTGGAAGGGCGCGTATGTGATTAAAAATCTGGGCGATTATACTTGGTTCGGACCCTGTATGATCGGATCTTTGAAACCGTAAAATCATTGATTTTGCTCGGAAGCATCAAACAGCCATACATCGGCGTTGACTTGCAGATAGCGGAAGAAAATCGTTTTGTTGTCAGGCGACGGCGCGGCGTGCTGGATTTCGTAAACCGCTGGCTGATAAAGCTCGGTTGTTTTTTTAGTGGTCGAATCGCACAGGAAAAGCGTGTTGCGATCAATTAAAATATAGTGCCGGTTGTCGTTGAGCCAGAAGGGATTCGAGCCGGAACCGGTGATTTTTTCGAACGTCTGTTTTTCCAGATCATAAATTCCCGTGCCGTTTTCGTCGCCGTCGGCTTCATAGTAGATGACCAGTAGTTTTTTTCCGTCTTTTGACCAATCGCGCACCGAATACAGCTGATTATCGGGCATCGGTGCAAGTTTTTGCGGGGTTTGTTCCGACCAGGATTTTGACAGATCGAGAATGCTTGAATACTGGGCTTTATCGTCGTATTCGGTAAAAGCGAGTCGTTTTCCGTCGGGCGAAAAAACAGGCGCGACGGCGGCATTTTTATTGGTGAAGGTAATCTGCTGAAGATTTGAACCGTCGGGATTGATCGTCCAAATCTGGTATTTTCCGCTGCGGTCTGAATAAAAAGCGATATTTTTGCCGTCGGGCGACCAGCGCGGAATGCGTTCGCGGAATTTATCGTTCGTCAGAGTTCGCAGGTTTTCACCGTTTTTATCAAAAACTACGAGGTCTTCCTGTGTGCGGTTTGGCTGGCGGGCGACAAAGAATTCACCGTCAGGCGAAAGAATCGGATTGCCGACCTCGCGGTCGCCGCGTGTGATATATGTGGCTTCGCCCGAAACTTTCAGGGTTTTCGGATCGAATGAAAGCGCCTGGACATTCGATTGGCTTTCGTAACGGATATAACCCAGAATCCTGCCGTCGCGCGAAATCGTCAGGTGACGGGCATATTTGGCGGGCGTCGTGACGGATTCGGGTTCGCCGAGCTGTTTGCCGGTTTTTTCGTCAACGGGAACGCGCCAGACGTTCATACTGCCTTTTCGATCCGAAGAAAAATACAAGTAATTTCCATCGCGCGACCAGATCGGATTCCAGTCCGAAGCGTCGCTGTCGGCAATGATCACCGGTTCGCCGCCGCCTGCCGGAATCGTCGCGATATTCGGAAGTTTTCCCTCGGCGACATACCAGAATGCGATTCGATCTCCGTTCGGTGAACAATTAGGCATGATCGCGTCGCCTTTTGTTTCCAGTTTTTGTTTCTCGCCCGTTTGGACATCAATTGACCAGAGCGAACTGTTCGGCACGGTGTGAAC
>DATLOR010000108.1:0-3914 GCA_035536135.1 Pyrinomonadaceae bacterium | reverse complement strand
TGGCGAAGGACGAAAAACTCAAGCGCCGGGTCGCGCTCAAGATCCTGCCCGCCGAATACACCTCGAACGACGAGCGCGTTAAACGTTTCGAACTCGAAGCCCACGCCATTTCCGCGCTTAATCATCCGAACATTGTGACGATTCACGACGTCGGAAACGCGGACGGCATCAACTACATCGCGACCGAACACGTCGAAGGCAAAACCTTGCGCGAGCTGATCGGCGAAAAACCGGGACTCGCCGAGATCCTCACGATCATTATGCAGGTTTGCGATGCTCTCTCCGCCGCCCATAATGCGGGGATCATTCACCGCGACATCAAACCCGAAAACATTATGCTGCGTCCCGACGGCTACGTGAAAATTCTCGATTTCGGATTGGCGAAACTGAACGAAACCGAAACGCGAACGGTCAGTAATTTCACAAAAACCGCCAAAGGCATCATCATCGGCACGCCCGCCTATATGTCGCCCGAACAGGTGACGGACGACAATGTCGATCACCGGACGGATCTGTGGAGCGTCGGCGTCGTTCTTTACGAGCTTTTAACGGGAACAAATCCCTATAAAAAAGAAACGCGGCAGGCAACGTTTCAGGCGATCCTGCTCGATGAACCGCCGCTTGCCAGCACGATCAACCCGGAAGTTTCGGGCGAACTCGACCGTATTTTATTCAAAGCTCTCGAAAAAGACCCGGATGTCAGTTATCAAACCGCCCTCGACCTGCGCGCCGATCTCAAGCGCGTCAAACGCGAAATCGATTCGTCCGCCTCGCCGGGCAAAAACCGTTCTTCGGCGCAAAAACGCCGGAACGCCGGAGCGCGCCGAAAATCGTTAATTTTCGCCCTTTCGTTATTGCCGTTGCTCGTCGGCTTGGGAATCTGGTTTTTCCTGGGGTATAAAAATCAGCCCGAGGCGATCGATTGGGCAAAAGCGACGAAAATGCAGTTGACCGACCGGGCGGGATCGGAAATTTTCCCGTCGCTCGCGCCGGACGGAAAATCGTTCGTTTTCGCGGCAAAATCCGAGCGCGGCGATTACGATGTGTTCTGGCAGCGGGTCGGCGATAAGCAGGCGCGCAATATCACCGCAGATTCCGCCGCGAACGACACCCAGCCGGCAATTGCGCCCGACGGCGAGCGTGTCGCTTTTCGTTCGGAGCGCGGCGGCGCGGCGGGCGGAATTTATGTGATGAGCGCGTCGGGCGAAAACGTGCGGCGCGTGTCGGATTTCGGCTATCACCCGGCGTGGTCGCCGTCGGGCAAAGAGATCGTCGTCAGCACCTGGGGCAAAGATCTACCCGATGTGCGCAATCCGGTCAAAAGCTCGCTCTGGATCATCAGTCTCGAAACCGGTGCGAAACGTCTTTTGATCGAATCGGACGCGATGCAGCCCGCCTGGTCGCCCGACGGAAAATTTGTCGCCTACTGGTTTTATCCGCCCAATGTCGGCAGGCGCGACATCGGCATCGTTCCGGCGGGCGGCGGCGAACCGCTGGTCATCACCAAAGACGGTACGACGAATTGGAATCCGGTCTGGTCGCCCGACGGCAAATTCCTGTACTTCGCCTCCGACCGCGGCGGCAATATGAGTTTCTGGCGCGTCGCGTTTGACGAAGGCAGGATCTCTTCCGATCCGAAAGCCGTCGTCACGCCCTCGAAATACAGCCGTCATCTCGCTTTTTCGCGCGACGGCACGCGGCTCATTTACGTTTCGACCGACAGCAAATCGAATATCAAGGCGGTCGAATTTGATCCGAAAGCGGAAAAGATCGTCGGCGAGCCTTTTTGGATCACACTCGGCGACCGAGAAATTTCCCGACCGGAACTTTCGCCCGACGGGACGCAGTTCGTTTATCGCCTCCTGCGCCGGACGCAGGAAGATATTGTCGTCGTCAACCGCGACGGCACGAACCAGCGCGATCTGACGAACGATGCCGCTTTTGACCGTTATCCGCGCTGGTCGCCCGACGGCAAAAAGATCGTCTTCACTTCAGACCGCAGCGGCGTTTACGAAATCTGGATAATTGATGCGGACGGCACGAATCTGCGGCAGATCACCTTTACGGGTCGGGACGGCACCTCGATTCCGATCTGGGCGCCGGACGGCAAACACGTCCTCTATCGTTGTCTGCCGCGACTCTGCATCGTTGATACGACCAAAAGCTGGACGGAGCAAACGCAGCAGGTTCTGCCGGATTTCGACCCGACCGACAAACGGCGTTTCGTCGCCTGGGACTGGTCGCCCGACGGCACGCTTTTGACAGGCAGCTTCAGCGGCGAACCGATGGACGCGGGCTTTTATTCGCTCACCGAAAAACGCTACGAGCCGGTCGCTAAAATGAATATCTTTCCCGCCTGGCTGCCCGACAACCGCCGCTTTATCTACGGGTTTGAAAACCGCCTGTTCATCGCCGATACCGAATCGAAAAAACCCCGCGAATTAGAAATACGTCCGACCGAAGAGATCCAAAGCGTCGACATCAGCCGCGACGGAAAATTAATTTACTACACGCTTTTTTCGAGCGAATCCGACATCTGGCTTTTAGATAATTCCGCCAATCAATAAAAAGCGTGTCTGTTTTTTACAAACACGCTTTTTTTCTTTCGATAAAAATTATCGAGACGTATGTGGAACTTATCTTTATTATTTTATCTTTTCTCACCTTCCTGTCCGGCTGTAA
Organism: Pyrinomonadaceae bacterium; assembly: GCA_035536135.1. Taxonomy (GTDB): domain Bacteria; phylum Acidobacteriota; class Blastocatellia; order Pyrinomonadales; family Pyrinomonadaceae; genus JAFDVJ01. The sequence continues at coordinate 1,232 of DATLOR010000108.1, read as the reverse complement.
AATTCAAATCGGAAATATCTTCCGCCACGCTGACCACCCGCGGCGAAAAAGTATATTTTTTGTGAATTGCCTGCGCGATATAGGTTTCGCCCGCGGCGACGTCCTCAAAACTGAAATGTCCGAATTGATTGGTCGTTGTTTGCCGAATATTTCCCGACAGATCGGTTAAAGTTACCGTGACCCTCGAAATCGGAGTGCCGATTTCGTCGGTCACCTGTCCCGCCACCGAAACATTTGCCGCCGTCGGAAATAACTGCAGCTCATACGCGCCGATTTCGACCCTGCCGTTATTGACGCGCGGAAAACCGGTACTGCGCTGGTCGGTCAGCAAAGGTTCGGGCAAAGTGCTCGGACTCGGATCGGTTGCGCAAGTGTCGGTCTGAACACAATTATTGCCGCGGTCGATCGCCGGACTTCCCGCCAAAACCGCGCGGGTATTGGTCGGTCCGCCGTTGTTCTGCAAAGGTCCGAGGCGCGGATCGATCACGGTCGTTCCGGCGGAGATCGATCCGACGATGTCGCCGTTGACGTTCGGAACCGGATTGACACCGACAAACACGCTGGCTTGAAAACTGACCGTCGCATTAAAGTTATTGCCGATCAAATTGTTACCGAGTGAATTAAAAATGCCGAGAACATCGTCGCTCAGATTCAAAATTCCGCCGACGACCGTCGCGTTATTGTAGGCGATGATCGTGTTGCGGACATTGGTCACGCCCAATCCGAGAACGCCCGCCACATTGACGACTCCGCCGCCCGTCAGCACGGAACTGTTATGGCTGATCGTGTCGTTTACCAGATTGACCGTTCCGCCTAAATTGCTCACGCCGCCGGCTTCGGCAACCGTATTGTTCAGCGTGACGGTCGAATTTGTCACCGTCGTGACCGCACTGCTGACGATGTTGGCGGTCGCGATATTGCTGATTCCCGCGCCGCCCGCGAGCGCCGTATTATCGCTGATCAAAGAACGCGTAATGTAGGTCGTCGAAGTCGTTCCCAAAAGCGAGCGCGTCGCAACGCCGCCGCCGAGGCTCGTCGCATTGTTGCCGCTGACATTGACTTCGATCAGATTCAAGGTCGAACCGCCGACATTCAAAACGCCGCCGCCGTCGCCGAGCAGTGTGCCGAGCAGCTGCGCGTTGCCGTTGGTAATGGTCAAGCCTTCGATCGTCGCGGTTGTTCCGACACCGGCGACAAGAAAGACGCGGTTGTTATCTTCGCCGCTGACGCTG
>DATLOR010000107.1:0-14042 GCA_035536135.1 Pyrinomonadaceae bacterium | reverse complement strand
AGCAGAGTTTGAAGATAGTCGTGTAGCTTTTCCATAAAAAGTCAGTTTAAGTATTAGAATATTGAAGGGAAACTGCGGCAGTTTGGATATTTGTGAAAATACCGGGTAAAAAACCCTATGAAATAATAACATACGAAAACAATGTTTGTCATCAACATTTTTATTTTATGTAAAAGACACAGGCAATTGACAAGAGTTGAAGTTTAGATGTTGAATTTAATATACGGAAAATATTGTTTATCAATCGTTTCTTAAATTAAAATATGATGCAGACAGGCAGCGAATCCGCCGATTTTCAAAAAGGCAAAATTCAGGATGTGGTTGTTTATCCTCTCAAAAAACTTGTCGACGAACGCGGCTGGCTGGCGGAATTATTTCGCCACGACGAGCTGGCGGAAGAATTTTATCCGGCAATGGCGTATGTTTCCGTGACTGAACCCGGTGTTGAGCGCGGTCCGCACGAACACGTTGACCAAGCCGACCTGTTTTGTTTTATCGGTACGGGAAATTTTAAGTTAAGACTCTGGGACAACCGCGAAGATTCGCCGACTTACAGAAATGTGATGACGCTCTTTGTCGGCGCGGATAATCCGCAGGCGGTGATCGTTCCGAAAGGTATTGCGCACGCTTACAAAAACGTGAGCACGACGGAAAAAGGCATTGTCATCAATTGCCCGAACCGTCTTTTTATGGGCAAAGGCAAAAAAGAGCCGGTTGACGAAATCCGGCACGAAGACGATCCCGGGACGATTTTTAAGATCGAAGATTAATTTTAGTCTGATTGCTCCGTTGTTTTTATGGCTTCGGACATTTAGACTAACAGATGTCGGCAGTTAGTAGCGATTTTCCCGCACTATCGTATAATCGAATGCCACTTTTTGAAAAATAAAAGCCGCGTTCGATTTACGAACTGCCGACGCTAAATTTTAAGTGAGCCGTCAGCTGTTAGTCGTGTCAGCAGTAAATACTCTGCTCAAGACTAAACGCTCACGGCTTACTTTTTGAATATGAAGATAGTTCGCATCATCGCAAGACTCAACGTCGGCGGTCCGGCACGTCACGTTGTCTGGCTCACGAAAAACCTGCAATCGGAAGAATTTCGATCCGTTTTGCTGACGGGAACCGTTCCCGAAGGCGAAGAAGATATGAATTATTTCGCCGCTGAAAACAGCGTGGCGCCCGTTTATATCCCTGAAATGAGCCGCGAGCTTTCCGCCAAGGACATTGTTTCGCTCTGGAAGGTTTTCCGCCGGATCGTGCGGGAAAAACCTGACATCATTCACACGCACACGGCAAAAGCGGGAACGATCGGGCGCGTTGCCGGATTTTTTTACCGCTGGCTGGCGTGGAAACGGGTGAAATTGATCCACACTTATCACGGACACGTTTTTCACAGTTATTACGGCAAGCGCAAAACCGCGATCTTTTTGCTGATCGAAAAATCGCTTGCCAAACTGACCGATCAGATCGTGGTGATCAGTGCGCAGCAGAGAGCGGAAATCAACGAACAATTCGGAGTCGGGAAAGCTTCGCAGTTTAGGATAATTCCTCTCGGGATCGACCTTGCGCCGTTTGAAAATGCCGCGGCAAAAAATAACATTTTGCGCGAGGAGATCGGCGCGGCGGCGGACGAAATTCTTGTCGGATTCGTCGGGCGTTTGACGGAAATCAAAAATATTCCGCTGATCCTGCAAGCCGCGAAGATTTACGCGGAGGAATACAATTCAGCACTGCCGAAACTGAAATTCGTCATAATCGGCGATGGGCATCTGCGGGAAAGTCTGGAAGCGGAAGTTGACAAACTCGGAATCAGGGAAACGGTAATTTTCCTCGGAAACCGCAATGATGCCGATATTTTCTACGCCGGACTGGACATTATCGTGTTGACTTCGCTCAACGAAGGAACGCCGCTTTCGTTGATCGAAGCGATGGCAAACGGCAAGACATTTGTTTCAACCGCGGTCGGCGGCGTGGTTGATCTGCTCGGCGCAACTGTTGAGGAAAAAGCAGATTTCAAGATTTACGAACGCGGAATCGGCGTGGCTTCGGGCGATTCGGACGCGCTTTTCAGCGCGTTGATTTATCTGGCAAAAGATGAAGGTTTAAGAAAAACGCTCGGCGCAAAGGGCAAAGAGTTTGTTCGAAACAATTACAGCAAGGAGCGTTTGACCGGAGATATAATCAATCTTTATCGCGATTTAAATTAAAATTAATAAAAATCTGCTTGATTTTGCGGCAAATCTATTTTGTAATATCTATCGAACAGTTTTAATCGCGGTAAAGTTCATAATAAAAAGGAAATTTATTTCTTCCGCAATACCTCTATGTTAAGTATCTTTACAAATCCGATCTGGATTGCGGTTGCGAGTTTTGCGTCGGCGGTCTTTTTAACATACGTTGTGCGCACCGCGGCGCGGCGATACGGATTTGTCGCCACACCGAAAGCCGACCGCTGGCATAAAAAGCCGACGGCAATGATGGGCGGCGCAGCGATCTTTCTCACCACCGTCATCATCTATTTTCTTTTCGTTCCATACACCCGCGAATCGCTCGTCATCTTGGGCGCGAGCTCATTTCTTTTTCTGGTCGGCTTGCTGGACGATATCTTCAACATCAAACCGTATCAAAAACTTGTCGGACAGCTGATCGGCGCGACGATTCTGATCGGTTTCCGGCTGATTCTGCCGTGGACCGGTTATGAGATTCTCGATATCTGGCTAACGGTCTTATGGGTTATCGGGATTACGAACGCGATCAATCTGCTCGACAATATGGACGGGCTCGCGGCGGGAATTTCGGCGATCGCCGCGATTTCGCTTGCCGTCGGTTTCGGAGCGAGCGGGGAAACCGGAGAATTATTATTTGTCATCACGTTTATCGGCGCATTGCTCGGATTCCTTGTTTTCAACTTTAATCCGGCTTCGATCTTTATGGGTGATTGCGGTTCGATGTTCGTCGGATTTTTGCTTTCGGCATCGGTGCTGATGAACCAGGTCGGCGGACGTTCGCGCAGTGTTTTGACGATTCTGGCGGTTCCCGCGCTGATTCTTTTCGTGCCGATCTTTGATACGACATTCGTGACGATCCTGCGGAAGCTCTGGGGCAGAAAAGCCTCGCAGGGCGGACGCGACCACACTTCGCACCGCCTTGTCGCGCTCGGACTTTCGGAAAGAAACGCCGTGCTGATGCTTTACGGTTTTGCGATTCTGGCGGGCGCGATCGCGCTTTTTGTGCGCGAGCTCGCAATGTCGCAAAGTCTGGCGCTGATTGCCTTGTTTACGGTTATTTTGACGATTGTCGGCGTTTATCTGGCGAAGGTCAAGGTTTACGAAGAGCAGGACGAACATCTTGCCCTGCAGGAAAATGCCGCGTTCGGCTTTTTGCTCAACCTGTCGCATAAACGGCGGATTTTTGAAGTGATCCTGGACGGAATTCTGATCACGCTCTCCTATTACGCCGCCTATGTTTTGCTGTTCGGCGCGTTTGAAGACACGGGCAACTGGAAGCTTTTTATTCAAACCGTCCCGATCCTGATCGTCGTCAAACTTTTTGCGTTTCTTTTTGCCGGGGTCTATCGCGGCATCTGGCGCTATACGAGCGTCCGCGATTTCGTGACCTTTTTCAAGGGCGTTTTCATCGGCTCGATTCTGTGTGTTCTGATAGTTTTATTTTTTTACCGTTTTCAGAATTTTTCGCGGGCGGTTTTTATTGTCGACGGGCTGATCTTGTTTTCGGCGATTTCGGCAAGCCGGATGGCTTTCCGGCTTTTCCGCCATCTTCTGCCGATGCCGAACGCGGACGGCGGACGCAATGTTCTGATCTACGGTGCGGGCGACGGCGGCGAGATGGTTTTGCGCGAACTGAAAAACAATCCTGACTGGGAATACACACCGATCGGCTTTGTCGACGACGATCCGCTGAAAAAAGACAAGGTGATTCACGGTTTGAAGGTCTACGGCGGCAACGGCTCGCTCGAATCGATCTGTAAGCAAAATGATGTGCAGGAAATCTTGCTCTCGTTCAGAAATATTTCACCCGAAAGATTAAAAGAAGTCCGCAATATTTGCGACGCGGCAAACGTTTCGCTCAAACGCGCTCTGATCAAAATCGAACCCGTTGATTTTGAGTAAGTTCCAAGTTCCAAGTTCCAAGTTCCAAGTTTCAAGTTTCAAAACTTGGAACTTGGAACTTGAAACCTTAAACTAAAAAAGAATGGCGATTAACTCAATCAAACTTAACACGACCGCTTTGCGTTTAATGCTTTTGATTCCGGCGGTTTTATGTGTGATTTTTGCCTATTCGGCAGCTAAATGGTTTTTTGCCAACACGATTTCGACGCGTTCTGTCTACAAGGAGATCGCCGAGTTTTCGGTCGGGCTCGGTCCGAGCGATCCGCAGACGCATTTTTCTTCCGCCGTTTTGCACGAAAAGACATTTTTACCGGACGATTTGCCGAAATCTCTGGCGGAATTTGAAAAGGCGACCGCGCTTTCGCCGTATGATTTTCGTTTGTGGCTCGAGCTCGGCAAGGCGCGTGAGCGAAACGGCGATACGGAAGGCGCGGAAAAGGCTCTGCGCAAGGCTCTCGAACTGGCGCCGAACTATTCCCAACTGCAATGGACGCTCGGGAATTTTCTCCTGCGCCAAGGCAAGGAAACGGAAGCCTTTGCTCAGATCCGCAAAGCGGCGGAAGGCGACCGGGCTTTTGCGAATCCGGCAATTGCAAGTGCGTGGCAATTGTTTCAGGGCGATACGGCAAAGTTAAAAGACTATGCCGGCGATTCGCCGAATCTGAAAGCGGCGTTTGCCCTGATCCTCGCAAAGGAAAAACGCTTTGACGAATCTTTAAGCATTTGGAGCGATCTGCCCGAAGCGGCGCGGAGAACTGATTTCAAAGCAAACGGCGACGAGATCTATAAAAAAATGCTCGAAGCGAAAAAATATCGTTCCGCCTTACAGGTTTTTTCGGACATCGCCGAATCGGACGAGAAAAAATTTGCGCTCGGGCGCATTACGAACGGCAGTTTTGAAACAAATATCAATCCGCAGAATCCCGATGTTTTTGAATGGCAGATTGCCGAAGGCGTCGAGCCGCAGATTTTTGTCGATAAAACGCAAAAACACGGCGGCGAGATCAGTCTGGTGATCATTTTCAACAACAAGGACGGCAAAGCCTTCCGGACGATCTCGCAATCGGTCGCGGTCGAAGCGAATAAAAAATACGTTTTCGAGACTTTTTACAAATCGGAATTGAAAACCTCAACGACGGTCAAATGGGAAATTACCGACGCGGCGGACGGCAAAGTTCTGGCTTTGACCGACGCGGTTGCCGCCGAGGCGGACTGGACGAGTTTGAAAGCGGAATTCACCGCACCGGAAACGACCGAAGCCGTGATCATCCGGCTCGTCCGCGTTCCGTGCACCACGACGCTTTGCCCGATTACCGGAAAACTTTGGTTTGACGATTTTAGTTTAAATAATTAGTCTCAAGTCTCAAGTCTCAAGTCCCAAGTAGAAAACGATCAACTTGGAATTTGAGACCTGGGACTTGAGACCTGGGACTTGAGACTTGATGGAACACGAACTGGAAAATTCAAGCGCGGCGGATTTGATCGAAGAATCTTCCATCCCCGAAAGGTTTTCGCGGCTGAGCGGATTAATCTTTATTTTGTTGTGCGTTGTTTTGATTTTTTCGACGCTTGCCTACGGCGCGGTCGAAACCTGGGCGTTTGGATTTATCTCGGTTTTTACGGGGCTGATCGCGGTTTTCTGGTTGGCTGACGCGTGGTTTAACCGTGAAATCCGGTTCGACACGAATCTTTTGCAAATTCCCGTTCTCGGTTTGGTGCTGATCGGCATCATCCAGCTTTTACCGCTGCGCAGTCCGGATATCCCGAACGGCGCACTTTCCGTTCCGCCGGTTTCGTCGCTTTCGATCAATCCTTATGCGACGCGTCTGGCGGTTATTCAGCTCATCATTTATGCAATCTTTTTAGCCGCCGCTTTTGTTTATATCAACAGTGCCCATCGTTTGCGGAAGATCGTCACGGTCGTTATCATTTTCGGCGCGATAATGGCGTTTTTCGGCATTCTTCAGCGTCTCGCAAGTCCCGATGGAATTTACGGCTGGCGACCGACACCGCAGGCGATTCCGTTTGCGTCGTTCGTCAATCAGCATCATTTCGCGGCGTTTATGGAAATGACGATCGGCTTGACGCTGGCGCTTCTGGTCGGCAACGCGACCGAGAAAGATAAACGTCTGCTGCTGATCATCGCAATCGTTTTGATGGGCATTGCGATTCTTCTAACCGGCTCGCGCGGCGGAGTTCTAAGCCTTTTGGGCGTGATCGGATTTGTTCTGCTGACAAATGTTCTGCGCAAGAAAAAAGATGACGATGAAGAACTGACGAAAGATGAAAAACGCAGTCTTTTCAGGCGCAATCTGGCGATTGTCGGCGGCGGTTTGGGTTTGTTGATAGTTTTATTCGGCGCAGTTTTACTGCTCGGCGGCGATGTTCCGCTGAGCCGCGGGATTGGTTTTATAAATGAGTCGGACGTGAGCAACGGCAGACTTCATTTTTGGACGGTTGCCGTGCAGGTTTTTAAGGATTATCCGATCTTGGGCGCCGGACTTGATTCATTCGGCACGGCTTTTCCGCATTACGACTCGTGGAACGGCAATTTTCGCGTCGAACAGGCGCATAACGATTATCTGCAAACGCTTGCCGACGCGGGTATTTTGGGTTTCATCTGCATCGCGGCGTTTGTTTATCTGCTTTTCAAGCAAGGATTACAGAAAATCGGCGCCGAACACAGCCATTTTCGCCGGAGCGTTTCGGTCGGCGCGATGGCGGGCTGTCTCGGCATCCTGATTCACAGCTTTTTCGATTTTCCGCTCCGCACGCCTTCAAACGCTTTTTTCTTTCTGCTGTTCGCCGTTTTTGCGACCGCTTCGATCCATTTCTCGAAACGCAGCCGCACGCGCGGGAAAAGGTAAAAAGTGAAAAAGGGTAAAAGTGAAAAAGTCTTCTCTACATTGCGAAGCAAACTTTTTCACTTTTACCCTTTTTCACTTTTCCACTTCTCACTTGACGACGACGCGTAAGAAACCTTTATTGAAGAAAAGGCGCAGAACCCACGGCTTTGTTTTATCTTCGTTGTATTCGGCGCGTCGCAAAACTCCGCCGAGAAAAGTTACTTTCCCGTTAAACTCCTTGATGTCTACCGGCTGGTCGAGCATCACATAATCGAACGAATGAATGGCGTTGCCTTCCTGATTGGTGGCGGTTGTGCGAAAGGCGTTCGGCGTGTCTTTGACCTGACAGATCACGTTTAATTTTTTCTCGCAGTCGGTCGTAAACGGGCGCGGCGGCATGATAAATTCCTTGCCGATAAAAGTTTCCATCACTCTATCGATTTCCGCCCACGCTTTTTCGCCTTCCGTTGTGTTGCCCTGCGTGTTGTAAACGATAATTTGTCCGGCGAGCGAGAAAAGATAGATATATCGAAGCTGTGCGATCTGTTTTTTATCGTTTTCGGTTTTGAGAGTTTGCAGATGTCCGCTGGCGAGCGTTGCCGCTTGTTTCCAATCTTCCTTTTCGAGCGCGGTTGCCAGCGTGAGCCAATCCGCGTCGGAGATCTCGGTGACCGTTTTAAAAGGAACACTTCGCGGCGTGATCTTCGCGGGAACGCGCGGAGGCTGTGCAAAGCTGCCCGCCGCTGAAATGCCAAACAAAACTGTGAAGAAAATAAGTTTTTTCATTATTATTGTTGTTCCTTCAAAAGCCTGTCACGCGCCGCGACCGCTTCCTGATAACCGCCGCCCTTCATATCGCCCATCGAAATCGCTTTTTCATAGATTTTGATCGCGTATTGATTCTGGTCGTAATATTCGTAAAGTCTGGCGAGCGCGACATAGGTCAGCGAAATCAAAGCCGTGTCGGTTTTGACGGTCGCCGATTCGAGAACTTTGGTATAAAAATCTTTTGCTTCGCGCAAAAGCGGATTGCGTTTTTCGGGATCGGTGATCGACGCCGCCGAAAGGCTCTTGACGCGACCGAGCGCGTAGAAAACCCTCGGTTCGGTCGGATTCGCTTTCAGAAGCTCGTTGAGTTCGGTTTCGGCTTCCGCATATTTTTGCGTCTGAATCAGCGGCTCGACTTCCGTCAGCTTTTTCGTCAAAGGATTTTCGACGATCACGAGTGCGTTCTTGCGGTTTTCTTCGCGCACCGCCAGCGCACGTTTCCGCGCATCGGCATTTTCGGTCAGACGGTTTGTTTCTTTTGCCGTATCGAGCGACAAAATTATGTCGCGTAAACTGCTCGCGATATCAAACTGCGAATCCTCCAGACCTTTCAAGCTGTTGGCGAAATAAAACGACAAAACCGCGCCTTTTTCGTAGGCTTCGTAAAGTTTCAGCGTCATTTCGTCTTCCGCCGACGGGAGCGTAAATTTGCCGTCGACGAGATAAAGCTCTTCGGTTAATTTAACAACCTTTCTGCCTTGTGCGTCCGTGCTCTCGCTGATCGGTTTGCGTCCGGCATTGGCATTGCGCCGCGCTTCGAGCGTGGCTTCCTGAAACTTCTGATAATAGATCTGCCGTGCGTCAACTGCCGAAACCAGCGAGCGCGAAACGGCGAGAAAAATGTCGGGCGAAATATCGGGATTCGTTTTGCGGCGTTCTTCCAAAAGCATTTTGATGCCGTCTTTGAAGGTCGCAATATCCTTGGCGTTTTTCAGAATGACCGGGTCGAGAACGAATTGCAGATAGGCGCGGCGGACTTCGGACTCGCTCAGATCCGTGCCCGGCGGAACGATCGCGTAATAATCGTCACCGATGTTGCGGAAATTGATCGTGTCGCTCTGTGCGAGCAAGTCGGGAACGATGAAAAACCGCCGCGTTCGTTCGCGTGTTTCGATCTTTGATAAAGTCGTGCTTTTGCTTTTGCCTTTCTGAACCTCGGTTTTGATCTGTTCCAGATAGGTCAATTGCGGTCGCGTGTGCAGGTAATCGAGCAGGTCGCGCACCATTCGGACGGTTGAAGGACGAAGCGCGTCGCCGGTCGCCTGATATTCTTTGTAGTATTCTTCGATCCGCGCGCCGACGGTCGTTGTTTTTTCCGCCGTGCCGTCCGTAACCTTGATCGGGCTCCGGTAAAATTGGCGAACATAGGGCGAAAAATCGAGAACTTCCAAAAGATCGCCCGGCAGATCCGTAGCGCGGGTCGGTTCGGCAAGATCCGGCACGGGACCGAGCGTATAAGCCATCGAAACAAACGGCGCGATCAGTTCGGCTTCGGAGGCTTTTTCATGGCGTTTTTTGTACTGCTCAACAAAAAACTTCATTTTTTGCTGTAGATCGGGATTAAAGCTTGCCAGATCCGTCCGCAATTTCTGCCGGAATTCTTTGCCTTTTTCCGTCAGCGGCGTTTCCAATCCGGCGGCTTCGAGCGAAGCCAGGACGACGATCAAACGGCGGTCAGGTTCGATCTTTACGCCGTATTGCGACAAATCGAAAGCCTGCGAAGTATTTTGCGCGAACGCGCCGACCGAAAAAACTAAAATCAGCGCAAGAAAAAAAACTCTTTTCATTGTGTTGTTACCGAAAACGAACAAAGGTCGCAAAATCTCGCAAAGAATTTATTCAGGGGAATAAGTTACGGTTTTCTTTGGAAATTTCGCGCCTTTGCTCTTGAGTTAAAGATGCTTATCTTTTTCTCAAAGATGCCTTTGGAAAAAAAGGATAAAGGAAAAACCGATGCGTTCTCCCTTTATCCTTGCCTGTTTTGAAATTAAAAATTTTGATTAATTAAAACTGCTGAGCGCTTCGCCTTCGTTTTCAAAAACGTCGAAAACGGTCAGCAGTTTGGTAATTGCCAAAAGGTCTTGAATTTTTTGCGTCAGATTCAACAATTTCAGACTGCCGTCTTCTTTGTTGACTGCCGTAAAGCTCGAAACCAATTCGCCGATGCCGCTCGAATCAACGTAGCCGACGCTGCCGAGATTCAAGAGAATTTTCTTTTTGCCTTCACCGAGCAGGCGGCGAATCGTGTTGCGAAGCGCGACGCTTCCTTCACCGATCGTTACCTTTCCGTCCATATCAAGAATTGTTATATCGCCAGCCTGGCGTTCCGAAATATTAAGTTCAGCCATTTTTATCTCCTCAAAAAAAAATTAAATATTTGATTGCAAATTTTAGATGAAATTTACCAGAAAAGTCCAAGTAAAACAATACTCTCAGCAATTTTTTATCATCTTCACGATCATTCCGCCTTCCGCGTGGCGTTCCCATTCGACCTTATCGACAAAATTATGCATAAACAAAATTCCGCGTCCCGATGCTTTGAGCAGATTTTCGGGATTCGTCGGGTCGGGCACTTCGCTCACATCAAAACCCTTTCCGAAATCACGAATCATAATCTCCAACCCGCCAGCGCGATTGACCAGAGTAACTTCGACCTGCTTTGTTTCATCGAGTTTGTTGCCGTGTTTGACGGCGTTGGCAAGAGCTTCGCGCACCGCCATATCGATTCCGAAAAGAGCGTCGTCGCCGAAACCCGCGTCCGATGCAAACGCGGTCGCTTTCTGCACGGCTTCGTCAATCTCCTCTATTTTGCTTGAGATGGAAAATTTTGTTTCTTTTTCGCCCACCGTTTGCCGATAAAAATCGTGTGATTTCACAATAAACTTTAACTGTAAGTTTGCGGTCTAAAGATGTTTATGTCAAGAACTGAGCCGTTTTTCGCAAAAAATAAGCCGTAATTTTCGCCCCGCGCGGTTTCGCGCGATAAATTTTGTGGCGATTTTGTGCTGATCAGCAAAAATGCTACGCGGAAAAATTGTGCCCGCTTTATTTTTATTTATCTAAATGTCTGAAAATTCAATAGTTTAGTGGTTTTATGGTTTTGGCACGCGGCTTGTAAATAGGAAAAGCGTGAAACGAAAGAATCGTTTAAGGAAAAAATCGGAAGGCATAAAAGCAAAGTCTGGATGGTTTTTTCGTTTCACAAGTATTTTGAAATTAAAACAAATATCTAAGGAGAAATTAATGAAAAGCAAACTCGGAATTTTTACTGCGTTGATTTTAAGTTTGATTATTGCCGGTTCTGCATTTGCATCACCGGCGGCGGTTTCCGCGAAAAGAGCGGCGGCTGTCAAAGCAAAGGTCGCGAAAACAACAACCAAAAAAGCGAAAAAAAATCGTCGGAAGCGCAAAACTGTTAAAAAAGCGGTGACGACGACCACAACCACGCCTAAAAAAAGTAAGTAAGGAGGAAATTACAGCAAGAGCATAAAGTCATTTAGAAAAAAATCGTTTCTCTTCTCAAAGCAAAAACAAGGCGTAACTTACGGGATTAAGTTACGCCTTGTTCTTTTAGAAAAAATGATCAGTTTCAGAAGATCGAAGAAAATATTTTACAGACATTTCTGGTGGTTCGTGTTAGCCGCGTGTTTGCTGGCACTCGTTTTTTACGGCTTGTCGGCGTTTACCGCAAACCCGACGGTTGAAACGATCACGACGCACGCGCCCGTCTTTAATGCGAACAACAATCAAATGCGCGAAGTTGATTTTCAGCCTCAAAAAAAGACGCGAAAGCGTTAATCCATCGCGATACCGAATCTTTCCGCCATCCGGTAAAGCGTGCGGCGGTCAATGCCCAGAATCTCGGCGGTGCGTGTGCGGTTGCCGCCGGTCTTTTCCAAAACATAGATCAAATAACGTTTTTCGAGTTCGTCTAATTTCGGCAGATCGCCGTAAAGCTGTGATAAATGAAAACGTTCGGCGGCGTGTTTAAATTCGTCGGAAAGAAGCTTGACGGGCAGATCTTCGGGCAGAATCTCGTTGCCGCGCGCCCGGAGCGCGGCGTATTCGACCGCCGCTTCGAGCTCGCGAACATTGCCTTTCCATTCATAGATCTGCAATGAGCTGAGCGCGTCTTCGGAAAACCGTAGATTTTCCTTGCCGACATTTTTTCGCGCTTTTGACAAGAATTTTTCAACCAGAACCGCAATATCGGTCGTTCGTTCGCGAAGCGGCGGAACGCTTAAAGTGACGACGCTCAGACGATAAAACAAATCTTCCCGAAAGTTACCGTTTTTGACCTCTTCTTCGAGATCACGGTTGGTCGCGGCGATGATTCGCGCATCGACCTTGCGCGTTGCGGTCGAACCGACCCGGCGGATTTCGCCTTCCTGAAGTGCGCGCAGAAGTTTAACCTGCATCGCGGGCGAAGTTTCGCCGATCTCGTCAAGAAAAAGCGTGCCGCCCTCGGCTTCTTCCCAAAGTCCGCGGCGGTCGGCGTTGGCGCCCGTGAACGATCCCTTAGTATGCCCGAAAAGCTCGGCTTCGAGCAGCGTTTCGGTCAACGCGCCGCAATTGACGGCGACGAAAGCATTGTCCTTGCGCGGAGAATTTTGATGAATGGCGCGCGCGACGAGCTCTTTGCCGGTGCCGGATTCGCCGAGAATCAAAACGGTCGAACGCGTCGGCGCAACGCGGGCGATCTCCTTGTAAAGCTCGATCATTTTCGGCGAGCTGCCGACCATCGCGCCGGACGAGATTTTTTCGGGCGCGATTTCTTCCTTTTTCGGATGTTGTTCGAGCGCGCGCTTGGCGGTCGCGACGATTTCGTCAACCTTGAAAGGCTTCGAGATAAAGTCCCACGCGCCTTCACGCGTTGCTTCGATCGCCGTTTCGAGCGAACCGAAACCGGTGACCAAAATCACCGGCGATTTTTCGCGCAGGCGCTGCAAGAGATCCAAACCCGAAAGACTCGCTTCGAGATTGATGTCGCTGATCACGAGGTCGAATTTTGTTTGATTCGATAAGTTCAGAGCCTTTTCGGGCGAATTGGCGGTCAGCGTTTCCCAGCCTTGCACTGCCAGAATCTCGCTTAAAAGTTCGCACGAAGCCTTGTCGTCGTCAACCACGAGAATTTTCTTCATATCATAAATCATAGCGCAAAAATTCGTTTTCCGAACATAAAAACGGCTGGCGAAAACGTTCGTCAACCGTTTTAAATTTACTGGCACTCCCCAAAATTTTTACTTGATTTTCGCCGTTGACGGATTTTCGTCCGCAATACGTTTAATTTTGCCTTTGTCGTTGACCAGAACGTGCGCCGTGACGCCGTTCGATTTTTTGATAAAAAACGAATAAGTCGCCTTATTATGTTTTGTAATCGTATCGGACTTTTCAACTTCGCCGTTGACTCGTTTTAAAGCAATTTCCTGGGCGCGTTCCATCGTAACTTTCGGTTTCGGTGCGGCAAAAATATTTCCGCTGAAAACCATGGCTGCTAACATCAGACCTAAAAATAATTTCGTTTTCATATCTACCACCTTTCTCTGTAAATTTGCAGAAGCATTCTGCTTTTGTCTGCCGGTTACTTGTTTCGCAATGCGTATGCCAAAGAAAATGCTGAAAATAAAAGGTTTGGGCAATAGTTTTCTCCGTAATATCGGGACTTTTTTGCAGATTCGGCAAAATCGCCACGCTCGTTTTAGACAAAAAGCGCGAATCAATTGCGGGAGAATAAAAGAAAACGGTTAAGATTTCAGAGTTGGAACAGATTTTGCGGTTGAACTTCTGCTGAGGAACAAAAAATATGACGGAAAGAGCGAAACATCTGGCAGTTAAATTCCTGCAGCGCGAATGGGACAATTTGAGCGAACAGGAAAAAAGAGTCGTCGAATCGCTGGTCGACCGCGGACCTCTGAGCCGCAACTTAAATCGCGACGCTGACGACAAACGCACGTTCGGGCAGCGGATTGCCGATAAGGTCGCCGCCTTCGGCGGTTCGTGGACGTTTATCATCATTTTCGGCACGGTTCTGATTGCGTGGGTTGTTTTGAACTCGGCGATTTTGATGAGCCGGGCGTTTGACCCGTACCCGTATATTTTGCTCAATCTTTTTCTTTCGATGCTTGCCGCGATTCAGGCGCCGGTGATTATGATGTCGCAGAACCGGCAGGAAGCGAAAGACCGGCAGAATGCCGAGCACGATTACGAGATCAATCTCAAAGCCGAACTCGAAATTTGC
>DATLOR010000106.1:0-11414 GCA_035536135.1 Pyrinomonadaceae bacterium | reverse complement strand
CTCGACGATTATTTTGCCGAATCGGACGAGCATCTGCGCAGCGTGAGGCGCGATCTGCTCGAGATCGAAGATTCGCTCAATGCCGACCGGGCAATCGAAAAAAACGTTCTCAATGAACTTTTCCGCAGCTTTCACACGCTCAAAGGTATTTCCGCAATGGCAAATGTCGGGCAGGCGGAAACGCTCGCGCATTACATGGAAAGCTATCTGCGGCTCTTGCGCGACGGGCAAACCTCGTTTACCGAAGAAGGTTTGACGGCGCTGATCGAAAGCACCCGGAAACTCGAAGAAATTGTCGCGGCGCGGCGCGCCGGCAATGAGATTCCGGCGATTGAAGCTGAGATTAGTCTGCTTGAATCTTTTACGGTCGCTGACGAAACATCTGAAAACAAAAGCGTCGCGGAAAATATCCCCGCCCAAAATCAAAATTCTCCCGCTGAAAAAACGCGTTATCTATTTACATTTATATCAGCGCCCGAACTGGCTGCGCGAAAGATCAACGTCAACTCTGTGCGCGAGCGTCTGCAAGCGATCGGGACGATTCGGAAATCGACTCCGGCGGTTAAGGAAGGCGGTCAGATCGCGTTTGAGTTTATCGTCGAAACCGATGCCGCCGAAAGCGTTTTCGAGGATTGGGAGGCTGACAACATAAGTTTTGAGAAAATCCAGCGCACCGAGCCCGAACCGGAAGCCGTCGGCGAAACGCAAGTTTCCGAATCTCAGAAATCGGGTTTATTCGGTCAGACAAACGTCGTGCGGGTTGAATTGTCGCGGCTCGACGAATTGATGCTGATGGTCGGAGAATTGGTCATCAGTCGTGCCAAACTTGCCGAACAGATCAGGCAGATCGAAAATAAACTGCCGAGCGGCGAGTGGCGCGGGCTTCAGGAAGTGAATCACGCGATCGAACGCCAGCTCCGCAATTTGCGCGACGGCGTAATGCGCGTGCGGATGATCCCGATCGGCGAGATTTTCGAGCGGATGAAGTTTGTCGCGCGCGATCTGTCGCGGGAAACCGGCAAACGGATCAAGCTCGAAATCACGGGCGAAAACACGGAAGTCGATAAATTGCTGGTCGAACGAATGCTCGACCCACTGCTTCATCTCGTCAGAAACGCGGTTTCGCACGGCATCGAAGACGCGGCGGCGCGCAAAAATACCGGCAAATCGCCGGAAGGGACGATCCGGCTTCACGCGGCGACGATCGGCGAAATGGTCGAGATCGAAATCAGCGACGACGGCGGCGGCATTGATCGTGAGGAAGTCGCCCGGCTCGCCAGAGAGCGCGGTTTGCTGAACGCTGATGAAGATTTGGATGAGGCGGCGCTCTTTGATGTGCTTTGCACGCCCGGTTTTTCGACGCGTACGGAAGCCGATAAAACGAGCGGGCGCGGTGTCGGAATGGATGTCGTCTGCCGGACCGTGAGCGAGCTCGGCGGCGTGATCAAACTTGAAACCGAAACGGGCAAAGGCACAAAATTTCGGATACAATTACCATTAACACTGGCGATCGCCGATGCCTTTATTGTCACCACGGGCGGCGAACGTTTTGCCGTTCCGCAGTCAAACGTCCGCGAAGTTATCGAGATCCAGCGGAGCGCGGTCAGACAGTTTGAAAACAACGAAGTCATCGAGTATCGCGGCGCGGCGCTGCCGGTCATCAGGCTCGCAAAACTCTTTGCGCTCAAAGAAAAAAACGGCAGTGCGTTTCACGCCTTTGTCGTCGGCGAAGGAAAACAGGCGGTCGCGATCGCGGTTGACCGCGTTCTCGGGCAAAGCGAGATCGTGATCAGAGCGATCAGCGACCCGCTCGCCCAGGTGGCGGGAGTGAGCGGCGCGACCGAACTCGGCGACGGGCGCGTGGTGCTGATTTTGGACGTGGCGACGATCACGCGCCGGCTGAAGTAAAAATTATGAATAACGAGCTGATTGCGGCAGATTCTTATGTCTTGTTCGAGATTGCCGGGACGACCTATGCAGTGCGCAGTAACGATGTTCAGCAGCTTGAAATGATTGAACATATTACGCCGGTTCCGAACGCTTCGGAAGCGGTCGAAGGCGTCGTTTTCTCGCGCGGGCAGGTGATTCCGGCGATCAACCTGCGCACGCGGTTCGGGTTTCCGAAGATCGAACACGACGTGCGCTCGCGTCTGGTCGTCGTCCGGGTCGAAGGTCGAAGTATCGGTCTGATCGTTGACGCGGCGCGTGAGTTCAAACGGATTCCGGCGGAAGCGATCAATCCGCCCTCGGAAACTTTGAGCGGGACGACCGGCAAATATCTCGAAGCGATTGCGACGATCGGCGACCGGCTGGTTCTGCTTTTGAATTTAGCCGAAGTGATAAAAACAGCGGAAGAAATAGAAACCGGGGTTGAAAATTAAATTATTATGGCGACTAGACCAACAAACAAAAAAACGGAAGAGACGGCGAGCGGCATTGCCCGCGTCAAACAGCAGGCGACCGACATTACGACCCGCGCCAACGAAATCAAGCGCATTGCCGATCAGGTAACGGAGAGCTCCGATGAACAGATCAGTTCGCTCGACGGTGCCGTTAGCAGTGCCAACGAAATAGCGGCGTCGCTGAAAGAAACGACGATCCAGGCGTCGTCCGTCGCTAATTCGACCGAGCAGCTGGTTTCATCAATTAACGAAACCGCCGCTTCGATCGAGCAGGTAACGGCAAACACGACGAGTCTCGCTTCTTCGATCGCCGAAACTTCGAGCGCGATCGAAGAAATGGCGGCTTCGATCCAGAGCGTGACCGGTTCGGCACAGGAGATGGCGGCTTCGGCTGAAGAAACGACGAGCGCGATGAACGAGATCGCGGCTTCGATCAAAAGCGTCAGCGAAGACACCGAATCGCTCACGTCTTCGGTCAATCAAGCGGCGGCGACGATCGAAGAGATGTCGCGTTCGACCACCGGTTTAGCCAATAACGCCGACGATCTGAACGTGGCGGCGGAAGAAACTTCGGCAGCGATCAACGAAATGGCGGCTTCGATCGAAGAAGTCACCGCAATGAGCGAGAATCTCGCGGCAACGGTCGAAGAGGTCGCGACGGCGATCGAGGAAATGGCGCGCTCGGTGCAGAGCGTCGCGCAAAATTCGGAGCGAATCACCGACAGCGCGGTGAACGCGGCGACCGGGGCAAATCAGATGGATCGTTCGATTCGTACGGTCGCGACGATGGCGAAAGATGCCAACGACATCACCAAGCGGCTCGCGCGCGAAACGGAAGAAGGCGGCGCGATCGCCCAGAAATCGATCCAGGGCATGACGCGTGTGCGCGATTCGATGCAGCAATCGGCGGTCGTGATCAAGGAAATGGGCAAACGCTCGAACGAGATCGGCAGTATTGTCGATATGATCAACATTATTGCCGAGCGGACGAATATGCTTTCGCTCAACGCTTCGATCGAAGCGGCGCGCGCCGGTGATGCCGGTCGGGGTTTTGCCGTCGTCGCGGAAGAAATCCGTAATCTGGCGGAGCGTTCAGCCAAAGCGACCGCCGACATTGCCGCGATCATCCGCGCGTTGCAGGAATCCGTGTCAGATGCCGTAAATGTTTCGAGCGAAGGCGTTAAGGTCGCGGACGAGGGCAACCGTCTGGCAGAGGAAGGATTGAAAGGGCTGGAAAAAATCTTGTCGGGCGTGCGCGAAACGACCGGAATCGTCGGGCAAATTTCGCGGGCGACCGAAGAACAGATCGCCGCCGGTCAGGCAGTCGTGACATCGGTTGAATCGACCGCCAAATTATCGAAAGAGGTTTCGGCGGCAACCGGCGAACAAATCAGAACGGTTCAGCTGATCGTCCAATCGGCGTCGCAGATGCGGAAAACGACCAAAGAAGTGGTGCAGGCGATGAACGAACAGGCGCGTGCCGCGCGGGAAATCATCAAAGCCGCGCAAAGCACGACCAATGTTGCCGGGCAGGTTCGCAAAGCGGCGTCCGAACAAGCCGTTGCCGCCGATCAAATCGTGCAGGCGGTCGAATTGATGCGGCGCGGTTCGGTCACGACGACCCGTGCCGTTGCCGAACAATCGACCGCCAGCGAACAGGTTTCGCAGGAAGCGACCCGGCTGACAACAATGATTGCCGGCGTGACGAGAGCGATGGTCGAGCAATCGACGGCATCAAAGCAGATCTCGACCGCCGCCGTCAGTATGCGGCAGCAATCCGAACAGGTAACAAAAGCTTTGAACGAGCAAACCCGTGCGATGCGCGAAATGACTTCCGCTTCGAGCGAGATCGAAAAACAGATCAAGCTGATCACGCGGGCGAATGTCGAACATTCTTCGGGCGTTGACAATATTTTGCAAATGGTTTCAGATGTGCGGCAAGCCGCCATCCGCAACGGGCAGGGCGTTGAGGCAACTTTAATCGAAACAACCGGTCTGTTTGAACAGGCGCAGGAACTTTCGTCGATTATGAACGGTTTTGAAAACGGCGAGAGCGATAGTGCGCCGGCTGCCGCGGCGCAAAACGGCGGAAAAACCGGCGGAAGAAGAAAAAAAACAGCTCCCGCAACGGATGGCGGCGATAGTAACGGCTCCGCCAAGAGCGAATAAATTAAATGAATTTTGACACCGACCATCAGAATTTAATCGGGATTTTTACGACCGACACCGGATTCATCGTCCGGGTTTGGGACACTGCGCTCGAACAAATGACCGGAATTTCAGCCGCCCGCGCGCGGGGCAAATCCGTCCTTGAAACGATTCCGGGTCTTGAATCGCGCGGCTTGCTGGCGCGTTTCGATCGCGTTCTGGAAGAAGGAACAATTGAAGTTCTGGCTCCGGCTTTTCACCGTTTTTTAATTGAGTGCGCGCCGCGCTTTGACTCAAAGCATTTTGCGGAAATGCGCCAGCGCGTGACGATCGCGCCGCTTAAAGAAGCGGAAAAAATCCGCGGTTTGATCGTGACGATCGAGGACGTCACCGCACGGATGGAGCACGAGATCGAACTGACCGCTCAACTCAAAGATTCCGACGAAGCCGTTCGTCTGCAGGCGGCGAAGGCGATTTCTCAGGAAGCGGAAAATCTTGGCGAAGAAACTGCCGCGCCGCTGATCGATGCGCTCGGCGATAAAAATTGGCGCGTGCGCCGCCAGCTGATCGAAGGTTTGTCGCGCCGCGCCGCGCCCGATGCGATTGCCGCTCTGCTGCGCGCGATACGCGAACAGCATTTCGATTTCGGCGTTCTCAACAGCGCGCTCCAGGTTCTGCAGGCGACTTCCGTTAAAACGACCGAAACGCTGATCGAGTTTCTCAGGGGCAACGACGCCGATCTGCGGATGCAGGCGGCATTGACACTCGGGGAACAGAAAGACTCGGAGGCAATCCCCGCGCTGCTTGAATCGCTCGGTGACGAAAACGTCAATGTCCGCTATCACGCCATCGAGGCGCTCGGAAAACTGAAAGCCGGTGAATCGGTCGAGCCGCTTCTGAAGATCGCCGAAGCGGGGGATTTCTTTTTGTCCTTTGTCGCGCTTGACGCTCTGCGGCAGATCGCCGCTGAATCGTCGGCGGCGCGGATTCTTCCGCTCTTAAATAATGAACTTTTGCGCGAAGCCGCCGTTGAAACGCTCGGTGCGGTCGGAAACCGCGAAGTTGTTTCGGCGCTCGTCAATTTATTAAATGAAGATAAATCTGCAGCCAGTGCCGCGGCGCACGCGCTCACCTCGCTGTTTGACCGGTTCGAAAGCGATTCATTGCAAAGCGCGGAAATCATCGAGCGTGCGCGGAATGCGGTCAATCAAGCCGGGAAAGCCAATTTGCTTGACGGGTTGAATACGACCAATGAAACCGATCTGGTCGCCCTTATTCGCCTCGGCGGTTGGTTCGACGATGAAAAAATAAGCGAAAAACTGGCACAGCTGCTCGAAGATGAGAATGTCCGCGACTTTGCCGTGAAAGCACTTGTCCGGCACGGTGCGGCGGCGGTCGATCTGCTGGTCGAAAAACTCGAAGAAGACGATTCCGAAGTGATTCCATCGGTTGCCCGCGCGCTCGGGCAAATCGGCGACGCGCGCGCTTTTGAGCCGCTCGTTGAATTGCTCGGATCGGAAAACGCCGGGTCGCGTCTGGCGGCGGTCGAAGCCTTAAAATCGCTCGCTCATCCCGAAACGGCAGCGCGTTTGTGTGATTTGCTGAAAGACTCAAACGCAAATGTCCGCGAAGCGGCAATTCGCGTCGTCGGCTATTTCGGCGGAAAAGGCTGCGAGGATGCGATTTTGGAATCCTGCGACGAGCCGGACGAACGCGTCCGCCGGGCGGCAATCGAACAGCTTCCCAATCTCGCCGACGAGCGCGCCGTCCCGACGCTCATCCGGGAGTTGAAAAATCCTTCATCGCGCGTCAGAGAAACGGCGGCAAAGGCACTGGCGCAGGTAAAAAGCGACGCGGCGGTTACCGCTTTGCGCGAAGCTCTCGCGGATGACGATTCGTGGACGCGATATTTTGCGGTTCGTGCGATCGGAACGGTCGGGGACGAAGCCAGCCGCGAAAAACTATCGGAAATGGCGGAAATAGATGCGGCGGAGCATGTCCGCGCCGCCGCGCGGGAAGTCTTAAACGAGTTGAAAAAATAATAGAGCATGGGGTTAAATTCAGATATTTCGGGCGTGCGGCGCGGGGCAGAAACGCTTTTACGCGATCTCGTTCTGGAACGCGTCGGATTGATTTTCGATGATTCAAAAATCAATATTTTTGCCGACAAGCTCGCCCCGCTGATCATCGAACGCGGTTTTAATTCGTTTCTCGATTATTATTATCTGCTCAAGTATGATGAAGATTCGGCTGACGAATGGCGCAGCGTGATCAACGCGCTGACCGTTCAGGAAACGTATTTCTGGCGCGAGATGGATCAAATTCACCAGCTTGCCGAAGAGGTTATTCCGCAATTGCTGGCGATCGCTCCGAATGCGCCGATCCGCATCTGGAGCGCGGCTTGCGCGACGGGCGAAGAGCCTTTGACGATTGCGCTCCGCCTTAACGAAAACGGCTGGTTCGAGCGCGCCGACATTGAGATTTACGCGAGCGACGCGAGCAGTGCGGCGCTCGAACGCGCACAAAACGGCATCTACCGCGAAAGATCGTTTCGCGCCTTGCCGGCAAACTTAAAGGAAAAGTATTTTACGCCCGACGGCAAGCATTGGCGCATCGCGCCTGCGCTGCACAAAAAAATAAAATGGACGCAGGCAAATCTTTTAGTGGCGGACGAGATCGCGCCGCTCGCGAGCGTTCCGATCATTTTCTGCCGGAATGTTTTTATTTATTTTACGCCCGACGGCGTGCGCCGCGTCGTTGATCTATTTGCGGAAAAAATGTCCGTTCCGGCGTTTCTATTTGTCGGCGCGGCGGAATCGCTCTTAAAGGTCACGGATGACTTTGAATTGGAAGAGATCGGAAATGCTTTCGTTTATGTAAAAAGAAAATAAAGTGGCGTTATAAAAATCTATTTCGTATAGTCCAAGTAGAGGTATCTAACGCACGAGGGAAGAGGATTGAATAAAATAATTCGAGTTTTAATTGTGGATGATTCTGCATATGTGCGGAAAGTCGTCCGCGAAATGCTTTCTTTCAGCCCTCATCTGGAGGTTGTCGGAGCGGCACGCGACGGGCGCGAAGCCCTCGAGTTGGTCGAATCGCTGCGCCCGGATGTCGTGACTTCCGATCTGATGATGCCCGAGCTTGACGGCATCGGATTTGTCCGCGAACAGATGCGGCGGCGCGCGCTGCCGATCGTAATGATGAGCTCGGCGGACGAAAACAGCGCGGAAACGCTTGCCGCGCTCGATGCCGGAGCGGTTGATTTCGTGCAGAAACCGACGGCGCTCGCGACCGAAAAGATCTTTGAAGTGCGCGGCGAGCTGATTGAAAAAATTAAAAATGCGGCGAGCGTTCATCTGGAAAATCTGCAGTTGATCCCGGAATCGAAACCGCAAATTGAAACGGTTAAGGCTTCAAGCGAACTACTGCACGAAAGCCGTTTCGATGTGATTGTGATCGGAATTTCGACGGGCGGTCCGCAGGCTTTGAGATTCCTGATCCCGCAGCTGCCGGCGGATTTTCCGGTGCCGATCGCGATAGTTTTGCATATGCCGGTAGGATACACGGCGATGTATGCTGAAAAATTAAACGAGATTTCCGCGATCGAAGTTTGCGAAGCCAAAGAAGGCGACGAAATGCGTGCCGGTCTGGCACTGCTCGCGCCGGCGGGCAAACATCTGACTTTCAAACGCCGGGCAGGCGGGCGCATCGCGGCGCATTTGAGCCTGCGACCGCTCGAGACGCAGCATCGCCCTTCAGTCGACGTATTGTTTCAATCAGCGGCGGAAATCTTCGGCAGCCGCACGCTCGCCGTGATCATGACCGGAATGGGCGCGGATGGTCGGCTCGGTGCGGCATGGATCAAGGCGCGGAATGGGACGGTTTTTGCCGAATCCGAAGAAACCTGCGTCGTTTACGGAATGCCCGGGGCTATTGTCGAAGCGGGTTTAAGTGATAGAATCATTAGGCTTGATCAATTGGGACAAACTTTAAAGGAGGTCGCGTAAAATGAAAATTTTGATTGTGGACGATTCCTCAATGTCGCGGAGAATGCTCCGGCGAATCGTGGAAAGTGCCGGTTACGAAGTCATCGAAGCGGGCGAAGGCGCGGCAGGGATTGAACAATATTTTCTTGAAAAACCTGATCTGGTCTTTCTGGACCTGACAATGAAGGATATGTACGGGCTCGACGTGCTCGAAAAATTGCGCGAGCTCGACCCGCTGGCGCGCGTCATTATTGCGAGCGCGGATATTCAGGATTCAACGCGGGAAATGGTGACGGCGGCAGGTGCCAACGCTTTTATCAATAAACCCTTGTCGCCGGAAAAAGTGCTGCAGGCAATGGAGGCAGTGATCAGCGAGGCAAAAACGATATGATTTTAACCGAACGACAAACCGACGCTCTGGGCGAGTTCATTAACATCGCTTTTTCGAGAACGGCATCGTCACTGTCGGAAATCACCGGACAAAGGGTTTTGCTCGACGTGCCGCAGGTCGAGATTTATCAGATCGACGAGGTCGCTTCAGAACTCGCCCGTTTTCTGCCGGGCGATGTGGCTTCCATTCATCAGCCGTTTGACGGCACGATTGCGGGCGATGCTTTTTTGATCCTGAATTATGAAGGCGCGGTCAGGCTAACCGATTTGTTAACCGAAGGAAACGTTCAGCAGCAGCAGCTCGACGAATCGGCGCGCGAAGTTTTGACCGAAGTCGGCAACATTCTGCTTAACGCCTGTCTCGGAATGTTCGGCAACGTCCTGCAGGTACGGGTCAATTTCTCCGTGCCCAATCTGCATCTCGAATCACTCAATGAATTGATCGATTCCGTCAGAAAAGAGCGTGAGGGGCTGCGTTATGCGATCATCGTTTACACCTCTTTCCGGATTCGCGAGAGTGCCGTGACCGGCTATCTGGTTTTAGTTTTGAGCATCGTTTCGCTCAAACGTTTGATCGAAGAGATCGAGAAATGGGAAACACGCCAGGAGCAGGAAATTCATACAAGTCAGAACCCCTCGAAGATTGATCTGGGCGTTTAGTTTTTATTACAACAATGGACAATCGCGATAAAAACTTATCCCTCGATACGGCATTGCTTCAATGGATGTCCGAATTCGCCGCGCAGGGCATCCTTGTCACGGATGAGAACCTGTTTATTCGCTCGTGCAACAAGTGGTTCGAAAGGCTCAGCGAAAGGAGCGAAAAAGACCTGATCGGCAAAAAGCTTCTCGAAGTATTCCCCGAACTCAGCAGCCGTGGTTTTGACCGTTATTACCGAGATGCGCTGCAGGGACAGAGCCGTATGCTGTCGCACCGGCTTCATAAATATCTGCTGCCGATGCCCCCGAGTGCGGGTGTCACGACCTTTGCCCAGATGCAGCAGAGCGCACGTATTTCGCCGCTTTTTGAAGATGATAAAGTGATCGGCACGATCACGGTCATCGACGACGTTACCGAACGCGTGGCGCGCGAGACGGAACTGCATATCCAGATCGAAGAACGCGAACGCCTGCTCGTCAGCGAACAATCCGCCCGCCAGCTGGCGGAAGAAAACAGCCGGCTCAAGGACGAATTTTTAGCCTCGGTTTCGCACGAGATCCGCACGCCGCTCAACGCCATCAACGGTTGGACGCAGATTCTGCTGAACCTCGAGGCAAACACCGAAAAATCTCATCACGCGCTTCAGACCATCCAACGAAACGTCAGCTCGCAAACGCAGATCATTGATGATTTGCTCGACATCTCGCGAATCGTGACGGGACAGATGCGGCTTGATCCGCATCCGGTCAACCTAGCCGAATTTATCGCAGCCGCGCTGGATAATTTTCGACCGGTGGCGAACACCAGAAAAATAAAATTAGTCGAATCTTTCGAATCCGACACGATCTTTATTTTGGGCGACGTGAGCCGTCTGCAGCAAATTTTGTGGAACTTGCTTTCAAACGCGGTTAAATTTACGCCGCTCAACGGACAGATCGAAATTACCCTGCGCGAGATCGATGATTTCGCGGAAATCCTTGTCCGCGACGACGGACACGGGATCTCGCCCGAATTCCTGCCGTTCGTTTTCGAACGTTTCCGGCAGGCTGACGGCAGCTCAAAACGCAAACACGGCGGGCTCGGGCTCGGGCTCTCGATCGTCAAAAACCTCGTTGAAATGCACGGCGGCACGATCACGGCGGAAAGCGCGGGCGAAGAAACCGGCGCGGCTTTTACCATTATGCTGCCGCTTCTGTTGTCGCAGAAAAACGATGACCTCGACCAATCGCCGGGCACTCCCGTTAAAAGAAGCGAAAGAAATTTCGCCGGCATCCGCATACTTGTTGTTGATGACGACGTAGACTCGCGTGAAATGCTTCAATACGTGCTCGAAGACAGTAAAGCCCATATTCTGACCGCGAGCAGTGCGAGAGATGCCTTAGCCAAATTTTCCGCCTTTGAGCCGGATATTTTAATCAGCGATCTGGGGATGCCTGAAATGGACGGATACGATCTGATCAAGCAAATTCGTGCGCTTCCGACGGAAAACGGCGGACGAACGCCGGCGATTGCTTTGACCGGTTACGTCAATCTGGAAGAACAAAAACGAGTTGAATTGTCGGGTTTCGATATTCATGTTGCCAAACCGGTCGATTTTAACAAGTTATTCGAAACAATCAATAATCTTTTACATCAGAAGCGTCATTAAAATCACAGATTTTTGGCTTTGCGTCATATTAATTGGTCAATTCAACTGTTTTGTCTAATAAAGGATTTAAAATTTATGGTTTTGAATAAATTTAAAAGGACATTCAATACTTTTTACGACATGTATTAAAATGATTTATTACCTATCAAAAACGTTTTTAACCAAATTTATTCTTA
>DATLOR010000105.1:0-10349 GCA_035536135.1 Pyrinomonadaceae bacterium | reverse complement strand
AAAGTGCTTTGAAAAAAACTTTCCGCTGTTCATCCGCGATTTCCAAATATTAGTTTACGGCAACGCAATTACCAGTTTGAATTATATTTGGCTTTCTAGACTTTAATGTAAGTTCATTGATATCCTTAACTATTTGAAACTGAGCCGAAAACAAAATCAAATACGCGTTTAAAGTGGGAGCAACCCTTTTTTAAAGGCTGATTAATTTTAGGTTAAATATCACGACTTTTTCGGAAAAATACACATCTTATATGTACAAAATCGAAGTCGTAAATAAATAAAGTGTTAAAACAATCAAACGAACAACCAATTTTATTTGCCGTTGGAATCAACTATAAAACGGCGGCGGTTGCGCTGAGAGAAAAATTTTATATTCAGGATGAGGAAATTCCGGCGCTTGTGGCGCAGCTGAAAAAAACTCTGAACGAATGTGTGATCGTCTCGACCTGCAACCGGACGGAAATTTACGGGGTGACGACCCGCACGGATCTCGATCTGGATTTCTACAAAGATTTGTTGATTGATTTTAAGAATGCCCGTGATTTTGTGAGCCGCCGTGATTTTTTCGGATTAGTTTCGTGCGCCGCCTGCCAACAGCTTTTTCAGGTCGTGACGAGCGTCGATTCAAAGATCGTCGGTGATATGCAGATTCTCGAACAGGTGCGCGGTGCGTATCAAATATCCAAAAAACACGGCGCGACCGGCAAAATTCTGAACCAGATGTTCCAGCGCGGCTTCAAGATCGGAAAGCTCGTGCGCACCGAAACGAATCTTCATAAAGGCGCGGTTTCGATCAGTCTCGCGGCGGTCGAGCTGGCGACCCAAACTTTCGGTTCGCTTGACGATAAAAAGGTTCTGATTATCGGTGCGGGCGAAACGGCGCGGCTGACCGCGGAATGTTTGATCAAAAGGCGCGTCGGCAAGATCTTTATCACCAACCGCACGCAGGCAAACGCCGACGAACTCCTCGAAAGCCTGCAATCGGTCAGTGATTTTTCGGGCGAGGTGATCAATTTCTCCGATTTTAAAAAACATCTGAACGAAGCCGACATCATCATCAGCTCGACCAGTGCGCCCGAACCGATTTTGCACAAAGCGGATTTTGCCGCGCAGCAAAACAAGATCCTGCTGATCGATATCGCCGTTCCGCGCGACATTGCGCCCGAAGTCGCCGAATGCCGCAATGTTCTGCTCAAAAACATCGACGATCTGAATACGATCGTGGATAAAAATTACCAGCGGCGAATGGCTGATCTGCCGAAAGTTACGCGGATTATGATGAACGAGATGTCGGATTTTCTCGTCTGGTATTATTCGCTGCCCCTGTTGCCGCAGACATTGCAGGGCGGCGCCAAACCCGACAAGGATCTGCAAAATGAGATCGTTAATGTCAAAAATTTTCTGCTGAAAAATGTTTCTCAATTACATAGACTGGCAATGCAAAACGGCGCGGAAGATTTCGCGGGACATGTTTCCGTGGTCAACGAATTGATGGTCATGAGAGAAGCGGAATTTGCGAGGTCTGAAAATTGAAGCGAAATTTCGTGATCGGTTCGCGCGGCAGTGCGTTGGCTTTATGGCAGACCGATTTTATTAAAACTCAACTGGAAAAACACTTCCCGCAAACACGTTTTGAAACGCGCATCATCAAAACGACGGGCGACGCGATACTTGATACCGCGCTTTCCAAGATCGGCGATAAAGGCTTATTTACCAAACAGATCGAAACGGCTTTGATCGACGAAGAGATCGATCTCGCGATTCACAGCCTGAAGGATCTGCCGACCGTTCAGCCCGACGGGTTAAGGATCGGCGCGGTCAGTCATCGCGAAACGCCGAACGACGTTTTTATCTCGAAAAATTATTCATCCATCACTGATCTACCGGAAAATGCGAGGATCGCGACCGGCAGTTTGCGCCGCCGCAGTCAGCTCCTGAATTTCCGCGCTGATCTGGAAATCGTCGAAATCCGCGGAAACGTCCCGACCCGCATCGAAAAATTTCTCGCGTCCGAGCTCGACGGAATGATCCTCGCTTTTGCGGGCGTTCATCGTTTGAAGCTCGATGCGCACATCAAACAGATCGTCCCGACCGAAATTTTACTGCCCGCCGTCGGACAGGGAGTGATGGCGATCGAGATTCGCGAAACGGACGCGGAAATTGCCGCGATGCTCGCGCAAATCAATGATCCGGCGGTTGAGGCGTGCATCACGGCGGAACGCGCGTTTTTGCGGAGCCTCGAAGGCGGCTGTCAGGTTCCGATCGGCGGTTTTGCGGTTTTGGAAGGCGAAGAAATCTTGCTTCAGGGCTTTGTCGGCGATCTTGAAGGCAAAAAGATCATTCGCGATTTCGTTCGCGGGAAAAAGGAAGAAGCCGAAGATTTGGGAAAACGGCTTGCCGAAAAATGTCTGCAAAACGGCGCGGCGGAAATTTTGCGCGACGCGCGCAATGCGACCGGGGAAAAATCAGGCGAGGTCGTTTGATGGCTTCGATCCTGGTCGTCAGAGAATTTGATAATTTTAGCCGAATATTGGCGGAAAAAGGGTTTTCCGCGGTAAATTGCCCAACGATTGAAACCGCGCCGCTCGAAGATTTATCGGATTTTGAAGCGAAGCTTTCTGCGCTTGAAACTTACGACGGAATCTTTTTGACGAGCGCGGCGGCGGCGGAAATCTTCCGCGAGAAATTGAACGAAAGGAATATTTCTTTCGGCGGAAAAGTTTTTGTTCTGGGAAAACGCAGTTTCGAGATTTTACAAAACGCACATCTCGATTTGTTCTTTGACGAAAAAGCGAACACGGCGCGTGAAATGCTTGATCTGATCGCGCCCGGAGAGCTAGGCGGAAAACGTTTTTTGTTCATTCGCGGCGAAAAATCTCTGCGCGTTGTGCCGGAATTTTTAGCGAAAACGGCGGAAGTTGACGAGGCGATCGTTTATCAAACTCGAAAAATCAGGGTCGAAACTGATAAACTGAAAACAATCACCGAAAAGTTTGAAAAAGGCGAAATCATCGCCGCGTGTTTTTTCAGCCCGCGCGGCGCGGAAAGTTTTTTGGAGCAGTTCGGCGCGAAAAGTTTACATCAAACAAAGATCGCGGCGATCGGAAAAACGACGGCTGATTTTTTTGAAAAACAAAATCTGACGGCTGATTTTGTTGCGGCGAAAGCAACGGCGGAAGATTTTGCATTCGAATTAGTCAAGTATTTGGAAGAATATATTTAGAGAGCGGGAAATTTTATTTTGAGCGAAAATTCACTATTTATCAGAGCCTGCAAAAGGCAAAAAACAGAGCGGACACCGGTTTGGATCATGCGGCAGGCGGGCAGATATTTGCCCGAATACCGCGCAATTCGTGAAAAGTACGACTTTTTGACGACCTGCAAAACGCCCGAACTCGCGTCCGAAATCACGATTCAGCCGATCGATATCATCAAAACCGACGCGGCGATCCTTTTCTCCGATATTCTCGTGATTCCCGAAGCGATGGGAATGAAATTGGACGTGATCGAATCGAAAGGTCCGGTTTTTGACGATCCGATCCGTGAAACGCGGCAGATCGAATCGCTCGCAACCGAAGGCTTGCTCGAACGGCTCGATTATGTGATGCAAGCCGTTAAAATGACGAAGGAAAAGCTCAATGGTCGCGTACCTTTGATCGGTTTTTCGGGAAGCCCCTGGACGCTTGCGACCTATATGGTCGAAGGCAAAGGCTCGAAAAACCACGAAATCATCAAGAGTTTTATTTACAACGAACCCGAAGCGGCACACCGGCTTCTTCAAATTCTCGCGGACACGGTCGTCGAATATTTAAACGCGAAAATCCGTGCCGGATGCGACGCCGTGCAGATCTTCGATACGTGGGCGAGCCTTTTGTCGCCGACGGATTTTGAAGAATTTTCGCTTCGTTATATGCGCTATATCTGCGAAAATCTCGATACACAGGGCGCGCCGGTGATCGTTTTTGCAAAAGGCGTCGGTTCGTATAAAAATCTGGCTGAAGTCGGTTGCGATGTGCTCGGCGTTGACTGGACGCGCAACTTGGGCGACGTTCGCGCGGAAATCGGCGGCGTAAAAGGTTTGCAGGGCAATCTCGACCCGACCGTTTTGTTTGCACCGAAAGAAAAGATCCGCGAGGAAACCGAACGCGTTCTGCATAGTTACGGCGCAGGCAACGGGCATATTTTCAATCTCGGTCACGGCATTACGCCGAAAACTCCGGTCGAAAATACCCAGTATTTTGTCGAATGCGTTAAGGAATTAAGCGTGAAGTATCACGCCGAAAACGAAGCGCAGACGGCATGAGGTAGTAAAAAAATGAGTAAAGAATTTGGCGAAATTGATATCGAACTGCTGAAAAGATTTAACCAGCCCGGACCGCGTTATACTTCGTATCCGACCGCGCCGCTTTTTTCGCCGGAATTTTCGGCGGAAGATTTCGAGCAGGAAATCATCGCGACCAACTCCGGTTCGGAAACGGGCGATATTTCGCTTTATTTTCACTTCCCGTTTTGCGACACGCTTTGCTATTTTTGCGGCTGTAATATGATGGTCACGCAAAAACGCGAGCATATCAGCGAATATAACAATTATTTGAAAAGAGAAATTGACCGGCTCGTGCCGCATATTTCCAAAAACCGCAAAGTCGAACAGATGCACTGGGGCGGCGGCACACCGACTTACTTGACGCCCGACGAGATCCGCGACATCGGCGGTTATATCAAGGAAAGATTTGATTTCGCGGACGACATCGAAGCGAGCGTCGAGATCGACCCGCGCGGATTGACGCGCGAGCATATGGTCGCGCTGCGCGATGTCGGATTTAACCGGACGAGTTTCGGCGTGCAGGATTTTAATCTCAAAGTTCAGGAAGCGGTCAACCGTATTCAATCCGAAGAATTGACGCGGCAAACCGTCGAATGGGCGCGCGAGCTCGGGTTTCAGAGCATCAATCTCGATCTGATCTACGGTCTGCCTTTTCAAACGCTCGAAACCTTTGCCGAAACGGTCGATAAGATCATCGATATTTCGCCCGACCGCATCGCCGTTTTCAACTACGCGCATGTTCCCTGGCTCAAAAAACATCAGGTGATGATCAAAGAAGAAGATTTGCCGACGAGCGACGAACGCCTGCAGATCCTGAAAATGACGATCGAAAAATTGATCGGCGCGGGCTACGAGTATATCGGGATGGATCATTTTGCGAAACCGGCGGACGAGCTCGCGGTGGCGCAGAAAAACCACACGCTTTACCGCAATTTTCAGGGCTATTCGACGAAAGCGGGCTGCGACGTTTACGCCTTCGGACTTTCGGCAATCTCACAGTTTCAGAATGTTTACGCGCAGAACTTAAAGCGTTTGCCCGATTACTACAAACGCGTCGATGAAAACAAACCGGCGACGAATGTCGGTTACCGGATGACGTTTGATGATCATGTGCGCAAGGAAACGATCAACCAGTTGATGTGTCATCTCGAGATCGACAAGCGCGGCATCGAAGCCAAATTCGGAATCGATTTTGAAGCATATTTCGCCGCCGATCTTCCCAAACTGGAAGTTTTTTTGCGCGAAGGTTTTCTGGAAAACAGCACGGATAAAATTAAAGTGATCGGCGCGGGAATTCTCGTGATTCGCAATATCGCGATGTGTTTCGACGCGTATTTAGAGAAAATGATGCAGGAAAAACCTGTTTTCTCAAAAACAGTTTAGAAAAAGAGTTAGCCACGAATAACACGAATGGCACGAATAATCCAAGAAAAAATAATTCGTGTTATTTGTGTCATTCGTGGCTAAAAAAAGTTTTATGCAAGAAAAAATCGGCGTAGTTTTATTAAACTTAGGCGGACCCGACTCGCTCGAAGCGGTCGAGCCGTTTCTCTACAATCTGTTCGTCGATCCCGACATCATCAATTTTCCGGGCAGCTTTCTCGTGCGTAAATGGCTCGCGCGGCTGATTTCGTCAAAACGGCATCCGCGCGTGCAGGAACAATATAAAAAAATCGGCGGCAAATCGCCGCTCAAGGAATTCACGCTCGGGCAAGCCGCGCGGTTGGAAGAGCAATTAAACAAAACATTTCCGGCACGCGTTTTTGCCGCAATGCGCTACTGGCATCCCTTTACCAAGGAAGTTCTCGACGAGATCGAAAAGGAAGGCATCAAAAAAGTCGTTCTGCTGCCGCTGTACCCGCAGTATTCGAAAGCGACGACCGAATCGAGCGTCAAGGAATGGAAAAAACAACTCGAAAAGCGCGGCGGAATTGACGGTTTGGAGTGGAATCTGGTCGAACATTACTATGATTTTCCGCCTTATCTCGATGCTTTTGTCGAGCGCATCAATCAAGGGCTGGAAAGATTTCCGGCTGAAATGCGCGAAAAAGTCGATATTTTATTCAGCGCGCACGGCACGCCGATGAGGCTCGTCCGCGAGGGCGACCCGTATTCCGGTCATATCTGCGAAACCGTGACGGCGGTAATGAATCGCGGCGCGTGGAAAAATCCGCATCATTTATGTTTTCAATCAAAGGTCGGACCGCAAAAATGGCTGACGCCTTCAACGCCGGCGACAATCGAAGAACTCGCCGCGAAAGGCGTGAAAAATATGCTGCTCGTGCCGATCGCTTTTGCGTCCGATCATCTTGAAACGCTTTTTGAACTCGGTATCGAATACCGGCACATCGCCGGTGAAAAAGGCGTCGAGCAGTATGAAGTAACGGAAGGCTTGAATTATTCGGAAAAATTTATTGACGCACTGGCGCAGCTTGTTTTGAACAAGGCAGGCACTTTAGAAAAAGCCGCGAAATCTGTTTAATGAATAAATCTATTTGCATCATCGGCGGCGGAATTTCGGGTTTGACGACCGCATTTTTGCTCAAAAAGAAAGGTTTTGACGTGACCGTTTTTGAAGCTGCGGACGCGCTCGGCGGAAATATTCAGACAATCGAGCGCGACGGCTTCACCGTCGAACAAGGTCCGAACAGTCTTTTGAAAGCGCCGCGTCTGGTTGATCTCGTAAAGCTTCTGAAGATTGAAGATAAGGTCATCGCGGCAGACGAAGCGGCGAAGAAACGCTATATTCTGGCTGACGGAAAACTCGAAGCGATGGGACCGAAATCGTTTTTCAACGGTTATTTTTCGCTCAAGACGATTTTTAGTTTGATTCGCGAACCGTTCGTCCGTTCGAAATCGCCGGAAAACGAATCGGTCGCCGAATTTGTCTCGCGGCGGCTCAACTCGGAATTTCTTAACAAAGCGATCGATCCTTTTGTTTCGGGCGTTTACGCGGGCGACCCAAACAACTTGAGTATGCGCTCGGCGTTTCCGAAGCTTTACGAGATGGAGCGCGATTTCGGAAGTCTGATCATGGGGACGTTTCGCCGAAAGGTTGAAAAACCCGACCCGAATTTTCCGCGCACGTTTTCGTTTCACGGCGGTTTGAAAACGCTGATCGACGCGCTTGCCGCAGAGATCGGCGGCGGAATCCGGCTTTCGAGTCCGGTCAGCGAAATCGAAGAATCGGAAAGCGGAAAGTTTCGCGTTAACGCGCAGGAATTCGACGCGGTCGTTGTTTCGACGCCCGCGTTTATTGCGGCGGATTTGATTAAAAGCCGCGATGAAAATCTGTCTGAATTGCTGAGCGCGGTCAATTATCCGCAAGTGGCGGTGGTCGTTCTCGGCTACAAGGCGGAGAAAATTAAAAAAGAGCTCGACGGTTTCGGCTTTTTGATTCCGAGCGGCGAAAAACGTCCGATTCTCGGAACGCTCTTTCATTCTGCCGTTTTTCCCGAACGCGCGCCCGACGGTTTTCAGCTTTTGATGACCTTCGTCGGCGGTGTCCGCGCCGGGCGTGAATTGGACGCGCAAACGGACGAAGATTTGAAAACGCTTGTCACCGGGCAACTCGGCGAAATTTTGGGCGCGTCGGGCGAACCCGATTTTTTTCATATCAAACGCTGGAAACGAGCAATTCCGCAGTACCGCGTCGGCTACGAAGAAGTCACCGAAGCTTGCACGGATTTCGAAAAACAATTCGGCGGAATCTATTTTTGCAGTAATTTTTATCGCGGCATTTCAATGAGCGACTGCGTCAAAAACGCTTTTGAAACCGCTGATAATATAGAAGAATATTTAGCCACGAATGACACAAATAACACGTATTAATTTGTTCTATTAGTGTTATTCGTGAAATTCGCGGCAAAAAATTATATGAGCAATTTTAATTTACCCGATTTCCCTGTTTCGCGTCTGCGCCGTCTGCGGAAAACCGCCGGTTTACGCGATATGTTTCGCGAAACGCATCTGACGAAAAACGATTTTATCTTTCCGCTGTTTGTCGCGGAAGGCGAGAATTTCAAGCGCGAGATCGGTTCGATGCCGAATATTTTTCAGCTTTCGGTCGATAACATTTTGCGCGAATGCGAAGAACTTTTGAATCTCGGCATTAACGCCGTTCTGCTTTTCGGCATTCCCGATTTTAAGGACGAAGTCGGTTCGAGCGGTTACGCTGACGAAGGAATTGTTCAAAAAGCTTCGCGCGAGATCAAGAAGAATTTCCCCGAAATGCTTGTCATCACGGATGTTTGCCTTTGCGAATACACTTCGCACGGGCATTGCGGCGTGATCGAAAACGAATATGTGCAAAACGATGCGACGCTCGAACTGCTTGCCAAACAAGCCCTGACGCACGCCCAAAGCGGCGCGGACATTATTGCGCCGTCCGATATGATGGACGGACGCATCGGCGCGATCAGAAAAGTTTTGGACGAAAACGGTTTTCACGAAACGCCGATCATGGCTTATTCGGCAAAATTCGCGTCCGCTTTTTACGGACCGTTCCGCGAAGCGGCAGAATCCGCGCCGCAATTCGGCGACCGCAAAAGCTATCAGATGGATTACGGCAACGCTGCCGAGGCGATGCGCGAGATCGCGCTCGACATTCAGGAAGGCGCGGACATCGTAATGGTCAAACCCGCGCTTGCTTACCTCGATATCATTCGCCGGACGAAGGAAAATTTTAATCTGCCGATCGCGGCTTACAACGTCTCGGGCGAATATTCGATGGTCAAAGCCGCCGCCGAGAAAGGCTGGATCGACGGCGAGCGCGTGATGATGGAAAGTTTAACCGCGATCAAACGTGCGGGCGCGGACGTGATTATCACTTATTTTGCAAAAGAGGCGATAAAATTGATTTGAATTTGAGATGAACTTCTATGAAAATCAGTGTTTTATGAAAATCAATGGTTTATGAAGGATTGGTTTAGCTTAATTAAAACAAATTGTGAAGCCGCGGCAAATGTCGTTGAAGAATTACAGAATAATGGCTTTGTCGTCGTTCCCAATTTGGTGAAAACCGTTGATTTGCCGCAAATGACGGCGGCTTACGATTCAGCCATTGCCTCTGCGTCAGCGGATGATATGAAAATTGGAAGTACGACGACGCGTGTCAACGACTTCGTGAATCGAGGAAAGGAGTTTGATGAGTTTTATATTTATCAACCTCTGCTTCAAGCCTGTTGCCAGGTTATCGGTCAGCCGTTTAAACTTAGCACAATGCATGCTAGAAATCTGCATTCTAATTCTCAAGCGCAGGAACTTCATATAGACTTCAAACCGGGTGAAGAAAGATTTCCGCTGGTAAGTTTTATCGTGATGGTCGATGAATTTTGTGACGATAACGGAGCCACCCGATTTGTGCCGGGCTCGCATAAGTGGTCAGCGATTTCAGACAAATTAACAGCAGATGCTTTGGCGGATTATGAAAATCAAACTGTGAGAGCGTGTGGTCAAGCCGGTTCGATGATTATTTTCAGTGGTTCTGTCTGGCACGGGTTTAGCGCAAATACAACCCCTTCGCCTCGGCGTTCGATACAAGGCGCTTTTATCCCGCGAAATGCTCAAGCCGCAACTGACTTTTCATTTCGTATGACCTCTGAAACCCTCGCTCGCATCAGTCCGCTTGCGAAGTACTTATTAGCAATTTAATGTCTGTGTTTTGAAAATAATCATAAATTTTCGAAACTTCGACGGAATTTACAGTTAAAATTTGATTTATAAAAATGAATACAACAAAAAGCAGCGAATTATTTGCCGAAGCACAGCTTCATATTCCGGGCGGTGTCAATTCGCCCGTCAGGGCATTCAAATCGGTCGGGCGCGATCCGCTCTATATTGCGTCGGCGAAAGGTTCTCGCATTACGGACGCGGACGGCAATGAATTTATTGATTATATCGGTTCGTGGGGACCGATGATCCTCGGGCACGCCGACCCGCGCGTGATCGAAGCGATTCGCGAAACGGCTTTAAGCGGAACGAGCTTCGGCGCGTCGAACGAGCGCGAGATCGATCTGGCGGTTTT
>DATLOR010000104.1:0-3852 GCA_035536135.1 Pyrinomonadaceae bacterium | reverse complement strand
CTGAAATGATCTTTAATGGATTTTCGTTTTTTCAATACCCGTTACCAAATACCTGAATACTTCATGAGAATTATAATTTGAGACATAATTTGAGACACAGCTTTCATTGTATCTCAGAAAGTATACTTTCTGCGACTACTTAGAAAAGTCTTTAGCTAGCCGCGGCTATAACATACTCTTGCATTTGCTCAGTCGATTTAATTTCATTTTTTCTTCGCAGTTTGAA
The DNA here is from genome assembly GCA_035536135.1 of Pyrinomonadaceae bacterium. Classification (GTDB taxonomy): domain Bacteria; phylum Acidobacteriota; class Blastocatellia; order Pyrinomonadales; family Pyrinomonadaceae; genus JAFDVJ01. The sequence goes on along the minus strand of DATLOR010000104.1, from coordinate 3,626 downwards.
ACGATCGCGCTGCACCCAGCCGATTATAAACCTTTCACTAGCTTCAATATAGAGCATAAGGGCGGTCGGAGCAGAACTTGGAACAAGAGTTGTTAAGTAAGAGCTCGAAGGCTCTCCCAAATTAAGTAAAAGGAGAAATTTTATGATAATAGCAAAGGAAAGCAAAAACAAAATATTTACCGGGTACATTATGTCCGTGCTTTCGAATCCGCTAAAGGTCCGGCGGCTGGTCTGGCTAAAGGCTACCGGATTCAGGCACTCGGGAAAGGGTTATATCTAGTTACCGACAACGCTTGCCAATCGATGTATATGGTGTATGAAAAAGGTGTAGTGTTGATTGACGCACTGCCTTCCTGCGTTCAATATATCCTCAAAGCAATTTGTGAAGTTACGGACGAACATATTACTCATCTGGTTTACAGCCACTCGCACTCCAGCGCAAAGAGCAGTGGAAGACGAAATTGGCGGCATATGATGTTTTTATCGGGGATCAATGCTATACGGTCGAGCAAAGTTTGCAGATTGACTAAACTTGCTGAAGGTTAAAATTGCCAAACAGGCAATTTGAATTATTCAACAAAATAATCCCGCCGGAGTTAAGTTCGGCGGGATTATCTTAGTTGATGAAAAACGTTTTTAAGAGATTTTCACATTGGCGCGGGTTCAAGCGGTTTGAGAACTTCCTTTCGCTTCGCCTAAAAACTCAAACAAATCCGCATTAATCCGGTCTTTGTGTGTTTGGCACATCCCGTGCGGCAGCCCGGAATAAATCTTCAAAACTGCATCTTTGACGATTTTGGAAGAAAGCAGCGCCGAAGCCTGGATAGGTACGATCTGATCATCGTCGCCATGCAGAATCAAGGTCGGGACGTCGAATCGTTTAAGGTCTTCGGTCGTATCGGTTTCCGAAAAGGCTTTGATTCCGTAGTAAGAGGCGGGAAAACCAGCCATACTGCTCCAGAGCCAGAAAAAATCGCGTAGTCCTTCGGAAATCTTTGCACCATCTCTATTAAAACCGTAAAACGGCATACTAAGCTCTTTCCAATAAGAGGAACGGTCAGCCTGAACTCCTTTACGAATATCGTCAAAAACCTCGATCGGCGAGCCGGCGGGATTCGCTTCGGTTTTCAGCATCAGCGGCGGAATCGCGCTGATCAGCACCGCTTTGGCGACGCGCTCCGTGCCGTGCCGTCCGATATAGCGCGTCACCTCGCCGCCGCCCGTCGAATGACCGATGTGAATCACGTCTTTCAGGTCGAGCGTTTCAACGAGCGCCGCCAGATCATCGGCATAGGTGTCGAGATCATTGCCATGCCAAGTTTGTTCTGATCGTCCGTGACCGCGGCGGTCGTGGGCGATGCAGCGGTATCCGCGCGCCGCCAGAAAAAACATCTGGTCTTCAAAAGCATCCGCTGAAAGCGGCCATCCGTGGCTGAAGACAATGGGTTGCCCTTTGCCCCAATCTTTGTAAAATATTTGTGCGCCGTCTTTGGCTGTAATCATTGTCATAGAATTTTCTCCTTTTTTTATTATGCCGTTTGGCAGTATCGATTTTTCTTTTGCGTGGTTAAAAAAAACACCTGATGGTTGTTAAACAATTTTCATACCAATCCTTTGCAGAATATTAGTCAACAGAAGAAGTAATTTACATAGGGTTTACATGGATGTCATAAATTATCGAATTAACATTGCGCAGCATGATTAGTCGGCATTCCAACCCGCCGTGACGCTATTTCGACATATTTGAAAATGAGACCTCCAACGGGTTATTTTGAAAACGACCGTTTAGCTTAGTCTCAGTATTTCGGTTATCCGGGATTTGAATGGTAAAAGTCGCGCCTTGATTGCAGCCCGCACTCTGTACCTCGATGCTGCCGCCGTGAAGCTCGACGATTTGACGAACGATCGAGAGACCGAGACCGAAGCCGATTTGCTTTCCCTCAGCGTCAAACGCCGAGAATTGCCGGAAAGGCTCGAAAATATGCGGCAGAAAATTCGCGTCAATACCCTGCCCGGTGTCAGTGACTTTTATTTCCACGCCCAAATTCAACCATTTTGTCTCGATCGCAATTTTTCCGCTCGGCGGCGTAAATTTGATGGCGTTTGAAAAAAGATTCAGCAAAACCTGTTCGAGTCGCTCCGCATCTACCGTCAGATTTTCCGAATCGGTTGCCAAATTCGCTTCAATTTTGATTTTTTTTGCATCGGCGAGACATTTAATATTACTCAAAACCGTTTCGACAATAGTTGACGGATTAGTTTCCCGAAGATTCAATCGAAACTTACCGCTACCGGTTTGAGATGGGTCGAGCAAATCTTCGACAAGTTTCATTTGCAGGTGCGCGGTGCGCCGAATTGCCGCAAAGCCCTGAGCGATCAGCAGGTTTTCGTTTAGTTTGATGTCGCCGAGCAGATCCAGCCAGCCGCACATGGTGTTTAAAGTATTGCGCCATTCGTGCGCGACGAAGGCTAAGAATTCATCCTTTCGGCGATTAGTGTTTTGACTATTGATGTGATTTTCACGCTCTCGCCTGATAAGTTCAAAACACTCGCCGGCTATTCGTTCTGTTTCATCAAAGGGTTTAAATAATTTTGCTGTTGAATCGTTCATATTAATAACTCCGTTATATCCGAAGAATTCATTTCTATTCAGACGCTAACTACCATCGGATATTCAACCGGGCGACCGATGCCGAGTTTTTCCATTTTGGAATTGAGGGTCGAGCGCTTTAGTCCGAGCCGGGCGGCGGCACCGGCTTTGCCCCCGACCTGCCAGTTGTTTTCCTTCAAAGTATGAAGAATAAAAGCGCGCTCGAAATCCGCGAGGGTTTGCGGCATTTCTAAAGTTTGTTTTCTCGGAAGCAGCGGCTCTATTTGCAAATCCTCGATTCGCAAAACGCCGTCTTCGGTACGAATTACCGCGCGTTCGATTATGTTCTGCAACTCGCGGACGTTGCCCGGATAATCGTGTTTAAGCAAAACCCTTAAGGTCTGCGGCGGAATTTCCTGCATTTGCTTATTCATTTTCACGCCGCACAAACGGGCAAAATGATTGGAGAGCGGCGCAATGTCATCACTTCTATCGCGCAGCGGGGGCAGAATAATAGGGAAAATATTCAAACGATAATATAAATCCCGCCGGAATTCACCGTCTTCGATTTTATCGTGCAGATTCTGGTGAGTCGCTGCCACCAATCGGACGTCCACTTTTTGCGTACGCGAGCTGCCGAGCCGCTCGAATTCCTGCTCCTGCAAGACGCGGAGCAATTTCGGCTGGACTTCGAGCGGCAAATCGCCGATCTCGTCGAGAAAAAGAGTTCCTCGATTTGCCGTTTCAAAGCGACCGATCCGCTGGCTGACTGCACCGGTGAATGCCCCGCGTTCATGCCCGAACAGCTCCGCTTCGAGCAAATTCGATGGAATCGCGGCGCAGTTTAATTTGACGAGCTGGTGCGCCCCGCGCCGGCTCAAATTATGAACCGCTTTCGCAATTAATTCTTTGCCGGTCCCGGTTTCACCCAGAATCAAAACGGTCGAATCGGTCGGAGCGACGATTTCGACCTCGCGGAGCACGCGTTTGAGCGCGGCGCTTTCGGCGATGATGCCCGAAAAAAATTGATCTTCGG
>DATLOR010000103.1:0-2049 GCA_035536135.1 Pyrinomonadaceae bacterium | reverse complement strand
ACCGAAACGAACATATATTCCTTTTCGTCAAAACCCGATACGGGAAGCATTTTATTCGTGTGCGGAATGTTGACGCGCTCGAAACCCTTGTCGTTAAAATCGGTGCGCAAAGCTTCGGGCGAAGATTTTTCGCTGTAGAGCCACCGGTGATTGAGCGGAATAATCCTTCGCTCGGAAATGCTCGCGGGCAGAGCGATGTTTTCTGCCGTAACTTCGGCTTTTGCAGTCGAATTCGCCAGTAAAGAAATACTCACCGCGCCGATTGCACTCGTTTTCAGGAAATTTCGTCGGTTTAATTTGGAATCTTTCATAAAAAATTTAACAGTAAATTGTGATAACTGGGACGCAGATGAACGCAGATTCGGCGGATTTACGCAGATTTTCGGTAATATTTAAATTTTATCCGTGAAAATCCGTTAAATCTGCGTTTATCCGCGTCCCGTTTATTTTTTCTTTGCGAAATTGTGTAATCCCAGCCAGTCTGCGCAGCGGTCAGCCCAGGTTGCTAAGATCGGATTCGCCGGAGCTAAGCCGAAACCGTGCGGACCTTGTTCGTAAAGATGAAACTCGAACGGCACGCCGACCTTTCTGAGCGCCGAAAGAAAAAGCAAACTGTTTTCGACCGGAACCGTCGCGTCGGTCATCGTATGAACGAGAAATGTCGGCGGCGTTTCTTTCGTCACTTGTAATTCGTTTGAATAAAGCTTGATCAGATCTTCCGAAGGATTTTCGCCGAGAAGATTCATTTTCGAGCCTTTATGCGTAAATTCACCCATCGTGATGACGGGATAGATCAAAATCATCAGATCGGGACGCGAACTGACGCGCTCGATTTCGTCTTTCGAATCGGCGCGCCCCGTATCGAAATGCGTTCCGAGCGTCGAAGCGAGATGCCCGCCTGCCGAAAACCCCAGAATTCCGATGCGTTTCGTATCCAGATTCCAATCTTTCGCACGAAAGCGAACCGTCCGCAAAGCGCGCGCCGCATCGAGCAATTGATTCGGCTGGTGATAGCGCATTCCCAGACGGTATTTCAAAACAAATGCCGAAATTCCGAGCGAATTGAGCCATTTCGCGACGTCGCTGCCTTCCTTGACGTCCGACAAGTTCCGGTAACCGCCGCCCGGACAAACGACAACTGCCGCGCCCGTCGCCGTTTCCTTCGGGGCTAAAAATGGCGTGATCGTCGGAATATCCTGCGGTTCTTTCCCGATCGCGTTCGGCGCGCCGTTTTCCCACAAAACGATCGGAGCCGCAGTTTGAGCCTTTGTTTGAGCCACTAGAGCAAAAAACATCAAAAACAAAATCAGGTATTTCATAATTCCAAAAAATTTAGCCGCGCATAAACGCAGATTTCGCGGATTTTTATATTATTTGGATTTAATCAGCGTTCGTCCCCGGTTTATCCGCGGCTAAATAAAATCAATTCTGCGCGGCTACTTAACGACTTTTGCTGCCTGTCGCTGGCGCAAAAGCTGGTCGGCAAGCACGCCGATCAAAATAACCGCGCCCATCACCGCGAAATTCAGGCTCGACGGAATTCCGAGCAAATTGACGAGATTTTGCAGAACCTGCAAAAGTGCCGTGCCGATCAAGATTCCGACGATCGAACCTTCGCCGCCGCGCAGAGAACATCCGCCCAAAACCGCCGCCGCAATGCCGTAAAGCTCGTAAAAATTGCCGTGCGACGAGGGCGAGATCGAATTCGTGTAAAAGGCGAGCAGGACGCCCGCGACGCCCGCCAGCAAGCCGCATAAGATATAGGCTCCGGCGATTACCCAGTCGGAATTGATGCCGGAATAGCGCGCCGCCGTTTCGTTGCGCCCGACGGCGAACAGATAGCGCCCGAAAATCGAGCGGTGCAGCACGACCCACGCCACCGCGGAAACGAAAATCAGGATGATAAACGGCGTCGGGATGCCGAGAACGCTGCCCGTCGCCGAATCTCTCAGCCATTCGAAACCGGTCGCCGCGCCGAAGCCTTTCGTCTCGTCATCCGCCACGAAACGCGCCAGACCGCGATAAAAAAGCAGCCCGCAAAGCGTGACG
>DATLOR010000102.1:0-23563 GCA_035536135.1 Pyrinomonadaceae bacterium | reverse complement strand
AATCCCAAAATCGAAAGGACAATTAACCTTGCCTTTAGAGGTTTTACATAGGTATCAATAATAACATTATCAAATAGCTTTCAAAAATGACAAGATTTTCAAAGAGTTGGAAAGTTTGTTGCCGGTTTTAAAGGAGATTTTACCCTCACCCGTTTGACCAATATAATCCAAGAAGGGACTTGCGCCATAAACGCCAGCGAAAATTAATCAAATAATCAAAAAGATGGTTTTGAAGAAAAAACAATTCTTAAGGTTTTAAAACGAACGTTTTTCAGACAAAATCGCGGCATCAAAAAACTACAGTTTTCTGCCATCTTTTCTTCGACTGAATGAAAAGGGAAAAGCATTTTTTCTAATGCAAATCTAAGATCTAAATTTTTTGCAGCGATTTACGATTTCAGGGTGCGAACATAGGCGGCGATGGCTTTTATTTCTTCGGGCTTTAATGTTTTACCGAATTTCGGCATTCCGAAGCCGCCTTTGGTGATTTTATTGACGAGTTTTTCGTCCGAATCTTTCCATTTTGCCTGTTTCTTTTCGGTTGTCAGATTCGGACCCTTGCCGCCTGTGCCGGTATCGCCGTGGCAGCGGGCGCAGCTATTTTTGAATAAATCTTTGCCGGAAAGCGTTTGTGCCGACGACACAAAACCGTTCGGCAAAGTAGTTCGCATCAGCGAATTTTCCAGGAAGATAAAAGCTGCCAGCAGGACAAAACTAAAAGCCAGTATGCATTTAATTTTTAACATAATTTTTGCTCCTCAAAATTTTGATGTTTTTTTGATGCGTGCGCAATCTAACAATGATTCTATGTCGAGAGATAGGATACGTAAATTGCCGGAAAAGTTGTCTTGACGGAGATTACTGCGGCAGTTTCAAAGCCTGTTGACGGCAAGTTAAAATATGTTATACCGGCAAATAATTGAAGAGGAATGCAAGCGAGATAAAATATGAAAAAATTTATTATTTATGTAGCTTTGGCAATCGCGGCGACCCTGCCGGGACTGATTGTCCGTTTCGCCGGAATCGAAGTTGCGCCGCTCACGAGCGCCGTCATTTTTTTCGCCGCACTGCTCGGCGCGGGATTTCTGCTTTCGTGGGGATTGGAAGCGGCGGTTCCTAATCCGCTGAACTTCTTTTTCCAGTTGTAGAACGTGGCTTCCGAAATGCCCATCTTGCGGCACACCTCGGCGACCGCCACGCCCGTTTCCGCCTGTTTCAAGGCAAACACGATCTGCTGCTCGGTAAACTTCGATTTCTTCATGACAAATATATCCTCTCATAGTTTATAATTTGCCCGAATTACTCTATTTTAGAAATGTCCTGTTTTTAGGGAGGAGGTCAAAAAAGCCATCCGTTTTTGAGATACTTTATTTATTGTACAAACTGCATTTAGCCTCGACTTTCAAACTATTTTTCAATTTGATTGGAGCCGGTTCATTTAAGATAGTGTTATTTATGATCGTATTTTTATTTCTTCAGGAACAATCGCGCGGATTGATTCCGGCACCGGGCGAAATCGGCATTGAGCAGACCGTCTTCAATCTCGTCCAGTGGTTAAAGCTCGGCGTCGAAGTAACGGGAGCGATCGTGATTGCGATAGGCATCATCGCGGCACTGCTTAGTTTTTCGCGCTCGCTGATTCCGTCGCAGTTGACTCGTTACAATGAAATCCGCCTGTTGCTTTCCAGATTTCTCGCCCTCGCGTTGGAATTTCAGCTCGGTGCGGATATTCTTTCGACGGCGATTGCCCCGTCATGGGATCAAATCGGGAAGCTCGGCGCGATCGCTTTTATCCGAACGGTTCTGAATTATTTCCTGACGCGCGAGATGATTGAGGAACGGGCAGGCGTCAATGCCGGTCCGCTGCCTGGCGACATTAAATCCGATGAGCCGATTACTCCTCCCGATCAATCGAAAAGTGTAGGCTGAAACCTGCATGTTTCTCGTTCTCTGCAATCTGAAACACATCATCAGCCTTGAAATAATACCGAAATAGGACTTCTTTTGCTTCGTTTTCTGCATCCGGCGAATCGCTTTAGGCTTTTAATTCCTCGGACGGACGCGCAAACCATAGACAATTTTGAAATTCGCGTGTCTTGAAATCGCAGAAATTGTCGCCGGAATTTATATTCGACCTTACTGATAATCCGGCGATGTGATTTTTCCAAAGCTTTTGTCGCCGCTGATCGGTTATACCATTTTGAGGGAAAAGAAAACCGTCATCAAACCGTTTTAGCCGAGCTTTAGGAATTAGTTTTGCTTTGTTCGATTTGATAAGTGAAAAGTCGGAAAAATCACTTTGTACCGGTTTTTTATAAACAAACTTACGACAGTTCTTGACATCTATCTGTCTTCAATTCTTTGGATAGTTGTTAAAAAAAAGGAAATTTAAATATGTTAAAAACAGGAACCCGCAGTGTTAAAGGGTTTATTTTGATGGGCTTTGTCTTTTTATGGTCGGTTATTTCCGTCAATGCCGTAACTTTTACGGTCACGAAAACCGCCGATACCAGCGACGGCGCCTGCGACGCGGACTGTTCCCTGCGCGAAGCGGTGACGGCTGCCAATTCGTTATCCTCGAACGATGAGATAAATTTCGATGCGTCCGTTTTCGGCACGCACCAGATCATAATCCTCGGCGGGCAGGAAATAATGATCGGGAATGGCGGGAGCCTGGTGATCAACGGTACCGGACGCGGATTATTGACGATCAGCGGAAATTCTCAAAGCCGCGTATTTACAGTCGGGAGCGGGTCGGCGGCGACAATTAAAGACGTCGAAATAGCATTGGGTAACGGCGTCGGGGCGATTATGTCCGGCGCGGGCGGCGGTCTATTGGTTCAGCAGGGAGGGACATTATCGCTCAATAATGCCGCCGTCAGCTTCAATTCTTCGACTTTAACCGACACCGCCGGGTTAAAAGTTCCGGCATTATACTTAAACCAGGATGCCTTCCGGGATGGTAAAGACTCGATCTCCGCCGGTTTCGTATCGGGCGGCGGCGGCGGAATTTTCAATCTGGGCAATCTGTTTCTTAAAGGAACACTCGTCAGCGACAATTTTACGACCGCGAGCGGCTCGGGAGCATTGGGCGGCGGCGGGGGAATCCATAATGTGGGCACCGCCGAGTTGATCGATTCGACCGTCGACAGCAACCGAACGTTTTCCGTGAACGGTGCTTACGCGATCGCCGGCGCCGGCATTTATAACGGTTTTCAAAGCACGTTCAACCTGATCAATTCGACCGTCAGCAATAATACGGGTCGCGGAAACGGCGGCGGCATCAACAACAATGCGGAGGCGACGCTCAACATCATTAATTCGACCGTTAGTGCCAACAGGGCGGAGACGGAGAGCGGTTCGGGCGGCGGCATCCTTAACTTCGCGACCGTCAAAACCGTGCACGCCACGATCGCCGGCAATTTTGCCGAAGCCACCTTCTCGGGCGTTTACAACTCCGGACAGAGCGCAGTTTTTACCTCGAAAAATTCGATCTTTGCCGATAATGCGGGACCGGTCTCCGCCAGCAATTTCGCGGGATACCTAACCTCCGAAGGATATAATTTACTCGAAACGACGAACGGAACCGCGATCACCGGCGTGACGACGGGCAATATCCTGAACGTCGACCCGCAGCTTTTGCCTCTCGGAAATTACGGCGGACCGACGAAAACGCACGCCCTTCGCCCGACCAGCCCGGCGATTGATAAAGGCAGCAGCTTCGGCGTAACGGCTGATCAGCGCGGCAGACCGCGCCCGTTCGACAATCCGTTCATTGCCAATGCGGAAGGCGGCGACGGTTCTGACATCGGCGCCTTCGAGCGGCAACTGTCCGACATCCCAAAAGCCGCACCCTATGATTTCGACGGCGATAATAAAACCGATGTCGGCATTTTCCGCCCCTCAGACGGCTCGTGGTGGTATTCCCGAAGTTCGGATAATGCTTTCCGCGTTTACAACTTCGGCACGGGAACCGACATTATCACTCCCGGCGATTTTACCGGCGACGGCAAATCCGATATCTCGGTTTTTCGTCCCTCGACCGGGGAATGGTTTGTTCAGCGCTCGGAAGATAATTCATTTTTCTCATTCCCGTTCGGCGCATCGGGCGACATTCCCGCGCCTTCTGATTACGACGGCGACGGCAAAACCGATGCCGCTGTCTTTCGTCCGTCCAATTCAACCTGGTACATTCGCCGCTCGTCCGATCTTGGGACAACGATCGTCAGTTTCGGAACGGCGGAAGATAAACCTGTCCCGGCTGATTTCGAGGGCGACGGAAAATCGGATATTGCGATCTTTCGTCCCTCGGACGGCTCGTGGTGGTATCTCCAATCGTCAAACGCGCAGTATAAGGTGTACCGGTTCGGCGTCTCGACGGACAAACCCGTCCAAGGCGATTATACGGGCGACGGCAAGGCGGACATAGCCGTTTTCAGACCATCGACGGGCGAGTGGTTCGTCCAAAGAAGCGAAGACAATTCCTTCTACTCGGTGCCGTTCGGCGCGAGCGGCGACACCCCCGTTCCGGGAGATTACGACGGCGACGGGAAATTCGACACCGCGGTGTTTCGACCATCGACGGCGGACTGGTTTGTCAATCGTTCGACTGTCGGGATCTTGATCACAACATTCGGCACTTCGGGCGATCGTCCGATTCCCAATGCTTTTGTCCCTTAACTACGAAAAGTCAGCAAGTTCTCCTAGAAAAAAAGACTGTCAAAACTGGCGGTCTTTTTGTTTTTCTTAGAGGATCTTAAAATCTCTTCACTCAACTTAATTCGGTTATTTTCTGAAACTCAAATCCGTCAAAATAACTATGATCAAACAAACATAACTCGCAGTATCAGTTTTGACAGCCGGATGGATCAAAACTGATACTGATCTCAAATTTCCAACCTGGTCAAGCTCAATCAATGAAATTCAAGTTTTTTCAAAGATTCTTTGTCTCGCAACAATTACCGACAATGCACAATGATTTGGGGGTTTGTTTCGCCGCTCTGGCACGAAATTGGCTTTAAGTTTAGGTGTCAGCATAAAATTGAATCAATTTTAATTTCAGGAGGAAAGAAATCATGAAATCACTTAATTTAGCCAGACAGGCGATGAATGTTATTACCCAGCGTGTGCCGCAGGCAACTCTAAACCGAACTTCGTATTGTGCAATTGTCGTCAAGCTTGCCAACGGAACAAGAGCCGTAGTGGTAGCAGAAGCCGGAGCAACCGCCTCGGGTGTTAACGGTCCGCTCGTATCGGCAATTGATTCAGCGCTCGGAGTGCCGGTGATACCCTGTGCTTCAACTATACAGGGTTTGGGCACGTGGCATATGAATGATGCCGAACAGCAGGCGATCAGGACTATCCGAACCGAAGCAACTTTTGCAGGTTCCCAGATCAGAGCGGCGGTCGCTAACCGGGCGATTTGCGGGATGTGCCAGAGCACCTTGAACGGACTCGGCTTGATCGTCAATGCCGGAAATACCAGCGAAGCTTACGTTCCCTGAGATTTAAGCGGGGGTCGGAAAATTCGATCTAATCATCAATTTTTCCAAAACTATTTTTCTAGTTTAATCAAAAGTAAAATTACAGTTTCAATTTTAGGTGTCCGATCGATGCCCGCAAAATAGCCAGACGGCTGTCGGCGGGCATTTTTGTTTTCAAACCGGGAGTTAAAAAAATGGCAGTTGTTATCATCTCCATTACGTCAGTAGCACTCGGTAAAAATTCCCGGGAATCCAATTAACCAAATCTTGGAGCTATTTCAGCCAACCGATCAAAGTTTTGAAAAAACTGTGTGCCACCGCACGGATAAAATAAAAAATTTAGTGTCTGATTAATAATAAATTTCTAAAATCTCCAATTTGGTTTTTGAATATTTGTTCAGAAGCTTTTCTGTCAAAACATATTGGGGACTTATCCGATCTGCGAGTTCTTTTCGCCGTTAATCGTCATTTGTTTCCAACCGTTTGCCCGGAAAGCGAAATTCCTTTATTAAAATTGAGCTTTTTTGCTGGGGAGGCATATAAATGAGCATCGGAAAAGAAAATGAAAACTTGCAGCTGCAGCAATTTGAGGATTTAAAAATATCCGAAATCCGTTACCGCCGGCTTTTTGAAGCGGCGCGTGACGGAATATTGATCCTTGATTTGGAAACCAGGAAAATCACGGATGTCAATCTCTTCCTGATCGAACTGCTCGGTTACACGCGCGAAGAATTTCTCGGCAGGGAACTCTGGGAAATCGGTTTGCTCAAAGATGAAAAAGCAAGTATTGCCGCGTTTCGTGAGCTTGCCGAAAATCATTATATTCGCTATGACGATCTGCCGCTCGAAAGTAAAAACGGAGAAAAGCGGGAAGTAGAGTTTGTCAGTAATGTTTATACGGAAAATAATCGTCAGGTGATCCAATGCAACGTTCGTGATATTACCGAACGAATGAAGGCGGAAGCTCATTTAAATCAGCTTAATTTGGAAATCGAACGTCAGGCAGCCGCTTTCGATTCGCTGCTTTCATCTATTTCGGATATGACCTTTACTTTCGATCGTGAACTGCGATTTCGCTACGCCAATCGATCCGTCGAGGTTTTATATGGAAAGAAGTTGAAAGAGTTGAACGGACAAAACTTTTTCGATCTGGGGTTTCCTGAAGATTTAACCGCAAAAATCAGGCAAGATCTTCAGCAGGCTTTCGAGACCGGGCAGCCGGTGAAAGGCGAAGCGCAGTTTCCGAATGTCGCCGGCGAAATCGGTTTTTATGAATATATTTTCAATCCGGTTGTTTCCGCCGATGGATCGGTCGAATTGATTGTCGGATCCGCGCGTGATGTTGCCGAACGAAAACAGGCTGAAGAAATAATCAACAAACTCAACGAAACGCTCGAACAGCGGGTGGTCGAACGAACTGCCAAACTCGAAATCGCCAATAAAGAACTGGAGGCTTTTTCATATTCGGTTTCGCATGATTTGCGGGCGCCTCTGCGGGCGATCGATGGTTTCAGCCGTGCTCTTCTTGAAGACTATGCCGGGCAAATTGATGAAGTCGGGCAGGATTATCTGGAACGGGTTTGCGAAGCCAGCGCAAATATGGAACAGTTAATTGACGATCTTCTAAATCTTTCGCGTCTTTCCCGCAGTGAAATGAGTTTTGGAAGTGTTAATTTAAGTGCTATCGCGCGTGAGATCGCCGATAAACTTCATAAAAATCAGCCGGAAAGAAAGGTTGAATTCAAAATCACAGAACATTTGATCGTGACGGGGGATAACCGACTGCTCCGGATCGCCCTGCAGAATCTTTTCGATAATGCCTGGAAATTCACATCCAAACAAGCGCAGTCAACAATTGCTTTCGGGCAAATCGGGAAAGATGAAAAATCCGAATTTTTCGTCCGCGACGACGGTGCCGGTTTCGATATGGATTTTGCCGATAATTTGTTCGGAGTATTTCAGCGGCTCCATAGTGAAGAAGAATTTGAGGGCACCGGCATCGGTTTGGTGATTGTCCAGCGGATTATACATCGGCACGGCGGCACCATTCGGGCTGAAGGCAAAATCGATGAAGGCGCAACTTTTTATTTCACGATTTGATCGGGAGGCGACATTTAAAATGGATACGAAAATAATTTTACTGGTCGAAGATAACCGCAATGATGAATTGCTGTTGCTGCGCGCCTTGAAAAAAAACAATATTACCAATCCCGTGGTTGTCGCCCGGAATGGTGTCGAGGCGCTTGAATATCTTTTTTCGACCGGCAAATACGAAGGAGATCAAGCCGGAGATTTGCCGCAATTGATTTTGCTGGATTTAAAATTACCAAAAATAAACGGTCATGAAGTATTAAAACGTCTGCGCTCTGATGCCCGCACGAAATATATTCCGGTCGTTGTGCTGACTTCTTCGATCGAAGAACAGGATATTATTAACAGTTACGATTTAGGCGCAAACGGTTTTGTTCAAAAGCCCGTAAAGTTCATTGAGTTTGTCGAAGTAGCCAACAAGCTCGGTGTTTTTTGGCTGGCGGTTAACCGATCTGTGACTCCGAAATAATATGAAACTTCTTAAAGTCTTAATTGTCGAAGATTCCGAGATGGATTCCCAACTAATTCTGCGGCAATTAGCAAAATCAGATTACGAGGTTCAATCGCTCAGAGTGCAGAGAGCAGCGGATTTGAAAAAAGCTCTCTCTGAGCGCGATTGGGATATTGTTCTGTCTGATTATGTAATGCCGGGTTTTAGCGGGCTTGAGGCTTTGCGGATTTTGAAAGAAAGCGGGAAGGATATTCCGTTTATCATAATTTCAGGAACAATCGGTGAAGATGTTGCCGTCGAAGCGATGCGGGTTGGGGTCAATGATTATTTAATGAAGGATAATCTGACAAGGCTTTCTCCCGCCATCGAACGCGAACTGGAAAATGGGTCGAAACGAAAGGCGCAGAAACAGGCGGAAGAATCTCTGCGCCAAAGCAAATCCCGTCTTGCCAACGCGATGCGAATCGCTCAACTCGGAGGCTGGGACTGGGACATACAAAACAATCAACTTTCCTGGTCGGAGGAAATTTACCGAATTTTTGCTCTCTCGGAAACGCAATTCGACGGCACTTTTGAAGGTTTCTTAAACATCGTCCATCCGGATGACCGGCAAATGTTCCATTCGGCGGTGGGCGCGGCGTTGGCACAGAAAGGTCCGTTTGAATTCGAACACCGAATCATCCGCCCGAACGGTGAGGAGAGAATGATCCGCGAGATCGGCGAGGCGGCGTTCGACGAATCGGGCAATCCCCTTTGCGTTACCGGAACGATGCAGGATATCACCGAGCGCAGGCTCTCGGAGCGTCTGCAGCGCGAAAGCGAGGAGCGACTGAGTTTTGCGCTCGGAGCGGCGGAAATCGGCGACTGGGATATGGATCTGCGCACGAATGTTGCCCGCCGTTCGCTGCGTCACGACCAGTGCTTCGGTTACAGCGAGGTCGTGCCGGAATGGGGTTACGATACCTTTCTGGCGCACAATCATCCGGATGACCGCGACCGGGTCGACGCGGCTTTTCAGCAGGCGATGTCGGGTCAGGGTGAATACGACGTTGAGTTACGGACGGTTTGGCGCGACGGCTCTTTGCATTGGCTGTGGACCAAAGGACGTTTTTACTTCGACGATTCCGGAAAGCCGTACCGGGTGGCTGGGATTGTGATTGACATCACCGCCCGCAAGCTTACCGAAGAGGCTTTGGAAAAAGCCGCGAAACGCGAACGGGCGATGATTGAGAACGCGCCGGATGTCATCTGCACGATCGACGCGAAAGGAAACATTGTGACGATCAACCCGGCATCCCTGAAGGTTTGGGGCTTTAAACCCGAAGAGCTTGTGGGAAAGCCTTACATCGATCTTGTCGTTCCCGAAGATGTTTTTAAAACAAATGAAGTGACACTCGAAATCTTGTCGGGTGTCGAAGTGCGCGATTTTGAGAACCGGTTGCGGCATAAAAACGGCTCCACAGTTAATGTGAACTGGACGATTTTATGGTCAGAAACCGAAAGTCTAATGTTCTGTGTCGCGCATGACATCACCGAACGAAAAAAGGCGGAAACCGAAATGCGGTTAATGAAATCCGCGATCGATTCGATCGGCGAAGGGATTGTTATTTCCAATGCGGAAGATCCAAATTACCCGGTCATTTATACAAACGCCGCCTTTGAAAAACTGACCGGCTATCGTTTCGAGGAAATCCAGGGTCAAAACTGCCGTATTTTGCAGGGAGCGGAAACAAATCCCCGGACTGTTGATGAAATTCGGGAAGCGATCAAAAGTAAAACACCGTTTCGGCGCGAAATTCTGAATTACCGTAAAAACGGCGAGCCGTTTTGGAATGAGCTGAGCCTCTCGCCGGTCTTCAACGAATCGGGTCATTTAACGAATTTTGTTGGCGTCCAGCAGGATATTAGTGCGCGCAAACAAGCTGAAATAACAATTCGGGCGAGCGAGTCAAAATTTAAAAAATTGATCGAGTCGAGTATCATCGGTATTATTATTACTAGCCTGGATGGCAATATTATCGAAGCGAACGACATTTTTCTCAAAACTGTCGGCTATACGCGAGAGGAACTGCGGGATGGGATATTAAGGTGGGATGAGATGACTCCGCCGGAGCTTCTTTGGCAGGATGAACGCGCCAAGCAGCAATTAGCCGATTTCGGTTTTTCAAATCCCCGCGAAAAAGAGTATTTCCGAAAGGATGGCAGTCGCGTTCCGGTCATGGTCGGCGGGACGCTTTTGCAGGATCCTGAAAACAGCATTATTGCTTTTGTTCTCGACATCAGCGAACAAAAGCGCGCCGAAGAAGCCCTGCGCGAAAGCGAGATTCGGTTGCGGACAATCGTCGAAACCGAGCCGGAATGCGTTAAAATTCTCGGTTTGAACGGGGAATTGCTGGAAATGAATCCGGCGGGTCTGGCGATGATCGAAGCCGATTCGATCGAGCAAGTGCGCGGCTCAACGGTGATCAAAATCGTTGTCCCGGAACATCGCCGTGCGTTTAGCAAACTGATCAGAAATGTTTTGGCGGGCAGCACGGAAATTCTCGAATTTGAAATTGTCGGACTCAAAGGCAGGCACTGCTGGCTGGAAACGCACGCCGTTCCGATGCGCAATCAATCCGGCGAAATCATCTCGCTGCTCAGCGTGACGCGCGATATCACCGAACGCCGGGGTATTGAAGCCGTCATTCGCCGTGCGGAAGACAAATACCGCAATCTGGTTGAGTCATCGCCGGCAATTGCTTATCTCGCCGAACCACATCCTCCGTATTCAACGATTTATGTCAGCCCGAACGTGACCAGATTCGGTTACACGACTGAAGAATGGTTTAAACAACCTGATATGTGGGTTGGTCTGATCCATAGTGAAGATCGGAATCGGGTTCTTCTTGCTACTCAGAAGGCAATTGAAAGCATGACGGAAACCGATCTGGAATACCGGATCGTGGCAAAGAACGGCACAATTTACTGGCTCCACGATAAAGGGCGTTTTGTTGTTGATGACAAGGGAGTCATTTCCGGCTGGCAGGGGGTTATGTTAGATATTACCAGAACCAAAGAACTCGAAGAACAGCTCCGACAGGCACAAAAGCTTGAATCGGTCGGTTTACTGGCGGGCGGCATCGCGCATGATTTCAATAATATGCTGACGGCGATCAACGGCTACAGCGATTTGACGCTGCGCCAACTGCGAGACGATGACCCGTTACGTCTGAATATCGAGGAGATCAAGAAAGCCGGTCTGCGTTCGGCGGATCTGACACACCAGCTGTTGGCTTTCAGTCGCCAGCAAATACTTCATCCCGTGGTGCTTAACCTCAACGAAACGATCAGCGAAACAATTAAAATGCTGCGCCGCGTGATCGGAGAAAATATCCAGTTGACGACGACCCTTAACCATAAGATCGGTCTGGTAAAAGTCGATCCCGGACAGTTTTCGCAAATCATTATGAATCTGGCGGTAAATGCCCGCGATGCGATGCCGCAGGGCGGCGCATTGAAGATCGAAACGAGCAACATTTTTCTCGACTCGGAATCAGCGGGCAGACATGTCGGTGTTTTGCCGGGAGCGTATGTCGTGGTGACGGTCAACGACACGGGCGTCGGGATGAATGCCGAAATCAAACAGCATATTTTCGAACCGTTTTTTACTACAAAAGAAGTAGGTAAGGGAACGGGATTAGGGCTGGCAACGGTTTACGGGATCATCAAACAATCGGGCGGCAGCATCGAAGTAGAAAGTGAAAAAGGGGTCGGCACGACATTTAAAATCTATCTCCCGCAAGTCTCGGAGCAGCCGCACATCGGAAAGATAAAAGAGAATTCCACGGAACTGCTCAAAGGTAGCGAACTGATTCTTCTGGTGGAAGACGAGGAGCTGGTCCGTAATCTGACGCGGCAGATCATGGAAGAATGCGGCTATATGGTGGTTGAAGCCCGCGACGGGTTAGAAGCACTTGAAATTTATAATCAGGGAAATCATCAATTCGATTTGCTGATGTCCGATATTGTTATGCCCCGGATGGGCGGTCGGGAGTTGGCAGAAAAGTTAAAAACAAAATTGTCCAAACTTAGGATCCTTTTTACCTCGGGGTATATTGATGATGGCGGGCTGCAAAACGAAACTATTGATGCCAGCACAAATTTTATTCAAAAACCTTTTTCACCCGACGCCCTGGCACATAAAATCAGAGAGATTCTCGATAATTAAAACTCCGATCCGCCATTCTTCACCCCGATCGAACTACGCCGATAATCAGCAACGAATCAACAGAGTTTCAGGTTAAATCACATTTAACCTGAAACCTGAAGCCGAATTTAAAGATGGTTGATTTTGTTGATCGCCTGGGCGAGTTCGAGCCGTGTCAGCGGACGATTTAGATTGAAATAATAACCGTCAAGCTTGATCAAGCCTTTTTGAATCGCGACGGCAACATATCCGCGATATTCGGCGGGGATTTGTGCGTAATCGAGAATGCTCGTCGATAAAAATGTATTTGACGCCTGATTTTCATAACCGGCGGCTTTCACGAACGCGATTGCCGCGACGAGCTTGGTCGTTAAATTATCGGGACGAAATGCGCCGCCCGGGTTTGCATCATAGATCAATTTTCCGCTTTGATTTGACTGGACGCTTTCCACGACACTCCGCGTGTAGCCGTCGCTGACATCGGAATACATTTGCGAGTTGGCGACAAATTGCTGCACCGTTCCGCTGCGGACAAAAGTTTCCGCAAATTCGGCGCGGCTGACTGACGAATTCGGTCGGAAAACCTTGCCTTGCGGGAGCATGACAAATGTCCGGATCGTTTCCAGAATCGTATCGCGCGAATCGTTTGACAGCGAATTTATGTCGTTCAGACGCGAATAATCAACCTTTGAAACTTCGACCAGACCGAAATAGTTCTGCGCCGTGCCGACGTTTGCCGTGTGCGAAACGACGGCTTGAAAATCGCGGCTCGCCGGATTGTAAAGATTAACTTTTTCGCGTTTGGCGGTTAAACCCGTTAAATTTAAATTGTTTGAAGAGCCCTGCAATTGTCCGCTCGAGTTATTAACTTTCAAGCCCAAATCGTTCGGACTCATTCCCCAACCGATCGTCACCGAAGCCTGCACGGTATTTTCCGGAAGCGAAAAATTAGTTGTCGAAGGCATTCCGGGCAGTACTGTCTGATTAAATGATTGCGCGATCGAGGTTGAAAATTCGACCGTCTTGTTTTCCAGAACCGAACGGAAAAGTCCCGTCTGACGCGCCGGAAACGCCGATTCCAGAACCGCTGCATAGGCGTTCAGCATTCCCGCGCCGACCTCGTGGCGATAGTTTAGGGGCAGAGGAGTTGCCGAATGCTGGAGAATGTCTTTGATCTGTTTCGGTGTCAGATTCGGATTTGCTTCAAGCATCAAAGCGATCGTCCCGGCAACCTGCGGCGCGGAAAAGGATGTTCCGCTGGCGGTCGTGTAAAAGGGAAGTTCGCCGAGCGTTAAACGGCTTGTATCGGCTCCGACCACTCCCAAAGTTCCGGTCTGCGTCGCCAAACTTCGCAAACTGACGACGTTTACTCCGGGGGCGACGATCGACGGATTTTGAAGCGGATTGCCGAAAATTCCGCGCGACGAAAAGCTCGCCAGTTTTCCTTTTTCATCCGTTGCGCCGACGCTCACAACCCACGGCGCGACCGCGTAGGGATTCAAAGTTCCGTTGCCCGCGCCCGAATTTCCCGCCGAGAAAACGACGTTGATATTACGGTCGGTCAGCATTTTGGTGGCGATATTGACGGGATCGTTCTCGTCGTAAACCGTGTTTGCCGAAAAACTGCAATTGACGACCCGCGTGTTGTAATTTGCGCCTTTTTCGAGCAGATAATCGAAACCCGAAAGTACAAAAAGCAGATTCACGTCGCCCGCGCTCAAGCCCAGAATCTTCGCCCCCGGCGCAACACCGTTATATTTTCCGGCGGAAAGTCCGCCGCTTCCCGAGATGATGCCCGAAACAAATGTGCCGTGTCCGCTGATCAGATCCGTGTTCGCAAGATTTTCGACCGGGACGGGATTCAAAAATCCGAGCGGCGCGCTCAAAGTATCATTAAGCCGCACGTTTTGGACGACCTTTCCGGCTAAATCGGGATGAAGCGCATTGACGCCCGTATCGAGAACGGCGACCGTCACGTTTCTGCCCGAAACGGGCAAGCCAAGATTTTTGTTTTGCAGATCGCGGTCGGTCGCGACGCGCTGAACAGCGGTTTTGTTAAAATACGGGTCGGAATTAAAGGTCAGCGTCCGGTTGCCGTAAATCGAACGGATATTCGGCATTTGCGAAGCGGCGATAAGCTGTTGGCGCGTGGCGGTGACAACGATCATCGGCAAGACGCGGAAAAGCGTTCCGCCGATGATGCCGATTTGCCGTAAACGATCTAAATCGGCGGCGGTCGGATATTGATGAAACGCGAGAACCGCATTGACATTGCTGTCGTCGGTGATCTGATTTAACTTGATCGCGAGTTCCGCATCAATGCCTTGCAAACCGCTCGAAATATTATTTGTTTGATTATCAACGCCGGTTAAGGTGATTCCGTCCGCGCCCGTTAAGGTGATTCCGTCCGCGCCGGTTAAAGTAATGCCGTCCGCGCCGGTTAAAGTAATGCCGTTCGGATGGAGAAGCGAAAAAGCCACGCCGTTTACCGTATAACCGATAATTGAATCCGCACCGGTCAGCGTGATTCCGTCCGCGCCCGTCAGCGTAATACCATCGGCTCCGGTTAAAGTGATGCCGTTTTCGGCAATTCGATTAAAACCGTCAACACCGGTCAGCGTGATTCCGTCCGCGCCCGTTAACGTGATTCCGGTCGGATTTCGCGCAATGATCGAATCGGCGCGATAGGTTGTTCCGTCCGCGCCGGTCAGCGTAATGCCGTCCGCACCCGTTAAAGTGATACCATCCGCGCCCGTTAAAGAAATGCCGTCCGCGCCGGTCAAAGTGATGCCGTTTGCGCCGGTATAGGTCGAACCGTCCGCGCCGGTTAAAGTGATACCGTTCGGTAAAACCAGCGGAATGCCGTCGACGCCCGTTAGCGTAATGCCGTTTGATTGATAGCTGAGAAAATTGTCCGCACCCGTCAGAGTGATGCCGTCGGCACCCGTCAGAGTGATGCCGTCCGCGCCGGTCAGCGTGATGCCGTTTGATTTTATGATATTTAATCCGGCGTAAACCGAATTAAACGTAAAGACGATCAACATTAAGGAGCCGATTGTCTTAATAAATAATTTCCGTATTTTCATTGACGCGGTTTTGTATAAAAAAACTACAAGTAAAAATTTTTTCGTATCAAAATCAAACACATTTTGGAAGGTTCCTGTTTAGGATAACTAAACACCGAACCCTTCAGCAAATTATATGCCTAGATAATTTCATTAGTGCGGAATAAAGTCAACATTCTGCCGGCTTCAAGAAATCGACTATTCTGTATGGAAAACCGATTCTTTTTACAAAACAGCCGATAACCGTCATTTTATCGAAACTTCATCCCGCACTAACCTGTTTTCAAATTAATTTTCAACCGATTCGTTTAATCTGAGCTGAAAAGTTACGCCTTTTTCGATCCGCAAATTTTTGTTTTGCGATGAAAGAGTTGCCGCGCCGTTCGCGGAAGTATTTGACGACTGCGAAATTTGGATTCCGTTTAATGTTCGTCCGAGCGTTTGCGTTGTTCCGCCGACCGCATTGGTCGCCGTGTTGGTCACGCCGCCAACCGTGTTGGAGGTCGTGTTCACCACACCGCCGACCGTGTTCGTGACGCCGCCGAGCAAGCCGCCGCCGCCCGATTTCGTTCCCGAAACACTGCTCGAACTCGTCGAACTTCCAGAAATGTCGGAGTTTAGCGTATCGCCGACCGAAGTATTGACGGCTGCCTGCGTGATCGAAACGATCGTTGTACTGATCGGCGCGCTCAGATTTTTTCCCTCGATGCGGTCAAAGATCACGCCGAGTTTTGTTTGCGCGTTTTCCTTCGTTTTTTGCTGAACTTCGGTGACGCGACCGACCAGCCGCGCTCCTTTTTGCACGACGGTTTGCCCGTTTTGCTTGATTGCTTTGGTCGTTGTCAGAACAACCTGATCGCCGACCGACGCTTTTTTAACGTCCAATGTCTGCTGCAGCTGAGCTTCGATGCTCGTGCCGGATTGCAGTAAAACATCACTGTTCCGGTTGGATTTTTTACTGCTCTGTTTTTGGGGAGTAACTTCTTGATTCGGGTCGGCTTTTTGCTTCTGGGCAAAGCAAAAAACGTTCAGGAGAAGAACTATATTTAGACCGAATATGAATTTTTTCATTACCTTAAAACCTCCAAATGTCTTTTGGGGAGAGCAAAAATCGCTCAAAACATTTTCAAGTTTTGATAGTTCCAACTTTAAATAAGAATGGTTGAGAAAAACTTGAGATTATGCCCGAATTTACGGAAAATCGGTTAAATTTCCGAAAAATTCAAGTTTTTCTCAAGTTTTTAAATATATATTCGGATTGCTATGGCGATGACTCTATCTTTTCACGAAAACTTCGACTACGCGGAAACGGCACACAGCATAGATATTAGCTCTTCCGTGTATAATTATTCGTCTCATTCGGACGAACGGATTCATCTTTTCGCCGATAAAATGCGGATTCCGCGATTTGGAAATCACATTGCGCGTCCGCGGCTGGTCGAACTGCTCAAAAAATCATCAAAACAAAACGGCGCGACATTAATAACGGGACGCGCCGAAACCGGGAAAAGCGCGCTTGCCGCCGAATTTGCGGCGAATTACAACCGCGTTGCGTGGTATCAGATCGACGGCGCCGAAGCCGATTGGAATTTGTTTGCGCGTTATTTTGCGGCGATCTTTGACGAGGACTTTGAACAATTGAAAGATTCGAGTCACGAGATTCTCGTTTTTGTCGAAAAACTTTTGGCAAACGTTGCGCAGAAATCCGATGAGCCGATCTTGATCGTGCTGGACGATGTTCACAATGTTTTCGATGCCGAATGGTTCGCCGAGTTTTTTGTCAGTCTGCTCTACACCCTGACACCTGAAATGCATCTCGTTTTGCTATCGCGCACCAAACCGCCGCAGCCGCTCTGGCGCGTTCGTTCAAAACAGGTTCTGGGCGTGATCGACGAAAAACTGCTTGCTTTTAATCTCGAAGAAACCTACGAGTTTTTCAAAAAATACAGCGTTTCGCAGAAATTGACCGCGATCGCGCATAAAAAATCTTTCGGGCGGATTTCGCGTCTCAAACAATTTATCGAAATGCCTTAAAACCGGTTAGTAAATGAGTGAAGGTTGTGACATAATCTCTGAAAAAGCAGAGACCTCTAATAACCAGATACTAATGTCAAGACCGAACTTTTTTCTGCGGACAAAACTTCTCCCGCCGCGCGCTGTTTCCGAACTTTTACCGCGTCCGCGTTTAACGGAAAAACTCCAGGCAAATTTAAATTCGACAATTACGCTTGTCGCGGCGGATGCGGGCTGCGGGAAAACGACGCTGATCTCGGATTTTATCCGCAATCAGCCGCGCCGGACGGTTTGGTATCAGCTCGACCACACGGACGCCGACCCGTTCGTTTTTCTCGGCTACATCGCGCACGGCATCAAAAACATCGCGCCCGATTTCGGCGAAACGATTCTGCCGTATCTTTCCGAAGCGACCGACGAATTCCTGCGATTTCCCGAACGCGCCGTCGATCTGCTGCTCAACGAAATTCTCGAAAATATCGAACAGCCGTTTTTTCTGGTCCTGGACGATTATCATCACATCGGACGCGAAACGGTCGTTCATAAGCTCGTCGACCGTCTTTTGCAATATTCGTCGGATATGATCCATCTGATCATCACGACGCGCGATCTGCCGCCGCTCGCGATCATGCGCCGCCGTTCGCAATCCGCCGCGCTCGTCATCACGCGCGAAGATTTGCTTTTTACGGACGAAGAAGTCCGCGAGCTTTTCCGCAAAACTCTCAATGTCGAATTAAAGGACGAGGAAATTGCCGAATACCGCGAACGCACGCACGGCTGGATCACGGCTCTGCAGCTTGTCCGCCAGGTTGCCGAACAGGAAATCTACGCGCAATCGGAACGCCGCACGATCGATCTGCGCGAATTGTTGCATCAATCGGAAAAAGACATTTTCGATTATTTTGCGGAAGAAGTTTTTTCGCACGAACCGGAAGAAGTCCAAAATCTGCTGCTCCATCTGTCATTGCTCGAATCTTTGCCGCTCGATGTTTGCAGCCGTCTTTTTCCCGACAAGCGCAGTTCGGCGATCTTGCCCGAGCTTTTGCAGAAAAACGTCTTTTTGACGGTTGCGGGCGACCGTTCGACGAGCGAAGTTTATCGCCTTCACCCGCTTTTCCGCGATTTTCTTCAGCGTCGTCTGCGTTCGGAGATCGGTCGCGCCGAGCTTGAAAAGGAAAAAAACCGGCTTGCCGAATTTTTCTTAACCGAAAATCAATGGGAAAAAGCTTTGCCGTTTTTGCTCGAAGCCGAAAATTTCGAGAAAGCGGCACAGATCATCGCCGAAAAAGGCGGCGAATGGATCGCGGGCG
Organism: Pyrinomonadaceae bacterium; assembly: GCA_035536135.1. Lineage (GTDB taxonomy): Bacteria > Acidobacteriota > Blastocatellia > Pyrinomonadales > Pyrinomonadaceae > JAFDVJ01. The sequence continues at coordinate 4,961 of DATLOR010000102.1, read as the reverse complement.
GCGCAGGTTTGACGCTCGACAGTTTTATCGAAAAAATTCCGCTTAGTATTCTGGATAAATTTCCGCGCGTGCTTCTGCACAAAGCTGAAATCGCACGGCTGCGCGGCGAAACGGACAAATCTTCGAATCTCCTGAACCGCGCCGTCAAACTTCTTGCCAGAGATTCGGACAAAACGGGCGAAGCCGAAGCATTGCATTCGCTGGCGAGCCTGGCGCGGCGCAAGGGCGCAACGGCGGCGGCGTTTGAAAATCTCGAAAAAGCCGAAAAACTGGTTGACGAAAACTCGGAAACCTTTTTGAAGTGCGCCAACACACGCGGGCTTTGTCTGATCGCGCAGGGCGCGTGGGCGCAAGCCGAACAGCAATTCCGGTTTGCCCTCGAACTTGCGGAAAAACAATCGAACGAGCATTTCATTCGTCTGATCACGCATAATCTCGCGCTTCCGGCAGGGTTTCGCGGCGATTTCGGCGAGGCTCTGCGCTGGTTCAAACGAATTTTCCGCGACGGCGAGAACGATAAACCTTTGCCGCAGGAAGCCATCGGACATTTAAATGTCGCGCGGCTTCATCTTTATCGCGGCGAATTCGAGGAAACCGAAAAACATCTCGAACGCTCGCTCGAACTCTGCCAGCTTTACAATTTAAAGTCGCTGCGCGGTGAGATTTTCGAGGCTTACGGCAATTTTTACCGCGACAAAAACGATTTTACGCACGCCGCCGAATTTTACGAACGCGCCTTAAAATCGTTCGAAGAAGCCGATGTCAATCCGGCGACGCGTGAATTGGATGAAGAACGCGCCAAATTTTATCTGCTGCGCGGCGACGCGGTCAAGGCGCGGAATCTTCTGGAAAGTCTGATCGAAAAACGTCAAAATTTAAATAACGAGATCGGCTTGAAAACCGCGCAGCTCGCGCTTTGCCGCGTTCTTCTGGCGCAGGGCGAAACCGCCGGGCTGGCAGCAGAAATAAAACATTTAGCTGAATTTTTTCACGACCAGAATCTGAATTATGACGAAGCCAACGCGTCGCTGCTGCTTGCCGAAACCTACTACGCCGAAGAAAACCGCAAGGAAATGCTGCCCTCTTTGCAGAGAGCTTTGGATCTGACGGCGCGGTTTGACTATGAACATTGGCTGCGCGGCGAGATCCGCCGTAATCCGCGGCTTTTTTCCGATGAAGAAGTTGTGGAAAAACTTCCGTTCGATCTGCGCGAAACAGTCGAGAGCGGAGAGTTAAAAGTTGAGAATAAACCTTCCGAATCTCAGCTTGCTACTCTCTACTCACCGCTTTCAGCGATTACCGATCTGACCATCAAAACATTCGGCTTTGTCGAAATTTTCCGCGATAAATCGAAGCCTTTTGCGGCGGACGCCTGGACGACGAAACGCGCCCGCGACATTTTTTGCTATATTGCGACGAGCAAACACCACCGCGTTGACAAGGAAGTTTTGATCGATGCATTCTGGGGCGACGAGGAATTATCGGCGATCGAAAAGAATTTTCACCCGACGATCTCGCATATCCGCAAAGCCTTGAACTCGAATCAATCGTTCAAACAGAATTTTCTGGTTTTCCGCGACGGCGCGTATCAGCTAAATCCCGAGCTTTCATATTCGATCGACACCGAAGAATTCGAAACGGCGATGGCGGAAGCCGAAAAAGCCAAGCGCGAAAAAGACGCTGAACTTTTCCGCGAAAATCTCGAAAAAGCAAACGAGCTCTACCGCGGCGAATTTATGGCGGGCGTTTACGAGGATTGGGCGGAAGAGCGGCGCAATTATTACGTCGAACAATATTCGCGCGTTCTGAACGCGCTCGCAAAACTCGCTTTTTCGGATAAAAGCTGGTCGAACGCGCTTAAATATTCGAACACAATTTTACAAAACGACCCGTTTCGTGAAGATGCGCACCGGCTGATCATGAAAATCTACGCCGCACAGGGCAAACGCTCGTCGGTCGTCGAGCAATTTGAAACTCTGCAAACTCTGCTCAAAAAAGAATTAGGCGTTTCGCCCGCACCCGAAACCCGCAAGATCTTTCAGGAACTAACGAAGTAAACTACTTAAATTAAATGAGTTAAACAATTCTCAAGTATTCCTCAAGGTTTCTTTTATATCCTAAGCAAGTCTTATTCATTTCGGTTCAAACGGACAAAATTTTGAAAAATTATAAAAGCTTTGCTTATCATTCTGAGTGAATGTTAAGCGGTAAAAGGTGCGGAAAAAAAGTGAAGGGGTTTTCCGCACCTTTTTTTTTCAAGTCAGCCTCAAGTCTTCAAAAAAATCACTTCAAGTATTTCTCAAACCTCAACGTTTAATCTGGCTTCAGTTTTTACAAACAAAAAATTGAGGAGCAAAACGGTGAGATCAAATCAAATTTATCAAAAATTTTTAAGTTTATTTTTCGCGCTTGCGGCAATGGCAGGCGTTTTTGTCTTTCAGGCGCAAGGAGCGGCGGTCAGCCAAACCCTGCAAAATCAGATTGCCGGGCTTTCCGATAATGTGTCGGTCGGCGTCGTGATTATCAGTTTTAACACGTCAAACGGCTTGGCGAGCAGTCATCTGAATATTTTGAGAGGCTTGGGAATTACGCAGGGCGTGACTTTTCAAAAGCTCGGAATGGTCGGAGCCGTGCTGACCGCCGGACAGGTTCGCGCATTGTCGAATAACTCAGCCGTAAGGTCTGTCTGGTCGAACGACCGTCAGGTTTATTATATGAATCAGGCGCGGATGGTGACGGGCGTTGACAAATTGCGTTCGGATGCCCCGTTCACGTTGCGTAACGGCGGAATGCCGGTTTCGGGCGCGGGCGATTTCTCGGTGCTCGTGATCGATTCGGGAATCGACGCAACGGGCGCGGATTTGCCGCTCGGCACAAAAATCATTCAAAACACGCAGCGCGTCGTTTCGACCGATGCGGGAAACACCGGAATTACGGTCGGCGGCGTCGCGCTCAACGGATTTACGCCGTCGCTTTCGATCGAAAACGTGCCGAACACCGACACGGTCGGACACGGTACGCACTGCGCGGGAATCGTCGGCGGTTTGGGCTCGCGTTCGGGCGGAACTTACGGCGGCGTTGCGCCGGGCGTGAAGATCGTCGGTTCGGGCGGCGGCGCGGTCATTCTGGTTTTGGACGCGCTTGCCGGTTGGGAGTACGGTTTATCGCATCAGGATCAATATAAAATCCGCGTGATCACGAATTCCTACGGTCCGCTCGGCGGCGGTCAGTATGATCCGAATCACCCGTTTATGCTTGCCGCGAAACAGGCTTACGACCGCAATATCAGCGTTTTCTTCGCGGGCGGCAACGACGGCGCGGCGAAAGATACTTTAAGTCCCTACGCGCAGGCACCGTTTGTGATCGGTGTCGCGGCAGGCACGAAAGACGGAATGCTCGCGGATTTTTCCTCGCGCGGAGTCCCGCGTGAAGAACGCCTAAACGACAACAATCCGTCGAACGATAACGAAGCTCCGACGCTGACCGCGCCCGGTAACGGTCGTTATTTCGAAAGCAGTCTGACACGTTACGGATTTACATCCGACATCGTTTCGGTGCGCGCTCTCGGTAATTTCGGCGTTTCGAGCGGTCTCACGAACGACACGGAAATTCCGGTCGGATTGGTTCCTTTTTACACGCAGATCTCGGGAACTTCGATGGCAACACCGTTTGCCGCCGGAGTCGCGGCTTTAATGCTCGATGCCGACCCGACCTTGACGCCTGACGAAATCAAACAAATTATGACCGAGACGGCGACGAGAATGCCCGGTTACGAAGATTATGAAGTCGGCGCGGGCTACATCAATGCTTATGCGGCAGTCGATAAAGTTTATAACCGCGCAAAGGCTTACAAGAATTTTCAGGACGTTTCATTTAATACGGTTTTCGGCGAAGACCGTCCCGCCGTGCAGAATTTCCATATCGATTTCGATCCGGCGGTTTCGGGCACAACTTCGACAAATGCCGCTTCATTTACGGTCGAACCGAATATGAATGTGCTCGAAGTGAGCGCGGTCGTCGACACGCTTTTGGAAGAAGGCACGGGAAATCTGGTCGGGATCAAATTGACCGCGCCGGACGGCACGACCACTTATTCGACGGCGATCGATTTTCCGGTGATCGGCAGCGACCGCCGCGAAATTACGGTTGATAATCCGCAGGCGGGAACGTGGACGCTCGAAGTTCGCGGTGCGCGAAGTTTATCCGCCGCGCCGCAAGCCTCTTCGCCGACCCAGCTTGCCGCGCCCGGTCCGGTTGACGGTTCGGTCAAACAGGTCAAATATATTTTGCCCGCGATCAGCGATATTTCTGCACATCCGCTAAAAACGGAGATCGAAAACGCGCTCAAGAATCGTTTGATCGATACTTTCACGGACGGCACATTTCGTCCCGATACGCGGGTCAGCAAAGCCGATCTGGCACAATCGCTTGCCTTGAACGCACCGCTTCGCCAGACGCTCGGCGCAAGTCCGAAATTTACAGACGTTTCGGGCGATCTGGCGCGAATTGCCGAAGCCGTCACGGCAAAAGGCGCAACGCTTCGCGATTACGACTTTGTGCCGACCGGATTGCAGGGCTTTACCGGAACGAGTTTCAGCCCGACGACTTCGGTTTCACGGCTCGATACGGCGGTCGCGTTTGTCAAAGCACTCGGACACGACGCGGAAGCCCGTGCGCTGGCAAATACGAACGTCACCTACAACGGAACGGTGCTTTCGGACAACGCGCAAATTCCCGCCGCGCTTCGCGGTTATGTCCAGATCGCCATCAATAACGGATTGTTCGAAGCTTATCCGGCGGAACTCATCCAGATCGCGCCCGGACAATATCAGGCGCTTCCGGGACCGCGCTTTGAACCTTCGGGAACAATCACAAGAGCGGTTCTCGCGGTTAAATTGAACAAGTTCAATCAACTTTTCACGACCGGTGGGTAAGAAACAAGGGGAGAAGTAGAAAAAAGG
>DATLOR010000101.1:0-5519 GCA_035536135.1 Pyrinomonadaceae bacterium | reverse complement strand
TCGTGAATGGTCAGAACCGTTTTTTGTTTTGGCGATGTGAGCGCAAGATAATGAACCTGCCCGGTTATATGATAAATATCGGCTTGGGGTTTCTTGAAAACCAATAGATTTTTGAGCATTTCAAAAAAAGAATTTCCATAGGGCACTTTCACGAACGACGTTTCAAACTCTTCCGCCGGAAGCTTTTTGGCAATTTGTTCATAGATTTTTTCAATGCTGAACGCCAGAAAGTTTTTTTTCCAAAACTTTCGTTCGATAAAAAGAATTTTTGCTTTCATATGTGTTTGAGAGATTATTCGTTCTGTCACGCGCTTTCAGTCAGGGCGTTTACAAGCATTTCACGGTTGATCGCGGTTGTTCCGATCTGTTCGACGACCAATCCGGCAGCGATATTGGCTAGCCTCGACGCTTCAAAGAAATCCAAACCCGCGCCGATCGCGACCGCCAATACCGCAATAACGGTGTCCCCGGCGCCCGTCACGTCATAGACCTTACGCGCCAAAGCGTCAAACCGTTGAATTTCACCATCGTTTTGAAACAAGGTCATTCCTTTTTCGCCCTGCGTAATCAGGACGGATTCGGTCGAGATGTTCTCAAGTAAGGTTTTTCCGGCTATTTCAACCCCATTTTTTTCACTTTCTTCCAGCCCGCAGGCATCGGTCGCCTCTTTTTGATTCGGAGTCAAGAGCGTTGCCCCTTTGTACTTTGTATAGTCTTTTCCTTTCGGATCAACCAGAATCTTTTTCTTTTCGGTATGGCATTTCGTTATCAGACGCGACAATAGATTTTCAACTAAAAATCCTTTGGCGTAGTCGGAAATAATAACAATATCGGATTCTTTAAAAACCTTTTCAATCTTTTCGAGAATGTTTTCGGCTTCGAGTTCGGATATTGCCGTTGTATTTTCCTGATCGAGCCGCACAACCTGCTGGCTATGCGCGATAATCCGTGTTTTAACAGACGTTTGGCGATTATTGAGGGAAATCAGGTAGTCCGGGGATATTTTTGAAGTTTCCAGTATCTCCGCCAGTGTTTTTGCTTCCGAATCATCGCCGACGATGCCGACCAGAAAGGTTTCCGCACCGAGCCCGACAACGTTTGCCGCTACATTTGCCGCGCCGCCCGCCGCGACGCTCGTTCGTTCAAGTCTGACGACCGGAACGGGTGCTTCCGGCGAAATCCGGCTGACACTTCCCCACCAGTATCGGTCAAGCATGACATCGCCGACTATTAAAACTTTTACTTTTGAAAATCTTTCGATCAGTTCTTTGGTATTTTGCAATTTTTTAGCCGTTAAACTTTTCCTTAACAATTTTTTCGTCAATTATTTCGCACCAGATATGCGCGATCGTGATATGTGCTTCCTGAATTCTTGCCGTTCGTTCGGACGGCGCCATTACGGTTTTATCACATAATGAAGCGAGCTTTTTGCCTTTCGCGCCTGTCATTCCGAGAATTTTACAGCCGATCTGTCTGGCTTTCATCACCGCCGAAATCACATTTGGCGAATTTCCGCTCGTGCTGATGGCGATCAAAAGGTCGGCTTCGCGAGCGAGAGCCTCGACCTGTCTGGCAAAAATTCTCTCAAAATCATAATCGTTTGCCAAAGCCGTCAACGCCGAGGTGTCGGTCGTCAGAGCGATCGCCGGCAGCGCGATGCGTTCGGTTTCGTAACGCCCGACAAATTCGGCGGCAATATGCTGTGCGTCTGCCGCGCTACCGCCGTTTCCGCATATCAAAACCTTATTTCCCTTTCGGAAAGTTTCAAAAATCAATTCGGCACAATTCTCAATGTTTTCAAGATCTTCCGCCAATATTTTTCGGAAAACTTCAAAATGTTCATTCAAGGAATTATGTGTCAGGCTTTCACCAAAACGCGGAGAATCCGCCCCGGAAATTGAAATTTCACGAATTTTTTCGACAATTTTACTCGAAGAAAATCCGTCTTTGAGCGGCAGTGAAAAAACTTCGCCGCCGTTTTTAATCACAAAATCCGCCCCGATAATTTCTTCAACCCTCCAATCCCCGCCTTTCACCAAAACATCCGGTTTTAATTCCCTAATTAAATTTTCAGGCGTATTTTCGTCAAAAATCCTGACTTCATCAACCGACTTTAATCCTTGAAGTATTAATTCACGTTCCGTTTGCGAAAAAAAAGGACGATCTTTGCCCTTGATGGCTCTGACCGATCTATCGCTGTTAATTCCGACGATCAATTTTGTACCGAGTTTTCTGGCTCGTTCAAGCAAATCGATATGCCCGGGGTGAATTATATCGAAACAGCCGTTTGTAAAGACAATTTTTTCCATAAAAATTTGACCTCTTGCAGATTGCCATAAGGTCTGCAAGAGGTCAAATTCGACAAAATTATGAAAACTGTTTAGTTACAATCCCAGCTTCCGTTTATCCTTTTCGCCAGCGCGCCGCTGCCGCTTCCCGCACAGGGAGTCGCTTTCGTACAATCGGAACAATAAACAACAGTCCCGTTTGAAGGCGCACCAAGTCCAGAGTACGCCACGCTGCCGTACGTTACCGAACCGTTGTAATTGACCGTAACCGTGCCGCCCTGTGTTCTAAAGCTGTATCCGCCGTAGCCCGACTGATTGCCGAGAAATTCCAGATAACCGGCTTGCGCACTGGATCCTTCCTTTCTGGTTATATCGTAATAAAAGGCTCCTCTGCCGAGCCGTAAAAGTGAACCTGAAGCATCGGTCGGAGCCATGATCGAAAGGTTCGGGTTGGCGCCAACGGCATCGCGTAAAATTGTCGTATAAGCCTTAAATGTATTTTTGAACATCCCCACTTCATTAACAATTACCCCGCTCGTCGAAGATTCGGGTACCCAGCTGTCCGAACATGGATTGTCATATGAACAAAACCTGTCGCCGTAGGTAAAAATGTAGGCGGTTCCTTTTGCAACCGCACTGACCGCTGTGCTTCCGGGATAAACAAAACTGTTGCCCATTGAAAAAACCGTCGCATTTTTTACCGATACGCCTCCGTTAAAATGGTTATTTATCAAATGAAACTGTCCGGAATGCGTCACCGCGTCAATGTTTATATCCTCATTAAAATTTTCCGAGACACAGTTTTGGATCGTCATATTACCGTGTTCTTTGATCCAAAATAATTTATCCCCATGCCCCGAACCCCCGGTATTTGCGTTACCGATTACCAGATTTATCGTAGTATATGTACTTTTTTGAAAATAAAATCCGATACCACCTTCTTTGGCATCGATATTGACACTTTCTATATTCCAACCCGAATTCCAGGCATTGACATGAACCGCATAATTACAATGTCCGAAATAAGAATGTTCAAGTCTGATATTATCGAATTGATATTCTCCACCGTTGGCTTCAACGTAGATCCCTTTATCCAACCCGCTAAAACTCAAATGGGTGAAATGGAAGTTTTGACTCGAACCGTTGGTGCCGCTCGCTTTGATTCCGATCGTTCCCGTAGTGCTTGAACCAGCGACCAAAGCAAGATCCTGAATCGTGACGTTGAGAATGCCTTCACCGATTGTGAAAATTGGCTTGTTACTGGTTGTTTGAGTAATGTTTGTGCCCCCGTTAGCCGCAAAGGGATTACTTGATGTCCCCTCAATTGAGTGGAATGAGGAAAGCGTCAGCGAATCGGTAATTGTGTAAACGGATTCGTTGAAGACCACTTTTCCGGTCGTTTGAAGGCTGAGGGCGCTTTGCAATCTGGTCGTATCATCAGCCGCATCCGTCCAACAATCCGTGTAAACTATACCGTTTCTGAGACCGCCCGAACATCCGTTCGCGTTTTGACCAAAACTGACCAATGCAAAACTGCCTATCATCGCCGCGACCATCAATAATTTTTTCATTTTCATTTTTCTCCTTTGATTTTTTTAACTAATCTTTGTGATTGCTTTTTGAGCAATCGCCTTTTTAAGGAAACAAGAAAATTTCGTTTTTTATGCCAATCTTTTTACAGAAATATTCATCATCTTAACTACAAAAAGCGAAGATATTACTGAATAAAAATGACAAAATAAGCGAATACGGACAAAAATATTTACAATCCGCACCGGACAAAAGAAAGTTTGCCTTTTTATGTATCGGTATTTACTTGAACTTTTAGAACAGAATGGCGTAAGATGCAGAAAGTTAGTTGCTCCATCTTTAGAACCTTCCGTTCTAAATTTTGAGCCAAACAGTCCGGATAATGATTACCGTCATTATCCGGATTTTTTTGACTCTTCCTTAAAATTTAAAAAAATAAAAAGCCGAAATTCTTCACACCATTGAAGAACTCAGCCTTTTTCTGACTGCCCTACAATTTACCTTAATTGCAAAAGATTGCAATTTCCCCGAAACCTTATCTTTGTCGTTTAACATTGGAAACCTTTGTTTTCTTTTGGAAATTTTGGAACAAATTTATTAGGGCTTCTCAATATTTCAGACGCTTGGGAGAATTTTCTACAAAAAACTTCTGGAAGAAAATTCTAAAGCGAGAGAAATATTACAATAACAGCAATATAATGACTGCAAACACAATCAACTTTGCTTTTTACTATAAAAACAAAATTAGCACGAAAGAAAATTTGTTGTCAAGAAAATTCTACACAGCCCTTTTTTCAGATAAAATGACGGAGGCTTAAACAACTATAAGTCTATTGTTTGCTAGTCAAATTTAATTTGTTTATACTGAATTCCACTAATAATTATGTCACTTTTTGCTGAAAATAAAGCTCCGAATTTTGCCAATCCGACACAGCTTCCCGAATCTCAAGAAGAAAGAGAAAAATGGTTGGAAGCCAACAAAACCTGGTGGGAAACCAATCCGATGCGTTACGATTGGCTCGACGGCAAACTCGATAAAATTCCATACCCCGAATTTTCCAAAGAGTTTTATCGCGAAATAGACAGCCGTTTTTTTGCTAACGCCAACGAATATCTGCCTTTAAAAAATCTGCCATTTGACGGTCTGATCGATTTTGAAAATCTGAAGAATAAAAAGGTTCTGGAAATCGGGGTCGGCAACGGCAGTCATGCACAGCTTTTGGCAACCTATGCCGGTGATTTTACGGGTATTGATCTGACCGATTACGGTGTCAGATCAACAACTGAAAGAATGAAGACTTTCGGTTTGAATAATGCCAAAATTCTGCAAATGAACGCTGAGGATTTGAAGTTTGAAGACAATTCTTTTGATTTTATCTGGAGTTGGGGCGTCATTCATCATTCGGCAAATCCCCGCCAGATATTAAAGGAAATCAACCGTGTTCTGAAACCCGGCGGAACGTTCAAGGCGATGGTTTATTACCGAAGTTTTTGGAGTTATTACGCGTTCGGATTATTGGCTGGTATCGGCAGAGGCTATTTTTTCAAAGGTAATTCATTTCACGAATCCGTGCAAAAAATCACCGACGGCGCGATCGCCCGTTATTATTCGCCGCAGGAATGGCAAAAAGAACTTGAAACTGCCGGATTAAAATTTGAAAACATACGGATTTTCGGCGCGAAATCGGCGATTCTGCCGAT
>DATLOR010000100.1:0-25035 GCA_035536135.1 Pyrinomonadaceae bacterium | reverse complement strand
ATTTTTGAAGACCTTGCAAACGATGTATCTAAAGATAATATTGCCCGAGCCGAAAAAAAACTCGGCGAAATAAATTCAGCCATCCAAAAATTAAAGTCGAGCGTCTAACCATTTCGCTTGCCAACGACTTTCCGTTTCGTGTATGATATTCGTTTCCTACGATGCGTGGGGCGTATCAGGTGGGTTTCGCGCCCACTTTTTATTTTGCGTGAAGTTTTTTTATGAGCAAGACTTTGATTGATGAGCGAATTCGTGAAATTGCGGCACAGGTTGCCGCAAAAAACGGTTTGGAACTTGTTCATATCGAAGATAAAGGAACGGGAAAAGCGCGGACATTACGCGTTTTTATTGACAAGCCGGAAGGCGTTTCGGTTGAAGACTGCTCGGTTATGAGCAATGAATTCGGCGACCTTTTGGACGCGGAAGATTTGATTCAAGCGGAATATATTTTGGAAGTTTCGTCGCCCGGGATCGAGCGCGGACTTTACAGTTTGAAAGATTTTGAAAGATTTGCCGGAAATGCGGCGCGGGTGAAAACCAAAATGCCGGTTAACGGTCAGAAAAATTTTCGCGGGAAAATTTTAAGAGTCGAAGGCGAAGGAATTTTCTTTGACGACAAAACAAGCGGGGAAGTAAGTTTTCCTTACAGCGCGGTTGCCAAAGCGAACCTGGAATTTGATTTAGACGCAGAATTGAAAAAAAGTTAATCGCAAATCGTAAATCGTTAATTAAGCGAATGACGATTTACCATTAACAATTAACGATTTACGAATTTTATGACATCAACCATTGGACAGAACATCGAAGCATTGTGCACTGAACACGGGCTTGACCGCAATTTAATTATTGAGGCGATGAAGGATGCCGTCAAAGCGGCGGCGCGCAAACAATTTAAGAATTACGATAAAACGGGCGAAGGAATCGAAGTTGATTGGAACGACGAAGAGGGAATCGTCGAGATTTCGGCGCAGAAAACCGTTGTTCAGGAAGTCGAAAATCCTTCGGTCGAACTTTCGCTCGACGAAGCCGTTGAATTGACCGGTGATGATGAAATCGAGCTCGGCGACGTTCTTTTAATTCCGCTTCCGACCGAAGAACTCGGACGCATAGCCGCGCAGACCGCCAAACAGATACTGGTGCAAAAAGTGCGCGAAGCGGTGCGCGAAAAAGTTTACGACGAATATATCGACCGCAAGGGCGAATTGATCAACGGCACCGTGAAACGCTTTGAGCGCGGCGATATGATCATTGATCTGGGCAATAACCTGGAAGCGGCGTGCCCGAAAAAAGAACAGGTCAGAAGCGAAAATTGGGGACAGGGCGAACGCATCCGCGTGGTCATCGTTGATGTTTCAAAAGATTTGAAAGGACAGCAGATTATTTGTTCGCGAACGAGCGCCGAACTCTTAAAGCGTTTGTTCGAGATGGAAGTTCCCGAAATTTACGATGACACGGTTGTCATCAAATCAGCCGTTCGCGAACCGGGCGACAGAGCGAAGATCGCGGTTGCGTCGAACGAAAAAGACGTTGATCCGGTCGGCGCGTGCGTCGGGATGAAGGGTTCGCGCGTGCAGTCGATCATTAAAGAGCTGCGCGGCGAAAAGATCGACATTATCGAATGGTCGGAAGAACCTTCGGTTTTCGCGGCAAACGCGCTTTCACCGGCGAAAGTCAGTCAGGTTCGGATCGTTGATATCAACCGGCGCGTGATGGAAGTCATCGTCACCGAAGATCAATTATCTTTGGCGATCGGTAAAAAAGGACAAAACGTGCGCCTTGCGACACGTCTTGTCGGTTGGGACATCAACATCATCAGCGAAGATGTCATCAAGAAAGAAATTGCTCAGCAGATGGGCAAAATGATCGCGTCGGGCGAGGCTGTTCCGCTCACTGCTCTGCAGGGCGTTTCCGCCGCGCAAGCCGATGATCTGAAAGTCAAAGGCATTGAAGATGTCGAAGCATTAGCCGCCACGTCGGTTGATGATCTGGTTGATATTCTCGATGTCAGTCTTGACGAAGCCGAAAAAATTCTCGCTTCAGCACAAGCCGTTGTCGCGGCAAGTGCCGGACAACCCGACGAAGAATCGGGTGAAACGGAAGCGGTGGAAGAAACGACCGAAGAAGCTGCCGGTGATGAAGAAGCATAAGGCAGATATGAGTGGATTGTCAGAACAAGGAGCAATAGCGATGAAGTAATTTTAACGGTTTGCTAACGCGTGACGGTTCTGATTTATCAGTAGTTTTAGACGGGCGGATTTTAAAAGTCCGCCGAAGTGATAAATATAAATAAATTATGTCCGTAGTTGGCAATAAAGTTAGGGTTTACGACCTTGCACGAGAGGTTAAACAAGACACCAAGCGCATCATTGAAGAATTGCGGCGCGAAGGTGCCGATGTTGATGTGCCTTCAAATTCCGTTTCAAAAGAGCTTGCCGAGAAAATTCGCAACAAATATTTTCCGAAGATCGAAGCCGCTCCGAAACGATTAATCAAGGTCATCAAGCGCAAGACGTCAGAAGATGCGCCGGTCGCTGAAGATTATCACGCGCCCGAGAAATTCGAGCCGTCCGAAACTCCCGAAATCCAAGAAATCAAAGAAGTTTCCGCACCGCGAATCTCTGCTCCGCGAGATGTGGAAACACCGCGACCGGAAGCGAATAAAGTCAAGGTTTTGACGGCAAAGGTTCTTAGACCCAAGGAAGAAATTCCCGAGGTGGAAGAAACTCACGAAATCGTCGAAGAAACCGCGCCCGAAGTCGAAGAGGTTGAAGAAATCGGGGAAATCGGTGAAGTCGAAGAAATCGGTGAAATAGAGGAAGTCGAAGAGCCGATTGTCGAAGAGGTCAAAGCCCAGGAAACTCAGGTTGTCAAAAAACTCGAAAGAATCGAAAAGGTTGAAGAACCGACACCGACGGGACCAAAAATTTTCAGTCCGACGGGAACTAAAAAATTGACCTTGAAACAAGGCGCGCTTGATCAGGGCTTCAAAGTCGGCGACCGTCTGGTTCCGGTCGCTCCGACCAAGACCGGAAAGCTCAGCGATGAGCATAAAAAAGAACAGGAACGCGAAAAAGAACGCGGCAGACGAACCGATCCGCGCCGTGATAATCGGGGCGGAATCGGTCGCAAACCCGAATTTCGCGGAACGCCCGGTGAAAGCTCGACTCCGATCACGGTTTACACGCCGCCCGCCGATAATCGCCGCAAACCCGGTCGCGGCGGTGCGAAAAAAGGCGATAAGAAATTTGAAGGCGGAAGATTTGAAGAAAGAGAATTCAACGCGCCGCGCCCGAAATCGATCGAGGAACGAATCAAGGATCAGGTGGGCGTTTCGGCAACCGCCGAGCTCAAATCCGTTCGCCTGACCGAAGGCGCAACCGTCCGCGAGTTTTCCGAAGCGCTCGGCGTCACGCCGCGCGATATCGTGCAGCTGCTGGTCAAAAAAGGAGTTTTTGCGACGCTCAATCAGCCGATCGGTGAAAAAATGGCGAAAGAACTCGGTGCGACGCTCGGCTTTGATGTCAGTTTCGTCGCCTTCGAGGAAATGGTCATCGAACAGGAATTCGAGGAATTGATCGCCGCCGATGCCGACGATACCGAAGAACAGCGTCCGCCGGTCGTTACGGTGATGGGTCACGTTGACCACGGTAAAACCAGCTTGCTCGACGCGATTCGACACGAAAATGTGGCGGAAGGCGAAGCGGGCGGAATTACCCAGCATATCGGCGCATACAGCGTCTTTGTCAATAATCCCGATAATCCGAAGGAAAAACGCCGGGTCGTATTCCTCGACACGCCGGGACACGAAGCGTTCACGATGATGCGTGCGCGCGGTGCGAAGGCAACGGATATTGTGATCCTGGTAGTTGCGGCGGACGACGGCGTGATGCCGCAGACGATCGAAGCGGTCGAACACTCGAAAGCGGCGGGCGTTCCGATCATCGTCGCGATCAACAAGATCGATAAGCCGGATGCGAATCCCGATAAGGTCAAACAAGGTCTTGCCGGATTAGGGCTCCAGCCGATCGAATGGGGCGGCGATATTGAAATGGTTCCGGTTTCGGCGAAGAAGAAGGAAAATCTCGACACACTGCTCGAAACGGTTCTCCTTCAAACCGACATTATGGACCTGAAAGCGAGTCCGACGCGCCGCGCTTCGGGCGTGGTGCTCGAAGCCAAGCTCGACAAAGGGCGTGGTTCGGTCGCGACGGTGCTTGTGCAGCAGGGAACTTTGCGCGTCGGCGACCCGTTCATTGTCGGGCAGATTCACGGTAAAGTTCGGGCGATGTTCTCCGATCGCGGTGACATTGTGACGGAAGCGCCGCCGGCGACTCCGGTCGAAGTTCTCGGACTGCAAGGCGTTCCGGGGGCGGGCGATACTTTCCAGGTCGTTGCCGATATTGATCAAGCCGTGACAATCGCCAACCAGCGTCAGATGAAGGCGCGTCAGGCGGCGATGCTCAAGACGACGAAACGCGGTATCGAATCGCTCGGTCAGGCGGAAATCAAAGAACTTCTCGTCGTGCTCAAAGCCGACGTGCAGGGTTCGGTCGAAGTTCTCCGCTCGACGCTCGAAAAACTTTCAACCGAGAAGGTCAAAGTTCGCGTGATCCGCGCCGGTGTCGGTGCGATCGCCGAATCCGACGTTCTCCTGGCTTCGGCGACGCAAGCCGACAACACGCAAACGGCGGTTGTCATTATCGGTTTCAACGTCCGACCGGAATTAAGAGCGGCGGAAGTTGCCAAACAGGAAGACGTCGATATTCGTCTGCACTCGATCATTTACAAGGTCGAGGAAGAGATCAAAGCCGCGATGATCGGAATGCTCGACGCGATCGAACGGGAAGTGATCTTAGGAAAAGCGCAGGTGCAGGAAGTCTTCAAGGTTTCCAAAGTCGGTTCGATCGCGGGCTGCCGCGTGACCGACGGTGTTATCAAACGGCAGGCAAAAGCACGGCTCATCCGTGACGGCGTGGTTGTTTGGACAGGCGATATTGCCTCACTCAAACGCTTTAAGGAAGACACGAACGAAGTCCGTTCGGGCTTTGAATGCGGGATCAGCCTCGTTAATTTCAACGACATCAAGGTTGATGACGAGATCGAAGCATTTGTCATCGAAAGCGTTGCAGCAACAGAACTTTAAAAAGTTCCAAGTTCCAAGTTTCAGGTTCCAAGTTAAAACTTTCCTGAAACTTGGAACTTGGAACTTGGAACTCAATTTGATGAGAAGACCCGAAAGATTAGCGGAAGTATTACGCGAAGAAATTATGGAAATTGTCGGTTACGAGCTCGAAGACCCGCGTCTTTTGAGCTGTACGGTAACCGATGTCGTCGTTGCCGAAAATCTGCGCGACGCGAAGGTTTTTGTTTTGGTGCAGGGAAACGAACCTGAGATCAAGGAAGCAATGAAGGCTCTGCAGCACGCCGCGACGTTCGTTAAACAACAAGTCGCGCAGAATTTAAATCTTCACCACGCCCCGCATCTGCATTTTGTGCGAGATACTGTCGAAGAAAACGCCGCTCGGATCGAACGTCTTCTAGGGGAAATAGGACTATGGGAAAATCTAGAAAAGGAAGAAATGGAAAACTGATAATGGATAATGGAAAATAAAAAACACAAAGATTTTCCGTTTTCCATTATCAGTTTTCCATTGAACTAAGAAGTGTTAAGTCAAGTAGTAGAGTTAATTGAAAACAAACAGAACTTTGCGATTACCACGCATGTTCGCCCCGACGGTGACGGCATCGGTTCGTCGCTCGGACTGTGCTGGCTCCTTCGTTCACTCGGCAAACAGGCGGAAGTCATTGTCAGCGACGGTATTCCCGCCACTTACAGTACGCTTCCCGGTGCCGATGAGATCGTTCACGTTGCGGAAGTCAACGGGAATTACGACGCGATTTTCGTGATCGAATGTTCCGACGTTGAGCGCCCCGGCATTTTAAATCTCGAAAACCAATTTACCGTCAATATTGACCACCACACGACCTGCGAGCATTTCGGCTCGATCAACTGGATCGACCCGACCGCTTCGGCAGTCGGCGAGATGATCTACAATCTGTGCAAAGCGATCGGCGGACGAATCAGCCGCGAGATCGCCGAATGCCTTTATATGGCACTCGTTACCGACACGGGCAGTTTTCACTTTCCGAATACGACCGAGCGCACCCTCAAAGTCGCGTCCGAACTCGTCAAGGCAGGCGTCAAACCCGCCAAGATCTCCGAAGCCGTTTATAATTCTTACCCGTGGTCGCGCATCGAACTGATGAGCCAGGTTCTTTCCACCGTCAAACGCGATGTCACGGGCAGAGTTGCGTGGATGCGTCAAACACTCGAAATGCGTGAAACGACGGGTATGGCAGACGGCGACAATAACGGTTTCGTCAACATTCCGCTCGCCGCCAAAGAGATCGTCGCTTCAGTTTATATGCGCGAAGTCCGCCCGAACTTTTACCGCGTCAGCTTACGCTCAAAAGGCACGATCAACGTCGCCCGCGTCGCCGAAATGTTCGACGGCGGCGGACATAAAAACGCGGCGGGCTGCCGCGTCGAGGGCGATTGGGACGAAGCCGAACGACTGATCGTCGCCGCCGTCATCGAAGCCGTCAACGAAGCCGAAACGGAAGCCATCCATCTGACCAACGGGCATTCCGTCAAAGATATGGAGCTTTCGCTGATTTAAGTTTTATCGAAATTCTATGATTCGAAGAAAACGGTCGGTCATAAACTGCGGGTTGGTTTTGCTTCTTTTACTGATGCTTTCGCTCGGCTGCCAACCATACAATGAACTCGCGAACAAGGCGGAACCCGCACACGTCGGTCCGAATCAAACCGCCGAAGCCACCGGAAAGATCTTTAAGACCGAAGGCGACCCGAAGGGCGGTTCGGGAACCTACTGGCGCGTCAGCTATCAATTTACGCTTGAAGGCAAAACCTACGAGAGAGTAAAAATTTTCGACAAATACGTTGACCGCTCTCAATGGGTGACAGGCAAAGAAGTCTCCGTCTGCTACGACCCGAAAAATCCCGCTGATTTCACCGTCCGCGCACTTCTTCCCGAAACGCCCGGAACAACTCTTTACACAAAATGCCCGCCGCTCTAATTCTTTAACAAATATTTCCTTCAACGCATAAACTTCCGCTGAACGACATATCATTTATGCCGTTCCGATGGAACTCACGCGTCAAGTTTCATCAAAGACTACAAATATGCGCGCTCCGCCGGAGCTAAAATCTTTTACGCCAATCACAACCTGAAAAACTTTCAGCGGTTTCGGCGATCAATTAAAGAAGAATGCAATTTATCACGCGATTAAAAAGTGATAATGATCTTCCTAAATAAAGTTTTAACAGTGTTAAAAAATAGCTTGCATTATCGGGTTTGCTTATAATATTATTAATTTTAGTTGAAACAAGTATTTGAAGCCTGTCTGTCAGGAACTCGTTAGCTGAAACCTGAAACACCCTTTTGTCCGTTAGCCCCTTCAGTGTTTAAGTTAAATAGTTCATGGTCGTCAAGCACAAATTCCCGACTCTCGCTTCCTTCTTGTTTTTTCAAATAAGTATAAATTTGATTAAAAAACAATTAAAGGGGGATTTTGTGCAATGCCGCAAACAGATTTTATTCCGCAAAACCCGACTGCCTTTGTCGGTTGGTTCGCTAATTTTATCCTGCAATTACAAGCATTATCTTCGAAATACAACGTGTGTTCCGAAAAGATCGGGGCGCTCCTGAAGGATAGTGAATGGGTTCATTACTGGTCTGATCTGAAATCAGATACGCGCCAGCGGGAAAAACAGTTGAACAGGTTTTTTAACGTGATGGTCAACGGGGAAGCCGCCGGCGGGCATTTGAGTGTGCTGGTCAGAAATTCGACTGAGCCGCCGTCGTATATACCCGATAATGCGATGCCCGGAATCAAAGACCGGATTCGCGAGGTCGCCGAATGTATCAAATCGCAAACAGATGTTTATACAAAGGCGGACGGCGCGCTGCTCGGCATTCTAACTCTTGAAGAAGCAGGCTGGATCGAAGAAAACTACACGCCTGAGGTCAAATTCAAACAGCTTAGCAATTACAGTCTGGAGGTTGATTTTCGGAAATACGGTCTGGACGCGCTCAGATTCGAGTTTCGCTACCGTGAAGGCGATTGGCAGTTCGGCGGATTTCTGACCAAAAGTCCCGACATTCTGAAAATCCCGCCGCGCATTATCGGCTGTCCCGAACAGATCGAAATCCGCGCCGTCTTCTGGGAAGAAAACAGAAATTTCGGCAACTGGTCGCCGAGCTGCAGATTGGTTATCGTTCCTTAACTTTCAAATACGAATTACGAATTTGTACCGAACATTCGTAATTCGTATTTTGAAATTCGTAATTGGTTTTGTGTGTTTTTGGCAGTAAAAAACTATTGAGTCGCCCTCAAAAAGCGGCTTAATTTTCTTTGTTTCGGAATCTGACGGCGCGGCGAACGGTTAAAACATTAACTGATTCGCTGTGCCGGATCAAACAGGCGCGGCGGCGGTGAATTCTTCGATCTCGTCAACGCTCATCACCGAAAAATGTTCGACTTCCGCGTCGCGTCCGAGTTCGAACGCCAGTTCCATCAAATTCGTAATGCTTTCGTCCGGCGTTCTGCCGCCGAATTCGGCTTCCATGATTTCCGTTTCGCCCGCTCTGGTTATGTTAAGCGTAACTTTATAGTTTTTCATAGGGCTAATAATTTATCACAAAATGAGGGAGAGGTTTAGCCTAAAACCCGACCTTTGGGCTTAAATTCTGAAGAAATTAGTTGCGCGAAATTTGTAATTTATGAACATTGTTCAATATAATCAAAGTTGCCAGGGTTCTCCCGATACCGGAACCAAAAACAAGTCCTTCGCATTTCCAGAGAGAAATAATCACCAATTTTAACCGAGGAGTTTTATCAATGAAGATACCCGCAGCTTTCAAATATCTATTCTTTTTACTCATTCTTTTTTCAGCCGGCGCGATCGTCCGGGCGCAAACCTGTGTGCCGGTTTCGACGGCGGCGGGAAGTCTCGACAGTTGTTTCGGAGTAGGCGGCAAAGTCACGACGAAAATCAGTGCAGGTGAAGATGTTGCCCGCAGTGTCGTCACGCAAGCGGACGGAAAAATAATCGTCGCAGGTTTTACCGACTGGAACGGCTCGCCCGATTTCGCGGTCGTTCGCTACAACGCGGACGGTTCGCTCGATACGAGTTTCGACGGTGACGGCAAAGTTACGACCGATTTTAACGGTCAAAATGATTTTGGAATGAGCGTCAAACTTCAAACAGACGGCAAAATCGTCGTCGCCGGAGTCAGTGCCAATTATTTTGCAGTTGCGCGTTACAATTCGGATGGCTCGCCGGATAATTCATTTGATAACGACGGAAAAATTTTGACCAGTATCGGCGCACTGACAACCGATTTTTTTACTTCGATGGAAATTCAGCGGGACGGTAAAATTGTCGTGTCGGGCGGCGGAGATTACTTTGGTTATCTGTCTTCTCGCCTAAACGTCGTGCGTTACAATGCTGACGGTTCGCTTGACGATTCCTTTGACGGCGACGGCAGAGTAATTCTCAGTGAAGTAAACTACGGCGGGGGAGTTGCCATTCAAAATGACGGAAAAATACTCATCACGGGCAGAGCAAACGAGAGATTAATTGTTGCACGTCTAAATACGAACGGCTCATTCGACTCAGCATTCGGCATGAACGGTATTGCTGTGTTTCCAAATGAAAGCAGCATTGATGATGGTCAGAAAATAGTAGTAGAGCCGAACGGTAAAATTCTCGTTGCCGGAGTGTCGAGAGCGACGCAGGGCGGAACCGGCAACGGTCTGATTGTACGTTTCGCGGCGAACGGGCTGTTCGAGTCGAGTTATTATCGAACTAACAATAATGATTTATATTTGCAGCCGGACGGCAAAATTCTAACTGTCGGTTTTAACTTTGATTATTTGCCGGAGGGCTTTCAGATTACACGGCTAAATAACGCGGGGATATTTGATAAAACTTTTAACGGAAACGGGATTTTGCAGATCGGCTTTACAGACGTGGAAATAACGACTGCCTATGGTGTCACAATGCAGCGCGACAATAAAATTGTTGCTGTTGGTTTAGGTGAATCAAGTATCGGCGGAGTAAGAACGGGACAATTTGCCGTGGTGCGCGTTATGTCCGGGCTTGCCGCTTCGCACAGCGCGGCGTTCGACTTTGACGGCGACGGTAAATCGGACGTTTCCGTTTTTCGACCGACAACGAATGTCTGGTATGAAGTTCAAAGTTCAAATACGCAGGTCGGAATTCAAAACTTCGGTTCGGCGGGCGATCTGGTCGCCTCAGCCGATTATGACGGCGACGGCAAAACCGACCTCGGGGTTTTCAGACCATCGAGCGGCGACTGGTGGTTCAGGAGCAGTCTTTCGGGCGGCGTTCAAAACGTTCATTGGGGCGCGGCGGGCGATTTTCCGCGACCGTCGGATTTTGACGGCGACGGCAAAGCCGATTTTGTCGTTTATCGCCCGTCGACCGGCGTTTGGTATCGTCTCGGAAGCACGGGCGTCACCGCAATTAACGCGTTCGGCACGGCGGAAGATAAACCGCTGACCGGAGATTTCGACGGCGACGGCAAATCGGATGTTTCGGTTTTTCGACCTTCGACCGGCGAATGGTGGCGGCAGTCGAGCGTAAATAATTCGGCGCAGGTCACGAAATGGGGAATTTCGACCGACACGCCGGTCGCGGCGGATTTTGACGGTGACGGAAAAACGGACTTTGCCGTTTATCGCGGCGGCACATGGTATATCTTAAACAGCGGCAGCGGGCAGCCGGCGATCGTTAATTTCGGAGTATCCGACGATAAACCCGTCGCGGCGGATTACGACGGTGACGGCAGGGCGGATATTGCTGTTTTTCGTCCGTCAAACGGCGTCTGGTATCTTCTTCGATCGACGGCGGGATTTGCGGCGATTCAATTCGGAGTTTCAACAGATATTGCCGTTCCAAATGCTTTTGTGCCGTAAGACAGGTGAGAAGTGTGAAGTGAGAAGTTTTATTATTTACTTCTTACTTCTCATTTTTCACTTGCTAATCACTCCGATTTTCGGACAAATATCTTCTAAAACACATTCCGCGCAGTTCGGTTTGCGGGCGTTGCAGGTCTTTCTGCCGTGCGTGATGAGCCAGTGCGGGAACATCACCCAATATTTTTTCGGGACGAGCTCGCTGAGATCCTTTTCGATCTTTTCGGGCGTTTTTTCTTCAGTTAAACCAAGCCGCTGCGACAGGCGCAAAACGTGTGTGTCAACTACGACACCCGACGCGATGCCGAAGGCGTTGCCGAGCACGACGTTCGCCGTCTTGCGCGCGACGCCGTTGAGCGTTAAAAGCTCGTCCATCGTTTGTGGAACCTCGCCTTTGAAATTTTCGACGATTTTTTGCGCCGCGCCCTGAATGCTTTTTGTTTTGTTGTTGAAAAAGTTGATCGATTTGATGTCGAAGGCGAGTTCTTCCTGCGAAACGTCGAGATAATCCTGCGGCGTGCGGTATTTCCGGAACAGCTCAGCCGTCACGATATTCACGCGTTCGTCGGTGCATTGTGCAGAAAGAATCGTCGCGACGAGCAGCTCGAAAGCGTTCGTGTGATTCAGAGCGCAATGCGCGTCGGGATATTCTTTTTTGAGCCGTTCGATTATTTCGTCCGTGCGTTTTTGTTTGTCGGAAATCATTCTAATAAAACTAAAAAAGAAAAGCGCAAAATGCAAATTGAGGATGAATTCTGTAAAATTAACCTTTAAATTTGCGTTCGTTGTTCGTGGTTAATTGTTCGTTGCTTTGATACAAACAGCAACGAACTACGAACAACTAGCCACGAACAATTAAAAATGAAAGTTCCTTTATTAGATTTAGCAGAACAAAATCAAATTTTAAGACCTGAGATCGAAGCCGCGCTCGGCAGGGTTTTGGACACGAACGGTTTTATATTGGGTGCCGAAGTTGCCGCGCTCGAAAAAGAATTAGCCGATTATTGCGGCACGAAACACGCCATCGGCTGTGCTTCGGGCACGGACGCGCTTCTTCTGGCTTTGATGGCTTTCGACATCAAAGAAGGCGACGAGGTGATCACCACGCCGTACAGTTTTTTTGCGACGGTTTCTGCGATCACACGCTTAGGCGCAAAACCCGTGTTTGTCGATATTGACCCGCAAACCTACAACCTCGACGTTTCGCAGATCGAGGCGAAGATCACGGAAAAAACGAAAGCCATCCAACCCGTCCATCTTTACGGGCAATGCGCGGAAATGTCAGATCTGCACAGCCTCGGCGAAAAATACGGGATTCCGATCGTTGAAGATGCGGCGCAGGCGATCGGTGCGGAAGAAAACGGGATTCGCGCGGGCGCGATGAGCGAGATCGGCTGTTTCAGTTTTTACCCGTCAAAAAATCTCGGCGGAATGGGCGACGGCGGATTTATGACGACCGATGACGACGCGCTGGCACATAAACTTTTCGCGCTTCGCGTTCACGGCTCGTTTGAACGTTATTATCACAAATGGGTGGGCTTGAATTCGCGGCTCGACGGTTTTCAGGGCGCGGTTCTGCGCGTTAAACTTCCGCATCTCGATTCGTGGTCGGACAGGCGCAAGGCAAACGCCGATCATTACCGCGAACTGTTTACCGATGCGGGTTTAACGGAACAAATCGTTCTGCCGTTCGAGCGCGAGAACGTCCGCCATATTTACAATCAATTCGTGATCCGTTTGCCCGAACGGCGCGACGAGCTCAAACAATTTCTCGCCGAGAACGAGATCGGGACAGACGTTTATTATCCGGTTTCGCTGCATCAGCAGGAATGTTTTGAATATCTCGGCTACAAAACGGGTGATTTTCCCGAAAGCGAACGCGCTTCGAGGGAAACGCTCGCTTTGCCGATTTTTCCCGAATTAAAAAGCGTACAACAGGAATATGTCGTTAAAAAAATCGCGGAATTCTTGAGTTGATTAAATTTTCTAAATCGAATAACTTTCTAACGTCGTGACGGAACAAATAAAAATTATCGAAACAAAAGATTGGAAAGGGCGGCTGGGTTTAGGCGTGTTAATTATTGCCGCCCTTGTCTTTGCGTGGTTTTCAATTAGCTGGCAGCTCGGAAATATGCTGGCGGCATTGACCCCTTCAAATGCCCCGAATGCGAGGGCGATCGCCGGTTTTGCGTATACCTTGAGCCCGCGTGATCCAATTACCAACTGGTTTAAGGCAAATGTCGAGAAGGATGATTTCATCATCGAAGAGCAGACCAATTCCGTCGCGGATTTGGAACAAACCGTCCGCTACGCGCCCGAAGATTACCGTTACTGGCTCGAACTCGGACGCGCCTGCGAGCAGATCGAAAACTACGAAAAAGCCGAAAAAGCGTTTCAGCGTGCCGTTAAGATCGCGCCCGAATACAGCAATGTTCACTGGCATCTGGGCAATTATTACCTGCGGCGCGGACAGGAAACAGAAGCCTTTCCCGCGCTCCGAAAATCCGCCGAAACAAGCGCGGTTTATCGTGAACAGGTCTTTTCGGTGGTCTGGGATTATTTTGAAAAAGATAAGGTAAAGCTCGAACAACTGGCGGGCGATAAACCCGATATGCGCGCCGGTTTAGCCAAATTTTACGCCGCCAAAGAATTGCCCGAGGACAGTCTGAGAATCTGGAATACTTTGTCCGATGAAGACAAAACGCGCAATCAGGATATTGCGCGGCTGATCGCTCAGGCGCTGTACGACAAGCGTTTTTACCGTTCGTCGATCGAGTTTGTCCGTCAGCTCGGAATCGAAACGCAGGTGCAAGCCGAAACCGTCCAGAACGGCGGCTTCGAACTGCCGATCGCGGCAGAGGCAAAAGAAGCCTATTTCGGCTGGCAGATCACGCGGAAGGAAAAGATCGAGGTGAATACCGATCCGGTCAGGAAAAAAGAAGGAAACAAGAGTTTGCGCGTTTCTTTTAACGGCTTTACGGGGATCGAAGTCAAAAATATTCTGCAAATCGTCGCGGTCGAATCGAATAAAAAATATCGTTTGAGCTTCTGGCTGAAAACCGAAAACCTGAAATCGGCAGGCACGCCGACGCTCGAAATTCTTAACGCCAACGATGAGAAACTGATCACGACAAGCGCGGCTTTTCCGAGCGGAACGCAGGATTGGTCGCCCGTCACGCTCGAGTTTACCGTGCCGCCCGCGGCAGAAGCCGTTGCGCTTCGTTTTGACCGTGCTTACTGCGGCGACGCGTGCCCGCTTATCGGAACGTTTTGGGTTGACGACTTCAAATTGGAGAAAATTAATTAAGCCTCAGAAACTAAAATGCCAAAAGACATCGGAAAAACTTTGACGAGTAAAATTATTTTCATTCTGCTTTGTGTGTGCATCGTTTTCACGGCTCTCGCTTATGGAACGGTGCATCAGCCGACGATCGCGATCTTTTATCTTTTGACGGCGGCGGTTGTTATTTTGTGGGCGGTTGATTCGTTCAAGACGGGGATTTTTCGGTTTAATAAAACCTTGCTGCAAGTTCCGATAATCGGAACGGTCGTTTACGCGCTGATCCAGATTATTCCGTTCGGCAATTTGGCGGAAACGGGCGGCGTTTCGGGCATCGGGCGGACAATCTCGCTCGAACCTTTCTGGACGCAGATGTTCGCGCTTCATTTTCTCGCCCTGTTTTTTATCTTTGCGGCTTCGCTGACCTTTCTCGACAGCGCGAGCCGTTTGCGGAAAATGACGACGCTCATCACTGTGTTCGGTTTTGCCTTTGCCTTTTTTGCCATACTGCAAGCCGTTTTGAGTCCGACCAAAATCTATGGAATTTACGAGGTCGAATACGCCAAACCTTTCGGTTCTTTCGTTAACCGGCATAATTTCGCGGCATATATCGAAATGGCGATCGCCGTGCCGCTCGGTCTGTTATTTGCCGGAGCGGTTCAGCGCGACAAACGTCTGATCTATCTGACCGCGATCGGTCTGATGGGCGTTGCACTGCTTTTGAGCGGTTCACGCGGCGGCTTGGTGGCAGTTCTCGCGGAGGTCGTTTTTATCCTGATCCTGACCAATAAATCACAAGGTTCGGGCAAGTTATTTATTAAGATCGGTCTGGCGGTTTTGCTGATCGGCGTGATCATCGGCGGCGCGATCATGATCGGCGGCGAATCTTCGCTGACGCGGTTTGCCGAAACCGCCGTTTCAAACGATATTTCCACCAACCGCACGCACATCTGGGGTATCACGCTTCAGGTCATCAAAAATAATCTGCCGTTCGGCGCAGGGATCGGCGCGTTTGCCGCCGCCTACACGCCCTACGACACGATGAACGGCATCGAGCGCGTCGAGCAGGCACACAACGATTATTTGCAGATTTTAGCGGATGCCGGAATCGTCGGGCTATTGCTCGCCGGATTTTTTATTTATCAGCTTTTCCGGACGGGCTTGCAAAATGTCAAAACCGACAATCTTTTCCGGCGCGGCGTGGCGATCGGTGCATTTGCGGGCTGCTTTGCGATCCTTGTGCACAGCCTTTTCGATTTCGTGCTTCACACGACCGCCATTACTGTTTTATTTTTGACTCTGGCTTCGCTGGTCGTGGTCAGCGGCAGACATTTCGCCGACGACGAACACACCTACGAACGCCGCCGGAGCCGCAAAGCAAGCGTCACTTCGATCGAAGATAAAAGATCAAAAGATAAAGGGTAAAAGTTTTTTTTTGAATTAATTTGCGGCTTTTTAACTTTCGACTTGTGAATCGGCAAGCTTTTCCTTCCGGCGCGGACTCAGGAAACTCAAGACATACCAGATGATGCCGTGCGAAACGTACAAGCCGGATAAAATCAAAAGCGCATACTGCGAGTAAAGCCAGATCGCCATGCCGAGCGCGACGATCAGGAGAACGATGTAAATATTCGTTTTGCCCGTGCCGACGGTTTTGAAGCTCGTGTAGCGAAGCGTACTGACCATCAAAAGTCCCAGAATTCCGAGCAAAATGATCATCAAAATTCCGTAAAATCTTGCCCAGTCTTCGCCGTAAGTATTCAAAGGCATCGGCGCGAAATGAACGATCGAAGCCATTAAACCGGCGGCGGGCGGAATCGGCAGACCGACAAAATTCTTCTTATCGGTTTTCGGCGCACCTTCGAGCAAAACTCTCGGTCGCGTCGCTTGCAGATTGAATCTCGCCAGGCGGAAAGCGCCGCACATCAGATACATAAACAGCAGAAAAACGCCGAGATAATGCGCGGAATTTTGTTCGGTGAAAACTGCGCCGATGCCCCACGCGTAAACCAATGCGATCGGCGCGATGCCGAAAGTCAGAACGTCCGCGAGCGAATCGAGCTGAACGCCGATTTCGGTTGCGGTGCGCGTCATTCGCGCGACGCGTCCGTCGAGCGTGTCGAAAAGAATCGCAAAACCGATAAAAACACCGGCGTAATTAAAATACGAAGCCGCATTTTCGGGATTTGTAAAAACCGTCTGGTAGCCGCGAATCGAATAGATCACGGCGAGAAAACCCATCAGAATATTTGCCGCCGTAAAAGCGGTCGGAAACAGGTAAAGTCCTTTTTTGATGCCCCGATGAGGGGGATTTATTTCTTCGGTTTCCATAATTAATTTAGTTTCGCGATGATTGTTTCGCCGCCGACCACGCGGTCGCCGATTTTGATCAAAACTTCGACTTCTTTCGGCATCAGCAAATCGGTGCGCGAGCTGAATTTGATCAAACCGAACTTTTCGCCGAGTTCCAAATTATCGCCTGTTTTGCTCCAACAAACAATCCGCCGCGCGACGATTCCGGCAATCTGCGTGCAGATCACGGTCATTTTGTCGCCTTCGATCGTCAACGCATTGCGTTCGTTTACCAGACTTGCTTCATTGCTCGTCGCCGGATTTTTTTTGCCTTTGATGTACTCGATCTTGACGATTTTTCCGGCGATCGGCGCGCGATTGATGTGAACGTCGAGCGGCGAAAGAAAAACGCTCACGAATTTTCCGTTCTCTCTTTCTTCAACCCTTGTTACGTGTCCGTCGGCGGCTGATACGATGATATTTCCGTCATTCGGAATATTTCTCTGCGGGTCGCGGAAAAAATACGCCATAAATGCCGTGAGCAGGATAAACAAGACAATGCCGATTAAAAATATGATGCCGCCAATCCAAAAATAGAGAAAAGCGAAAACGGCGGCAAGCATTAAAGTTGCCAATACGAAAGGGATTCCTTCTTTGACCATAATAAAAAGATGTTAGACGCTCTATAGATGTCAGATTTAGTATTAAAACCAACATCAAGCATCTAACATCTGACATCTTTTATGATTTTACGTCAAATCGCCTGATTTGAAAAATAAAAAAGCCCGATGTTATCGAACACCGGGCGTAAAGGAGGATTGCATGAAAGATAGGTTTGACTATCTTATCGGGTTGTCCTTGGCGTAACTGAAAGCACACCAAGCGGAGATTAAATGAACTATCCAGCCCAGTGTTCCGACCGAGCCGATCCATGAAACGCCTGTCAGAACCAGCCAAAGTATACCAACTAAAATTCTTCCGTTGTAAATTTGACCAACTCCCGGCACTAATAAACTTAAAATTCCTGCTGTCCAAGGTTCGCGCATTTTTTTGAAAATTACCTCCAATTTTCAATACGACTTAAAGTTTGTTTTGTTCCCAAAATTTATGAAAGTTTTTTGACTTCGATAATTTTTCCGCGAAATGCCCGTAAAACCTTCTTGACGTTCGGATGTTTTTGCGCGTAGGCAAGCAATTCCTCGGGCGTCGGATTCTCGGACAAAACGGGAAGTTCTTCCGATTCGTCATCGTAATCAAAGTTCGGCATTTCAAAGACAGGTTTTGATTTGGCGGGCGCGGTCGCCGCCGCCGAAGAACCGTTTTGATTTTCGCCGGACGCGGAAAAGCCGTTCGATTGACTCACGCCGACCAATTCTTCGACGATTTTCGCGGCATTCGCAATCGGAAAAAGGTTGTCACCCGCTCTCGACAATTTATTTTCATACGCCGTGTCGAGCTTGTCCTCATCAAAATGTTCAAGGTCTTCCGAAGAGATCGGCATCATCTTGACGGGCATTGACGCGATATATTCAAGTGATTTGTAATTCGAGACTTGGAATTGCGGATTTTGCCCCTCGTCCGTTGTTAGTTCTTCGGTGTCGGTTGATTTTTGTTCTTCTGCAAATCTGGATTTTAAGTTTGAAATATCTGACGAAGTTACTTTATTAAATTCATCAACCTCAGATTTTTCATCAGTTTGGAATTTGTAATCTGAAATTTGCAATTCGGGTGCGGGTTTTGTTTTCTCAAAAGCCGAAAAACCGCCCGCCGACTCGGGCGGTTCCGACAAAACGGCAAAACTGCCCGCAAATTCGGGCGGTTCCGACAGATCTGTATGATTCGAAATCTGTGGCGTAAAATTTGGGACTTGGGGCTTGAGACTTGGAACTTCTTTGATCGGAAAAGGGATTTCTTCAAGCGGAAAATCAACTTTCAGAGTTTTTTTTTCCAAAGGCGTTTCCGCCTTGAGAACGGTTTCAACCGGCGAATTTCCGTTTGAAAGCGCGTTTTCGAGTTTTGCGAGACGCTCCAAGATCTTTTCGATCGGCGCGACGCGGCGCATTTCGATCAGCTTGACGAGACCGATTTCGAGAACATAGCGCGATTGTGCGGCTTCGCGCAGTTTCGACTCGGTTTCGCTTAAAGAATTAAAAAAGCGGATCAGATCCGACTCGGAAAAATGCAGGGCGTATTTGTTGAGTTCATCCGCGCTTAAAATGGCGGTTTCAAGCAGATTTTCGCTTCCGCCCGCGACCTTGGCGATCAGCAGATCGCGGAAAAATGAAAGCAGATCGCGGCAGTAATTCCGCAGATCGTGCCCCCGGGCGATCAAATCGTCAACGACGTTCAGGGCTTCGGCGGGCTGATTATGCGCGATCGAAGTGACGATTCGGACGAGCATTTCCGCGCTTGCCAGACCGAGCGCGTTGGCAACGTCCGGAACTTCGATGCGTTCGCCCGAAAAGCTGATAACTTGGTCGAAATTTGATTGCGCATCGCGCATCGAACCTTCGCCCGAACGCGAAATTTCGCGCAGGGCTTCGTCCGTAATATTGATCTTTTCGGCTTCGGCGATGAGTTTCAGCCGCGCAAAAATTTTATTGAGCGGGATGGTACGAAACTCGAATTCCTGACAGCGCGACAAGATAGTGATCGGAACTTTGTGCAGTTCGGTCGTCGCCATGATGAAAGCGACATTCGGCGGCGGTTCTTCGAGAGTTTTCAAAAGCGCGTTGAACGACGAATTTGAAAGCATATGGACTTCGTCGATGATAAAGATCTTGTAGCGGTCGCGCGCCGGAGCGATATTGATGCTTTCGAGAATGATTTCACGGATGTCGTCAACGCCCGTGTGCGAAGCCGCGTCAAACTCGAAAACGTCGATCGAACGGCTCTCGGAAATCTCGACGCACGACGGACAGGCATCGGCGTCTTCGGGCGAACAGGGCAGCGGATTCGGTTTCGCGGTTTTATGACAATTCAAAGCTTTCGCGAGAAGCCGTGCGGTCGTTGTTTTACCGACTCCGCGCGCGCCTGAAAAAAGGTATGCGTGATGCAGACGGTCGTGTTCGATGGCGTTTCGCAAGGTTTGCGTAATCGCTTCCTGACCGGTAACTTCTTCAAATGTTTGCGGTCGCCATTTGCGGGCGATAACTTGATACGACATAAAATTTACTTTACCGGATTAATATAAATTCATTATTAACAAGGTTTAACGACCTTTTCCGGTCTTTGAAAATTGCGGGTGTATCAAAAAATATAACTGCAATTTTCATTTTCCGCCTTTAGACTGCTTTTGCTTCGTTTTCTGCATCTGCCGGATCGCTTCAGCTTTTCTTTCTTCCGAAGGATGCGCGTAGCGTGAAACCATTTTCAAATTCGCGTGTTCTAAGATTGCGGAAAGCGTTTACAGATCGGTTCCGCTTTCAAACGCCCGCGTCGCGAAGGTATGCCGACAGTCGTAAAGCCTGAATTTATATTCAAGCTTGCCTATAACCTGGCGGTGTAATTTTTCCAAAGCTTTTGTCGGGGCTGATCCGTTAATATCATTTTGAGGGAAAAGAAAACCATCGTCAAACCGATTTAGCCGACCTTCAAGAATTAGTTTTGCTTTGTCCGAAAGCGGCACCCGGCGAATCGATGCTTTCGTTTTGCTGCGGGTAACCTGTAATCCGTTTTTATCTGGGGAAATATTTATTTTGCGTAAGTTGAATATCTCGACCGGGCGCATTCCGTTTTCAAACATCAGCGCCGCAACATCCTGAAGCGGCTGCGGACGGACTGGTTCGGCGTGGCAGTTATTACCGTGAGAAGATTGACCTCATCAAGTCTTGTTGGAAGGCTCCTTAGCACAATCGGCTTCACAAAACCCGCTGAAATATCTTCCCCAATTTCCCGACCTATGCTATTATTTGGGCGATTAACATTCGCTGAAAACTTATGCGCAAAAACACGATTTCCAGACGCTGTTTTGTCTGCGGAACGGCTTCGGCGATCGCCGGAGCGATCTTAGCTAATAGTCCTGTTTCAGCCCAACAGAATCAAAACAGAGCGATTAACGATCCAAATATAATCTTTGAAAATGTCGAATACAAAAGCGGCGATAAAATGATCGGCGGCTACTTGGCACGTCCGAAAAAGAAAGGAAAATATCGCGCAGTTGCGGTCATTCCGGGAACATGGATGATCGAGCCGTATATTGCCGAAACAACCGCGATGGTTGCGCAAGCCGGGTTTGTCGGTTTGGCGATCGATGTTTTCAATTTTTTTCCGAAGGTCAAGACTTACGAAGAAACCGATACAATCGCATGGGAAACGACGCGGGATTTGGTCAAAAAATACTATACCAACGAAAACACTTTGCGCGACGTGCAGGCAGGCATGGATTTTTTAAAACAGCAAAAGTTCGTCAAAGGTAAACATTTCGGAGTAACGGGTTTTTGCGGCGGCGGCTGGCTTGGACTGCTTGCTGCTTCGCAGATCAAGGAGATCGGCGCGGTCGTTCCGTTTTACGCGCCTGTCAATTTGAAATTGCCGAACCGGAAAACACCGATGGATGTCGCCGGTCAGATCAAAGTTCCGGTGCAGGGACATTACGGAACAAAAGACCAAGGCATTCCGATTGAAGATGTAAAGAAGTTTGAAGAAACGTTAAAGGCGCAAAAAACTAAAATTGAGATTTTCACATACGATGCCGGACATGGATTTTTTGCCTACAATCGAGATGAATCCTATAATGCGGAAGCCGCCAAACTCGCCTGGAGCCGATCAATCGAATTTTTTAAGCAGAATTTGAAAACCTGATTGGAGAGTGTTTTGCCTGCCAAAATATCTTCCCCAAATCCCCGATTCATGATATTATTTGGGCGATTCAGGGGTTAAAAATTATGCTACGAAAATCAATCTTGATTGTAACTCTACTTTTACTGTTAACCAGCGCAAGTTTTGCACAACAGACTGACGCAGCTTGTGAAAATGAATACTCCGAGCCGTCCATCGGTATATCTTTTTGTATGCCTGCGGAGTGGATTACCGTTAAAAGAGATTACGCGAAGTTCAAGGTTGCATACGGTAAAAAGAGTAACGGAGGCTACCCGACAATAAACCTTATGCCCGAATCCTTCAAAGGCAAGCTCTCCGATTTTGTAACAGCGGGAGTTAATGTTTTACTTACTAAGTCTATAAAGGAAACCAAGAATGGTAACTCGTTAAAGATCGAGAGCCGGACGACATTTACCGCAGGCAAATTACAGGGTTATAAAATTGTCATCAACAGCGTGGGTACAGATGGCTCCAAGATGAGAACAATACAGTATGCCTTCAGCGGCAAAGGCGACACAAAATTTGTTATCACAGCAACGGCGGCGCAAGCTGGTAAAGCCGAAACGGACAAGGTTTTTGACGATATAATGAAGACTTTGAAGATTAAGAAATAGGCTTATCAATAGAATCGGCAAATTAACAATTCTTCCCTAATTCATCTTTCTTATCCAAAAAATCTTCCCACGATCCGCGCCCTATGTTTTGATGTGGGCGATTTACTCAACCAATTTAAGTGGGTGTAAATTTATGGATAACGTAACCCTAGGTTTAAGAAAAGTAGCGGTAGATTTAAAGTAAGAAGCCTTAGTTTTAAGAAAAGAAGCGTTAAACTTTTATCTTTTTTCCGGTAAGTTGGGTCCATCTTTGATGCTTAAATCCGATTTCGGCAGCAAATCGACGGAACCATCATTTTCCAGGTTTTCCAGCTCGACCACGTTACCCAGGACAGTTCCAAGTAATTGATTCTGCAATTCTTTGTGATGTTTGACCTCATCGCCCTGATCCATTAGAACGTAGATGAAAACGCCGTCGTTTTTCGTGTAAATAAAGCCTGCCAGACTCGCCATTCCGATGCCTCCGTCAGCTGCCGAAAGAGTGCCCGTTTTGCCCGCAACCGCCCGTTCAAACTTTGAGCCGTTCAGTACCTCGCCCAACGTACTGTTTTTTTCCGCTGCCGATGGCAAAATATCGATAGGTTTTAAATTTTGCCTTTTCAACTCGGCGTCCAGTTCTTGCAAAATAATAAAAATTCCTCGCGCTGTCATCGAATTTTCCCCGAGACCCGAGGCGGTTTCGAGTTTGACTTCGGCGGAAGGCAAACCAAGTTCATTGACCAAAAACTGGCGAATGACTTCGACTCCGCCGACGGATTCGCCGAGCTTTTGCGCCACGAAATTATTCGAAAATGTGTTTTGATAGCGCAAAACCTGGCGTAAAGGATGCGATTCGAATACGAAAAGCTCCGTTCCCATCGGTTTTTCCGCGACGGCAGTTTGCGGTTTAGGGTTAAGTTTCATACGGTCTGCAAAAAGCGCGGCGGAGCGTTCAGCCGAGTCGGTGAAATTGAAGCTAAAATCTTTTGAAACAAAAAGCTTACCGGAAATTCCCTTAATGCCGCGTTTTTTCAATTCCTGCTCAATAAGCTCTGCTGAATTATCATCAAAGGTCGGTGCGCCGCCGGCGAAATAAACGTCGCCCTCAAGCGTTCCTTTTTTATTAATTTTGCCGTCAGTAAAAACGCTGATTTTAAAACGGTGATCGGCGCCCAGCTTTTTTAGAGCGACGAGCGTGGTGGCGAGTTTAACGACCGAGGCGGGATTAAACCCTTTATCAACATTATATCGCGCAATCGTCCTGCCGGGTTCGAGCGAAGCGATGAGCACCGCGTGCATGCTTTTATCTTTGACGCGTTCCCCCAGCCAGGCTTCAGCGTCGAAATCCGGGTTTTCCGAAAAATTTCGCACGTACGTCGGCGGCGAACTGACGGCAATATTTGAAGCGGTATTTGACGCGACATTCGACGAAACATTCGGAGTCGCCGCATTGTTAACGGACGGCTGATTTGATGCAGGCGGAACACAGGAGGAGAAGGAAAGCGAAAAAGCCAAACCCATCAATAGGCTTAAAATCCGAGGCACTGCGATCACTTTCACGTCGCACCCGCGTTTTTTTTGAAATTTGTCCCGATGAAACCTTTCTCTTTCCGGTTCGCACAATTTGTGATTTGCTGCTCGATTCATTTATAAACGCCTCTGGTGAAGAAGATTCAAGAAGGAGAATTTTTATTCGCCTTTTCAGCGTTAGCCCTTTCTTTCCTGCTGCCGGACGAGGGGCTCTGTCTTTCCTTTCTGCAAAGCGTTTCCGGCACGAATATCTTCGAGCGAAACGGAAAATTGTTGTTTGTCCGTAGCCTTATCGAGCATTGCTCTGAGCGTTTTTTCATCCAGCTTTGAGACATCGATCTTATAGCTTTCAAGTTCCGCCCGCAGATTTTCGACCGTGTTTGTTTTGCGGTCGTAAACATCCGGGTAGATAAACAAAACTCCGCCTTCGACGACCATCGTGTCGTAATTGATATCAACCGTCAACGGTTCGCCAAGATTTATTGCGCGTCGCACGGTATCGTTTTGTGATTGCTCGATTTTATTTTCTCCGTCCGAGATGCCGCGCGCGATTACGATTTTTTTCGCCAGCTCAAAAATGTCATTGCGCAAAATGCGGACGCAGCCGTGCGAAACGAGATTTCCCAGGTCCGAAGGCGCCTGCGCTTCGTGCAGAAGATAAGCGTCACCGAGCGGAAATTTTATCTTTCCGAGCGGATTGTCCGGGTCGCCCGCGGGTATGCGTTCGTACGGCTCGACATTCTTGGATTCGCGTACCCACTCGCTGTCAGGCGGAATCCATTCGGGATTTAAAATTATTTCCCGGGCGCGGCGCTCACCGATCGGAATCGGAAACTCTTTTCTACCGACGCCGACCGGATAAACGCCGACTTCTTTGCCGTCTTGCCAGAGCGTCAATTCAAAAGCCGGAACGTTGAGCGTGATGCGTATCTTGCCTTTTCCCGGCTCAACTTGAGCCTTTTCGATTCGCCCGCCGGTGGCTTTATCCGAACGTGCCGAATCGTCATCGCCAATGTTTCCTTTTTCAATCACCGAATTCGATGAATTATTTGCATTCGCCTGCTGCTCGTCAGACTCGCCGACAGAATCAAAGCGAGCCGACAAGAGCAATCGCTCGGTTTGCTTTGTTTCGCCGTTGGAGTATTTAACGCGCGCCCAGACTTCGCCGTTAAAATCCTGCGGAGGTTTGATCTCGGTGACGAAGCTGTTGCCGTTTTTTTCGTTGACCGTTCTTAATTTAATCGAACGATCACTGGCAACAATCGGTTGGTAGTAGATTTCTGCTTGAATAGCTCCATCGGCGGTTATCGTGAGCTTCAGAGTGTCGTCGGTTAAGATTTTATAATTTCCCTTTCCGGGTCGAAGCGGTGCGGCTTCGATTACCGGATTCGCGGAACTTGCGCGATTGGAATTCGCCGTTATGTTTCCGTCCCGCTCTACGCAGCCGTTAAGAAACATTATAAAAATCGTGAAATAAGCAAACCGTATGAT
>DATLOR010000099.1:0-28853 GCA_035536135.1 Pyrinomonadaceae bacterium | reverse complement strand
GTCAGCAATTAACTGTGTTTCCGCTTTTGTCAGCGAATGTTTTGAGCAACGCTACTTACCTGACGAATATTCAGGGAGGAGCCGCCGGAACATTAGCGCAAAATATTGTTACGCAGGGAATTCGCGGAAGTGTTGTGTTCCAACAAAATCCCAATATATTTCTCAGTGAAATTTTATCGAATTCCGGACGGTACAATTATAACGCTCTGCAATTAGAAGTCCGCCGCCGGTTTACTTCAGGATTTTCATTTCAAGCAAATTATACTTTTGCAAAAACCTTGACTGATGTTCCGGGAGAAGATCAAAACCGTCAGGGCGAAGTGCAGGAATCCTCCGATCCCAGTCTTAATTACGGTCGCTCGGACAATGACAGAACACATGTTTTCAATGCAAACATGATTTATGAACTGCCATTTGGTAAAGGCAAAAAATTCCTTAATCAAGGCGGTTGGGTAGATAAGGTTTTCGGCGGTTTTCAGGTTACTTCAATTGTTAATCTGGCATCGGGTGCGCCGCTCGGAATTATTGATCCGCGCGGAACCGAAAGTATTGCCTTTCAATCAGGCAGACAATCGGCGACCTCGACGCTGACTCCCGATCAACTTAAGGATTTAACAGGCGTGTTCAAAACACCGAACGGCATCTATTTCCTTAATCCGACCATTTTGAACGCAACCATTACAAACACGACCACCGGTGAAGTCAGACAAGGTTTTGACCTCAATCAAACTTTACCGGCTGGATTTAGTTTGACCAGCGTTCGCGGAGCAAATCCAATCGGAACTCCGGCTTTCCCGGGACAGGTTTTCTTCTTCAACAATGTCGGAGGAACGCCGATCAACGGAAATCTCCCGCGAAACTTTATTAACGGCTTGCCCTATTTGAATTGGGATGCCGGTTTAAGCAAAAACATTCGTTTTAACGAATCAACGCGTTTGCAGCTTCGTGTTGAAGCTTTCAACGTCTTAAATCGGACAAATCTCAACCAAACGGCAGACCTCAACATTAGCAGTACAACATTTGGTCGTATCACGACAACCAACACTGCTTCAACGCCGCGAATTCTTCAATTCGGCGCACGTTTTGATTTCTAATTTTGAATTTAGAAATTGGCTTAAAAACCTTCGGGTGTCTTTGCAGGAAGACACCCGTTTTTTATGATTTATTAAAAGATGAATTTCGCGGATAATTGAATCGTCCGCGCTCCGCCGTAAAGGTAAAAAGGTGTGAAATTCGCGCTTCCGAAGGTTGAAGTCGTTTTGCCGAAATACTGGTTCGGCTGAAAATTTCCGTTTGAAATT
The DNA here is from genome assembly GCA_035536135.1 of Pyrinomonadaceae bacterium. Classification (GTDB taxonomy): domain Bacteria; phylum Acidobacteriota; class Blastocatellia; order Pyrinomonadales; family Pyrinomonadaceae; genus JAFDVJ01. The sequence continues at coordinate 27,552 of DATLOR010000099.1, read as the reverse complement.
AACGTTCCCAAATTGCCGCGCATCTCGGCATAATTTGTATTATTCAATAAATTATAAGCGTTGATCGATAGTTCCAGACGCATTTCGTTGGTAAAACGGATTCGTTTTTGAAGGCTTGCATCGAGCTGGAAGAGCGGAAAACCGCGCAGGGAATTTCGTTTGAGCGTGCCTTGCCGCAATACGTTCGGAACCGAAAAAGCGTTCGGATTCAAACTTTTAATCGTATTTTCATTCAGATATACCGGGACGTTTCCGACCTGATCGGCGCGGACGAATTCCTTGCCGAAATCGTTTACGCGGAAATATCCGACGCTTAGCGGAAAAGCCGTTCGGGCATTGGCAAAAGCCGAAATCGACCAATCTTCCGTCAGGCTTTTTGCCCAACCGTTATCGAAAAGTGTCGGAATATCGTAAACGCCGTAAATGTTAAACTGCTGGCGCACATCAAAATCCGACGCGCCGCGTTCCTGCTCCAAATCCGCCGGAACAAAATTCGTTTCGCGCAGAGTATCGGGCGAAAAATTGTCGGTTGATTTTGATAGAGCGTAGCGCGCATTGAACGAAAAGCCTTGCGAAAAGCGGCGTTCATAACGCAGTTGAAGCGAATTGAAATCGGACTGAGCCTCGTTATTTGTCAGGCGAACATAGTTGAAATTCGGATCTGCGTTCAGCAATGTGCGCGTCAGAAAAAGTTTGCGTCCATGCGATGCCGTATAAGTTGCCGTGAAAATATGATTGCGGAAAAGTTCCTGTTGATACTCGGCGAAAACGTGCCAGGTGCGCGGCGTTTGCAGATCGTCGGCAAACGCAAGCAGAGGCTTTAAAGAATTGGTCGGCGCGGCGGTAAAGATCGAATTCCGCGCAAAATTGCCGCTCGCGAACGGAAACGAATTAGCGAAAACATCGCTCGCGCCGGCGGTTCCGTAGTCGAAATACAAGCCGATGCCGCCGCGCAGGATGGCTCTGCCGCGTCCGAGAAGGTCAAAAGCGACGCTCGCGCGCGGTGCAAAATTGCCCGCTCGATCGCGCATTTGCGGCGCTGCGTTTTGAAATGCGGCGGTTGTTATTGCAATGTTCGGCGCAAAATCCGCGTCCCGGCGCAGACCTAAATTGACCACCAATCTATTCGTAATCCGCCAATTATCCTGAACAAAAAGCGAAAAATTATTCACCTCGGGGGTTTCGCTAATGCTGCGCGTAAGCTCGGTAATGCGCGCCGCCGTTCCGCTCAGGCTCTGATTAATTCCTGCAAACAGAACGCTTCTTTCACTACGCACCGCGCCGATGTCGAGCGAGAGACGGCGAAAATCCGCGCCGAAAGTGAATTGATGATTTCCGAAAACCCAATCGACCATCCCGTTGGCTTGAAATTGTTTGACAACGGTTGCAAGCGGATTGCCGGTGGCGATCGCCGAATTTTTCCCGCCGAAATCGTATTTCAGAAAATCCGTCGGTGAACCGGACGAAACATTTGCGCCGCCGAAATTATCGGTCGAAAATTGCTGTCCGATGCGGTTTCGGCTGAAATTTACGCGACCGTCGATGACCACGGTCGAGCTCGCCGTGTAAGTTGTCCACGCAGAAAAAGAATTCGACTTTGTCTCAAATTTCCGCAGAGTGTTGAGCGAAAAATCCTGATCGCCGCGAAGCGCGGCATTTGAGCCGGCAAAATTGTAACGACCGCCGATCCGCAAATTACGGAGCGGCTGGGTATCGATCCGCAGTCCGAAAACGTCGTGTTCGGCGGGATTCGCGTAACTTGCCGAAAATTCGGCGAAGCCGCTCGACGTTTCACGCCCGTTCTGCACCGGAAAAGCATTGAAAAGCGGGCGAATTTCTGCCGAAGCGGTCTGGCGCGAACTGAAATTCGGAACTTCCGTCGTCGCAAAACCAGCCTGACGAAGCCGTAAACCCTCATAACCGCCGAAAAACCAAGCCCTGTTTCTCCAGAAAAATCCGCCGAGCGCGCCGCCGAATTGATTGAGGCGCGCTGGCGGGCGTTCGAATCCGAGCGATTTGGCGAAAGCGTCGTTGGCATTTAGTATTTCGTTGCCGAAGGTTTCAAAAACCGAGCCGTGATATTGGTTGTTTCCGCTTCGGGACGAGAAGTTTATCTGCGCTCCGGCAACCCTCTGTTCTTTGACGGTACTCATTGTTTTAACGGCAGCTTCCTGTATTTGTGCCGAAGTTGCAAAACTATTCGTACTGCCCGAAGCCGTCAGCGTCGGTAATGCGCCGGCATTGCGGGCAAGCGAGGTTTCATCGAATGAAACGCCGAGATTTGCCGATAAATTATCGACCGAAAACTCGTTCGAGGTCGGACGCTGACCGTTTGACGAAACAATTCCGGGCATTTCGATCGTTTGAGTTTCCCAGATCTGGGTAATTCCGGTCGCGGTCGAAAAAGCGGATTGAATACCGCCGCCGCGCCGGGAATTGAAAAAGGCGCGCCTTGTGGAAAAATTTTCCGAAACCGAAAAACGCCGCACGGAAAATGCCGTCAAGCTTGAATTTGCGGTGTTTGGAAAGCTGCTGCCGAACCGAAAATTTCTCTCACTGCGCGGCAAAAAGGCGAGCGGTGATCGAACATTCAAAACCGTGTCTTTTACGGCAAGTTTTTCGCGCTCTTCATTTACGGACAAAGGGTTTTCGTTGCCGTTTTCGGTTTGGGCAAGCGAGGTTAAAGAAAACAGAACGAAAAGAACACACGTTCCGGTGGTGCGGATAAAAAGCGATATTTGACGCATAGAACATGCTCCGGGTTTTGTAACTATTAGAATTGTAAAACCAACTGTCGTTTCAAATGATGCAGGAAGATTTCGATTTGGTTGCTCAAACGAAAAGAAAAAATTCCCGTGCGGTTAGGAAAAATTGATTTAACCGCACGGGACGCAGAGGTTAACAGCAGAGAACGCAAAGTATGTTTTAACTGTAGGTCGGCAGGAACTTCGGCGGTTTTCGCGCTTTGGTTGCCTGTTCAAAAGCGTAGGCGAGTTTGATCAGAATGTCTTCGGTAAAGGCGCGTCCGACGAAAGTGATGCCGACGGGCAGTTCCTGAACATAGCCCGCCGGAACGGTGATGCTCGGATAGCCCGCGACTGCCGCGAAGCTCGTGATGCCTTCGAAAACGCCGCAGTCGCCGTTGACGAGATCGGTCATCCACGCCACGCCGCCCGACGGCGCGACGATCGCGTCGAGTTTGTTTAGACTCATTACCGCATCAATGCCCTGTTCCTGCGTGTAAATTTTGCTTTGGAGCAGCGCGAGCTGGTAGGCGCGTTCGTTCAAATCGCCTTTTTCCTGCGCCTGGAGGAAAATTTCCTGTCCGAAATAGGGCATTTCCTTGTCGCGATTAGCTTCGTTGAATTTGATCAGATCGGCGAGCGTTTTGTGTTGTCCTCCGCGTCCGGCGAGATATTTATTTAAATCTTCCTTGAATTCGTAAAGCAAAACTTCATATTCCGCGTCGCCGAATTTTCCGCTCGATGCAAATTCGATGTCAACGAGCGTCGCGCCGCCCGCCTGCAAAACTTTCAGATGCGGTTCGACGACCGCATCGATCTTCGAATTTCTTCCGAAGATCGCCCGCGCGACACCGATTCGCGCTCCCTTTAAGCCGTCTTTTTGCAAAAAACTCGTGTAATCTTTTTTACCCTTTACGGCTTGCGCGGTAATCGCATCGTTCGGATCGTTGCCGATCAAAACGCCGAGCAAAATGGCGGCGTCCGCGACCGAGCGCGTCATCGGTCCGGCGGTGTCCTGCGAATGCGCGATCGGGATCACTCCGGCGCGCGAAACGAGTCCGAGCGTCGGTTTCAGACCGACGATACCGCACGTTGCCGAAGGACAAATGATCGAGCCGTCGGTTTCCGTGCCGATGCCGGTCGCCGCGAGATTTGCCGCGATCGCCGCGCCCGTTCCCGCCGATGAACCGCACGGATTGCGGTCTAAAATATACGGATTGTGCGTCTGCCCGCCGCGTCCCGACCAGCCGCTCGAACTGCGCGTCGAACGGAAATTCGCCCATTCCGAAAGATTGGTTTTGCCGATGATCACCGCGCCCGCTTCGCGGAGTTTTTGGACGAGGAACGCGTCTTGTTTCGGCGTCGGCGCATCCAGAAGCGCGAGACTTCCGGCGGTCGTTTTCATCTTGTCCGCTGTGTCGATATTGTCTTTGATCAAAATCGGGATGCCGTGCATTTGCGAACGAATTTTTCCCGTTTTGCGCTCTTTGTCCATTGCGTCGGCAATGGCGAGCGCGTCGGGATTCGTTTCGATCACGGAATTTAGCTGTTTATCGATCGCGGCGATGCGGTCGAGATATTTCTGCGTGATTTCACGCGAAGACATCTTGCCGGATTTCATCGCGTCCTGCAGCTCCATCACGGTAACTTCTTCAAGTTCAAAACTTTTCATACCGGTTTGGGCGGAAATCTTTTCCGGATTACTGACCAATAAAGCCGCGCTCGCGGCGGCGGCGGACAAACTCAAAAAATCGCGTCGTTTCATTTTTCTCCTTTTGCTCTTTTCAGATTTTCTTTAGCTTCCGGGAAATCGGGTTTTAGCTGCAAAGCCTTTTCAAATAATCCGGCGGCTTCCGTCCGGCGGTTTTGGTCGAGCAAGATCAAACCGTATGTGTTATACGCCACGGCTTCGTTCGGATTGAGCACGATAGCCGATTCGATCAGTTTTTGCGCTTCATCATAGCGTTTCAGTTGATAAAAGGTCAAAGCCAGATTGCCGCGCGCCGGCGCGTTGTTAAAATCGATCGCCAGGATCCGCGCCAGATTTTCCGCCGCTTTTTCGTAATTTTTCTGCGCCGTATAGGCGATCGCGAGATCATTGAGCGCGTTTATCCAGACTTCGGGCGGAACGGAATTGCCGCTCAAACGGACGGCTTTTTCCAAGCTCGCTTCGGCTTCGACGGGTTTCCCGAGTAGTGCCTGTGCGACCGACAGATTGGCATTCCCGAGGGCGTATCCGGGCGCAAGGCGCAAAGCTTCCTGAAAACTCTGTTCGGCTTCCGCGTTTTGCCCGCGTTTCAGCTGCAGGATCCCGAGCGTGTTGTAAGCCTCGAAAAAATTCGGGTTCAGCGCGATCGATGTGCGGCATAAAGGTTCGGCTTCATCGAGCCTGTTCTCAAACGTCAGCGTATAGCAAAGATTGTGCGAGATCAGAAAATTGTCCTTGGTCACCGCTAAAGTCCGGCGATAAAGCGTTTCGTTGTCTTTCCAGAACGAGGTTTGCCTGAAGCTCAAACCCGCAAAAACGATAACGGCAATCGCAAAACCAGCGAAAAATGCTTTTTTGCTTTTGAGCAGATCGCCGATCCCCCAAACGAGCATAATAAAAAGCCCGAAGTATGGAACATACGTGTAGCGGTCAGCCAAAGATTGCGAACCGACCTGGACGATGCCGATGACCGGAACGAGTGTGCCGAGAAACCACAGCCAACCCATCAGAAGATATTTTCTTTCCCTGATTTGCCAGACGCAGAATGCGGTAATGCCGAGAAGCAGGATTGCTGCCCCGCCGATCTGCCACGCGGGAAAATTGCGGTCGTAAGGATACCACACAGCCAGATCCGACGGGTAAAAAAGCATCAGGACATATTTGACATAAGCCATAACGGCGTTCAGAAACCGTGTGCCGAACGGCAGAAATTCAAGCGTTTCGACCGCCCCGAACCGGCGCTGCGCCAAAATCGTTAGATAAGCCGAAACCGCGCTCAGCACAAAAAGCGGAATTTTCTCGATGAGCAAAGCCGGCAGATCCTTCAAAGTCTTCAGTCTTTCGAGCGACCAGAAATCGATCAAAAGCAAAACGAACGGCAATGTCACGAGCATCGGTTTCGCCATCAGACCGAGGGCGAAAAGCACGAGAACAAGGAGGTAAGAAGGGGAGAAAGGGAGAAAAGGAGAAGGGGAGATTGGCTCTCCTTCTTCAGCTTTCTCCGTTGTTTCGTTAATTTTCTCTACACCTTCTTTGTCAATTTCCGTATCGGGTTCAAAGTTTGTCTCCCTTTCTCCCTTTCTCCCTTTCTCCTTTGCCCCGAAAGCGTAGCGGACATAGGCGAACATCGTCAGGAGCCAGAACATTGTCGAAAGCACGTCCTTGCGTTCGGAAATCCAGGCGACCGATTCGACGTGCGCGGGATGCACGGCAAAAAGCGCGGCGACGATCGCGCTTTTCCAGAAACAACCCGTCATTTTGCGGAAAACGGCAAATGCAAGGGAAGAATTTATGAGATGAAAAATAATGTTCGTCGCATGATGTCCGCCCGCGTTGAGTCCGAAAAACCTGGTGTCGAGAATATGCGAAATCCACGTCAGCGGATGCCAGTTTGCCGAATGAAACGCCGTCAACGCCCATCGGAGCGACTCCCAGCTAAGCCCGCTGCGGACTGCCGGATTTTCGTAAACATACTGATTATCGTCGAGATTGATAAACCCGAAGCGGGTCGTTTGCCAGTAGATCAAGAGCACCAGAACAGAAAGCACGGTAAACACGATCAGCTCGCGGTTTGTTTTGAAAAAATTGTTTTGTTCTTCAGACATTTTTTATTCAATTACGAATTTCAAATTTCGAATTACGAATGTCGGAATCATTTCTTTAATTCGTAATTCGTAATTTGAAATTCGTAATTTTATTTACCCTCGATTTCCTGGTAATAATTCGGCAAAAGTTTCTGTCCGCGCGTTCCGAAAAGGCGCGTTTTGATAAGTTTCCAGCGATGCAGGCGGAATTTCAAGCTCGTTGCGAGCACGCCGAAGCCGTATTTTACCGAACGCGAAAAATTGATCGAAGACGCTTCTTCAAAATAGCGCGTCGGGCACGAGATTTCGCCGATACGGTAGCCGAAATAGACGGCTTGCGCGATCATTTCGTTGTCGAACACAAAATCGTCGGAGTTTTCTTCGAGCGGCAATTGTTCGATCACTTCGCGGCGAAAAGCCCTGAATCCCGTATGATATTCGCTCAATTTCTGGTTGATCAAAATGTTTTGCGCAAGGGTGAGAAAACGGTTGGCGATGTATTTGTAAACCGGCATTCCGCCTTTGATCGCGCCGTTGCCGAGGATGCGCGAACCCATCACTGCATCGTATTCGCCGTAGGCGATCATCCCCGCCATCGGCACGATCAGATTCGGCGAATATTGATAATCGGGATGCACCATCACGACGATGTCGGCATCGTGCTTTAAGGCTTCGCGGTAACAGGTTTTCTGATTGCGCCCGTAACCGAAATTCTGCGCGTGCTGAAAAACGGTTAAATTCAGCTCGCGCGCCAGTTTGACGGTTTCGTCCGAGCTTGCGTCGTCCACGAGCAGAATTTCATCGACGATCTCGCGCGGAATCTCGGCGACGGTTTTCCCGAGAGTCTGCGCCGCATTGTAGGCGGGCATCACGACGATTATTTTTTGTCCGTTGAGCATAGAGAAAAAAGATTCTCTATTTTTATCATATTTTTTAATGCGAGTCTTTTCTTTTCGGCTTTTTTTTGACGAGGTTAATAAAGCGTTTGATCCGTCTTTCTTCCTTCACGATCATTTTCTCGGTAAAGCGGTATTTGCGGCGGTTCCTGCTCATAAATTCAAGGCATTTTCCGGTCATTTCAAGTGCTTCGATACTGCTGTAAATTCTCGAACTGGCGAGAAATTTGTCGTAAAGTCGCAATCCTCTGTCCATATTTTTCTCCTCTGTGCAAAAAATCAAGACGACAAATAAATTTTAAAGTTTTAGAATCCGGGAGTCAGCGAAAGCGTGGGCTTAGGAGCAATACGGAGATAAAATAAAAGTCCAACAAACAACGTCGGGGGAAGTTTAAAAACGAATCCTTGCGGAGAAAAAATTCACTTCAAACTCACGTTACAACTGACTTACCGGGCATTATGAGATATTTCGCGAAAAAAAGTCAATAGTTTTGTTAAAAATTTGTGAAAAAAAGTTTCGCGGAAATACCCGGCAGATTTTGCAAAGTATTCTGCAAGTGTTTGAGAAGAAGCTAAAGAGACTCTAAAAGGGAAGTTTGAATAAAACCGAAGCCGATCAATCATCGTCTAAATCGTTTATTCGGTTTCGGTACAGCGAATTTCGTAGCCGGTCATTACATCAAACGGTTTGGAAATACCGATCGTGACGATCTGGTTGTCTTTTCTGAACATTGAGCCGTTGCCGATATTCTTCCAACCGTTCGAATTAAACCACATCAGAAAGAAAGGCGTTATTTCTTCCGGCTGGCGGTCTGAGCGGTAATGATAAACGACAGATGTCGAATTGGGATAGCTTTGCGGGAGATCTTTCGTTGTAAAAAAGAATTGTTCGGGCAATGGCAGATACCGGCAAAGGTCGTCCGCGCGCCGCACGCGTTCGGTCTTGTTAAAAGCTTCCGTTATCAAATATTCTGCCGCGTCTCGGTCGACCTCAACTTCGGGCAAAGCTGAAAGCGCAAACGCCCAGTAACCGGTAAACAGCAAAAACGCGAGACCGAAACATTTCCACCAGCGGCGGCGTGCTTCATCCGACGCTTTGTAAAAATTCTCGAACGGCATTGTGCTGTGTTACCTCAGATTGAGTTTAATCGTAAATCTCGAACGAAGGCGAACCCGGTGCGCGTTCGTAGCACCAAATCTCGAAATTTCCCCAAACGCTTTCTGATGGTCGGATCAGAATGCTTTGATTGCCTTTGTTGAATTTTGCGTTCCAACCTTTGTCAGCCGTCCAGCCGTTGTTGTCGAACCAGACACGAAACGTCGGCATGATTTCTTCAAGCTCGCGTTCCGAACGATAGCGGAAAGTGATCGAGGCGATATAGCCGGAACTCGAAGGCGGATCTCTCCTGACAAAGCTAAATTGTTCGGGTTTCGGCAGACTCGTGCAAAGCGCATCAACATGCCGCGCCCGTTCGGCTTGCTCTTCAAATTCGATTTCGGCGGTGCGGTTTTCATACCACGAGAAAGAAACCAGAACAATAACATAAACAATCGGTGATAAAAGCACCGCACAGACCAGCCATCGCCAACGACGGTCTGTTTTATCTGATTCTTTGTAAAAATTCTCGAACGGCATTTTTATTTCAGCAGCTTATATCTTAAACTCCGAACTCGATTTTCGATTCTTCCACGGAACAATGAATATCGAAATGCGTGACATAATCGTCGGTGCTTTTGAAGGTAATCGTTTGCGAGCCTTTTGTGAAGATCAGCTGGTCGCCGAAACCGCGTTCCCAGCCGTTTGTCTTAAACCATTGGAGAAATTGCGGAATTGTTATTTTCGAGTCGCCTTCCGTTCGATAATGATAAACAATGTCGGTCTCCGTATTGTTGTAACTGACGGGTTCATCCCGCTTGATAAAATTAAACAGGTAAGGTTTCGGCAGGCTGATGCAAAGCGCGTCGGCGTGTTTGATTCGCGCCGATTCTTTGGCGGATTCTTCTAAATGATTTTCGTAAGTCAGGTAAAGTCCGTAAATCGAGATAAAAACAACCGCCAAAAGCGCAAATGTCGAAACCACCGATTTGCGATGGCTGGTTTTTTCTTTATCGGATTTTTCGTAAAAATCTTCAAACGGCATCTTTATTTAACCTCGCTTTAATCGTAGATTCCGAAAGAGATTGTGCCGTCGTAGCAGTAAATCTCGTAATTCCCGTAATAATAATCGCTGTTGATTCTGATCGTGACGGTTTGATTGCCTTTCCTGAAAACGGAATCGCCGACGGCGATCGGTTTCCAACCGTTTTCGCCGAACCAGACGATAAACGCCGGCATTATTTCTTCTAAAGCGCGGTCTGACATATAGCGGTAGGTTACGCCCGTTGCGTCGCCGTAATCAATCGGCGCATCACGCCCGATAAAGTAAAATTGTTCGGGCTTCGGCAGATTCGAGCAAAGCGCGTCGACGCGCCGCATCCGTTCCGCGCCCGTCGGCGTTTCCTCAACTGTTTCGGGACTAGTAATCCACGCAGCAAAAAAGGGAATTGACAAATAACTGATGACCAACAAAAACGCGACACCGACCGCTATCCGCCAGCGACGGGCAAATTTGTCTGATTCTTTGTAAAAATTCTCGAACGGCAAGTTTATCTACCCTCGCTTTACAATATAGTCTTCTTTTCCTAAAAAAAAGTTCCGTTCAGCCCGCTCAAATCTGATAATTATTTTTTTAATACCTCAAAAAAACTATAATTGCAATCGCCGTCGTTGAGCCGGACTTCGTATTTGAAAATAGTCGGTATGCCTTCAGTATTAAACGCGCCTAAGAGCATTTCGTTCCATTTGAGGCTGGCGCGGTACGGAAGTTTCATTTCGACCTTGTAGATTCCTTCCGACGGCACGGGAATATTAAACGCGCCGTCGGCATCCGTTTGCGCCACCAGACGTTTGCCTCTGTTTTCGACGGTGATTTCGACCGGTTCGTATTCGTATTTGCCGTTTAAAACGTCGGAAACGATGCGTCCCGAAATCGCGGCTTCGGTTTTTCCGCCGGCAACCGATTTCAGTGTTTCGAGCTCGTCATTCGGAATCTTCGGCTCGATCTTGATCCCGCGAAACGCGGTGAAGGCTTTAACCACAATGTCGTTTGCCGCGTAGATGATCCACGTTTCGCCTTTTTTGATCTCCAAACCGCCGCCGGTTTTCGCGTCCGCCGTTACGAGCGAAAACGTCGGATTGTCTGCCCCTTTGAAGTTTTGCAGAACCTGAAACCGGATTTTGCGCGCTCCCGCGGGCAAATCTTCGCTTTTCGCGGCATTTTCGATTTTCAGGACTTTGCCCGAAAAGACAACATCGGCGCGCGTCCAGTAAGCGCATGCCGGAACGCCTGTTTCCGTTTGCAGGCAGCCGAATGCCGGATTTGTAAAAGCGATAAAAATTAAGAGGATAAACAAAACAAATTGAGCTTTCATAGTATTTTCCGAAAAAACTTCGGAATAGGTGAAAAGTGATAAGTGAAAGGTTATAGAGAAAGTTCAGAATCTTTCACTTATCACTTTTCACCTCTCACTTATTCCGAAAAAACATTGAGCAGACAAACGGTAGTATTATTTGCCGATCCTCATCAAACTGCCGTCGCCGCTGATTCGGCTCGATTTGCTGCGGGCGACCTGTTCGGCTCTTGAAAAGGCACGGAGGAAATTTTCGCCTAAGACTTTGCGGATCTCCTCTTCGGTATAGCCGCGTTTGAGCATTTCGTAAGTCACGAGAACGAGGTCTTCCATCCCGTTCATTCCGTCGGGCAAAAACGGCACGCCGTCGTAATCGGAACCGATGCCGATAATGTCGATGCCCGCGACTTTTTTGATGTGATCGATATGATCGACAATGCGCGTATACGGCGCGATGTAGATTGGGTTTTCCGCGAGCAGCTTGCGCTCGGCTTCATTAAAACCTTGCGGGTTACCTTTGAACTGTTCGCGAAGCGCGTCGATCTGCGGTTTCAGCCGCGCGGCGCGTTCGTTTTCTTCCTTGTTCGTGCGCGCATCGAGAAACGACGGGTAAAAATTTATCATAATCACGCCGCCGTTCTGCGCGACGCGTTTTAAGATGTCGTCCGGCACGTTGCGCGTGTGATCGTTGACGCCGCGCGCGCCCGAATGCGAGGCGATGATCGGCGCGGTCGAAACGTCCAGAACGTCCGACATTACTTTTGTCGAAACGTGCGAAATGTCGACGAGCATTCCGAGCCGGTTCATTTCTTTCACGACCTCTTTCCCGAACGGCGAAAGACCGTTATTGATCACTTCGCCGCGATGCGCGTCCGCCCAGGCGTGCGAAACGTTATGCGTCAGCGTCATATAACGAATGCCGAGACGGTAAAAATCGCGCAGCGCGTAGAGCGAATTTTCGATCGCGTAACCACCTTCGATGCCCATCAGAGCGCAGATCTTTTTCTGCTTTTTGGCGCGGCGGATCTCGTCAGCCGTGTTGCAGCGGATTAAAACGTCAGGGTGCTTTTCGACTTCGCGGTTCGTCGCGTCGATCATATCCATCGCGCGGCGCATCGAGCCGTTGAATGTTCCGTCTTTATTCAATGTCGAACCGGAAACGTAGATCGAGAAAAATTCACCCGTAATGCCTGATAATTTGAAACGGTTCAAATCCGTGTGAAACGGATCGCCGTCGGCGTGAAATTTGCCGATCGAATCGGTCAACAGATCGAAATCATCATCAACCATCGGCGACGGAATGTCGTTATGACCGTCAACGATGATGGCTTTTTTGTGAATTTTAAGAGCCTGCGCCCAGATTTTCGGGTCGGCATCCTTCGGCATTGTCTGGGTAAAAACGGGAGCGGAAAAAGCAAACAGCAGAAACAAACAAATAAATTTTTTCATAATTTTCGGAATGATCAGAATTTGAGTTTAGTTTAGCTTTTTTCGGGAAATTTGGCGAGAAAAAAAAGGAACGGCTTATCGAAACCGTTCCGAAATATTTTTTCGAGGAGAGAACTTTTTTGAGGAGAGTATTATGAAAAATTACCAATCGCGTCGGTCACGATAGACGTTGCGGCGGTATTTGTAATATTTTCTGGCAAGTTTGCGCCGTTCACTGTCGCTCAGATAACCGTCGTTCCGGTAATAACGGTTCGTTCTCTGATAGAGACGATACCGCTCACGCGAGAGCCGCCGGTATTCCTGCGGAGTGATTCTCGAACTCCGCCGGTAGCGGCGGTTGTTCTGCTGATTTTCCCAGTAAGAATCGCGATTTTGCCAATTGCGGTCGCGATAACTTCTCTGGGCAAAGCCCGATACAGCGGAAATGCTTATAAAAAATGCGATCGCCGCGAATATCAAGCCGAGCCGTTTCAAATAATTCATAAAACCTCCCTCTGATTCAAAAAAATTATAGCTTCTTGCTATGTATTTTCCGATGCCTTTTGTAAAAAGCCGGTTGTCAGAAAAATTCCGCCGACCGCAAAAAAAAATCTGGCACGAGAAATGCCAACAGATAATCGGCGCAACTGCCTGCCGGTTTTCAAGTTTTTGTTTTAGTCAAGGTTTATCAGGGTCCTCACACGGCAGACAGTTTGCGGACGATGACCGATTAGGTCAGATTGACTGATCAGAGATTCAAACTGACATAAATCGTCAATACAAATCTGCCGTATTTTAAGACTGGAAATCTAAATAATTAGTTCGAACAGGACATGCAGAATCAAAATTTATTAACTCAGGAGTTTTCCAACACGCAAGTTCCGAAACCCGGCAATCTTTTTTCGCTCAACAATTTGCTTTATCTGGCGGCGGCGGTCGGCACCGGCGCGATCATGTTTGAGCTTTATTCGATCTGGACATTTAAGCTCGCCGCCACGGTAATTTCGACGTTCGGGATCATCGGCTGGCTGATCGCCCGGCAGGTTTTGGCACTCAAACAGCAAATGACGCTTCTTAAAGAACAGGAAGTCATAAACAGCGATATGCGTTTTCAGGCGATGGTCGAAAATTCGTCCGATATGATCACGATTCGCGATCACGAAGGTAATTTGCGCTTTCGAAGCTCGTCGATCAAAAACATTCTCGGCTACGAACCCGATGAATACGATAATCGCGCGTCATACGACCTGATTCATCAGGATGATCTGGGCGCGATCAGAGAATCTTCCGAAGCCCTGGCGCGCGGCGAGATCGATATGTTCCAGATCGAATACCGCTGCCGGCATAAAGACGGTTCGTGGCGCACGCTCGAAGGCATTGCCCGGAAATACGATGACGAAACGATCGATCTGCACGGCATTATCGTCAATTCACGCGACATCACCGACCGCAAAACGGCGGAAAAACAGCTCCGCAGTTATAATTTCAAGCTCGAACAAAGCAACCGCGAACTCCAGGAATTTGCCTACGTCGCTTCGCACGACCTGCAGGAACCGCTTCGCAAAGTGCAGGCTTTCGGCGATCGTCTGGAGAAAAAATGCGCCGAGCAGTTGAGCGATGAAGGTCGCGATTATGTGAGCCGGATGAAAAATGCGGCAGGCAGAATGCAGAATCTGATCAACGATCTGCTGACGTTTTCGCGCGTCGCGACCAAAATCCAACCGTTTCAACCCGTCAGTTTGAAGCGCATTGCCGAAGAGGTCGTGTCGGATCTGGAAGTGCGGGTCGAACAAACCCAGGGGCGCGTTGAGATCGGCGAACTGCCCGTGCTTGAAGCCGACGCGCTGCAGATGCGCCAGCTTTTCCAAAATCTGATCGGCAACGCTCTGAAATTTCACCGGGCGGATGAAGTGCCTGTCGTGAAGATTTTTGCCGAAACCGTTGCTTCAAACGGCGCGAGTGTTCAAATTGGCGGCGAAGAAGTTCAAATCGGCGGAAACGATAATTTTTGCCGGATCGTCGTCGAGGACAACGGCATCGGTTTCGACGAAAAATATCTCGACCGTATTTTCACGGTTTTTCAGCGGCTTCACGGACGCACGGATTACGAAGGTTCGGGCATCGGCTTGGCGGTTTGCCGGAAAATCGTCGAGCGTCACGGCGGACAAATCACCGCGACGAGCAAACCCGGAGCGGGGGCGAAATTCTACATTGATCTACCCGTTGCGCAGGAGGAGGATATGAATATTCATGAAACAAAATACTAAAACAATCACGATCTTACTCGCGGACGACGACGCGGACGACCGCCTTTTGGTGAGGGAAGCATTTGAGGAAAATCATTTGCTGAACATTATGGACACGGTCGAGGACGGCGAAGAATTAATGGATTATCTTTACCGGCGCGGAAAATACAGCGAAGCCGCCCGACCGAGTATGATCCTGCTCGATTTGAATATGCCGCGCAAAAGCGGGCTCGAAGCCTTGCGCGAGATCCGCGAGGATGCCGATCTGCGAAGCATTCCGGTCGTCGTACTGACGACCTCGAAAGCCGAAGAAGACATCATTCGTTCGTATGAACTCGGCGTCAATTCATTTATCGTCAAACCCGTAACTTTTGAATCACTCGTGGAGCTTGTTAAAACTCTCGGCAGATATTGGTTTCAGATTGTCGAATTGCCGACCGCCGAAGCCTAAATTTATGATTAATTACCCGGTTAAAGTTTTGTTGATCGACGACGACGAGGAAGATTATATTCTGACGCGCTATGTCTTTGATGAATTTAAGGACAATCAGTTTAAGCTCGATTGGATAAATAATTTCGAGGACGGCTTGAACGCGTTAAATCAAAACCGCCACGATATTTATCTGGTCGATTACCGTTTGGGCGACCGGACGGGTTTGGAACTGCTTCGTGAAACGATCAAAAACGGCTGCAGCGCGCCGATAATTTTGCTCACCGGACAGGGCGACAAGGAAATTGATTTTCAAGCGATGCAGGCGGGAGCGGCGGATTATCTCGTGAAAAGCGAATTGACCGCGCCGCTTCTCGAACGCGCCATTCGCTACAGCCTGAAGCACGCCCGCTCGCTCGAAGACATTCAAAATTCCGAAACAAAGTTCCGTTCGGTCATTCAATCGGCGAGCGACGCGATTTTGCTCGTCACGCAGGAAGGCTGCATTACGCTCTGGAATAAAGCCGCCGAGATGATCTTCGGTTACCGCGAAGAAGAAATCGTCGGTTTCCCGATCACTGCCGTGATGGGCGCGAAATATGCTCAAAAAGCGATTGCCGCCGGTGTTCAGTTTACACTGGAAAATATTCTCTCGCCGTTTGCCGGAAAAACTCTCGAAGCGAGCGGGCGGCGCAAAGACGGCAGTGAATTTCCGCTCGAAATGTCGGGCTCGGTCTGGAAAACGAGCGACGGCGTTTATTACACGGCAATCTTGCGCGACATTACCGAACGCCGCGCCGTCGAGAACAAACTCGTTCACGAAGCAACGCACGATTCTCTGACCGGTTTGCCGAATCGGGCTCATTTCACGACGATTTTGGAAAACGCGATTGCAAATATCGAAAATAACGAAAACGATAAATTTGCCGTGCTTTTTCTTGACCTCGACCGTTTCAAGGTCATCAACGACGGTTTAGGGCACGTGATCGGCGACAAACTTCTGATCGCGATCGCCGAACGTCTTCAATTATGCGTCCGCCCGGGCGATGTCGTTTCGCGGTTCGGCGGCGACGAATTTACGATCCTGCTCAACAAAATCAACGGTTCCGAAATCGTTAAGGAAGTTGCCGAACGGCTTCAGCAGAAACTTTCCGAGCCGTTTTGGGTCGATAATTTTGAAGTTTTCACGTCCGCGAGCATCGGAATTATTTTGTCGGACGCCTCGCACGATAATCCCGAAAGCTTTCTGCGCGATGCCGACACGGCAATGTATCGCGCCAAGGAAACCGGCAAAGCGCATTACGAGATTTTCAACAAGGCGATGCACGTTCGCAATATGAACCTTCTGCAGATGGAAAACGATTTGCGAAAGGCTGTCGAACGCCGCGAATTCCGGGTTTTTTACCAGCCGATCGTCAATCTCGAAACCGCCGAAACCGATGAATTCGAAGCATTGATCCGCTGGGAACGTCCCGAAGGCTTTATCTCGCCGAACGATTTTATTCCGGTCGCCGAAGAAACGGGTTTGATCGTTCCGATCGGCGAATGGGTTTTGGAAGAATCGTGCCGGCAGATCAGCGATTGGCGGCAGATCTTTCCCAACAAACAGCTTTCCGTGAGCGTTAATCTTTCCGCCAAACAATTGATGCATCCGAACCTGATCAAACAGGTCAAGGAAATTATGAGACGGGGAAGTTTGCCGCCCGAATGTCTGAAGCTCGAAGTGACCGAATCGATGGTCATGGACAATGCCGAAATGGCGCTCGAAGTTTTGTCCGAGCTCTGCGCGCTCGGCGTGCGCCTGAGCACGGACGATTTCGGGACGGGTTATTCTTCTTTAAGCTATCTGCACCGCTTTCCGTTCGAACGCCTCAAGATCGACCGTTCGTTTATCGGCAAAATGGATTCCGACACAAAATCGGAAGAGATCGTCCGCACGATCCTGACGCTCGCGGAAAATCTTCGTTTGGAGGTTGTCGCCGAAGGCATCGAAACCGAATCGCAGTTTTTGCGCCTGCGCGAGCTCGGCTGCCGTCTGGCGCAGGGCTTTTTGTTTTCAAAACCCGTCGCCGCGCTCGAAGCCGAACAAATACTGCGGCACGGTTTGAAATATAAAATTCCGCAATCGATCCTGAGCCGTTCTTATTCAATTGATAACGAGCAGATTTTCGAAGTGACGAAAGTTCAATAAATCTGACCGGAAAGAGATAACGAAAAAGGTGCGCCGGGTGAAAACCGCAGCGCACCTTTTTCAATTGGTGAGGAACCGTAAAATTTACGGCAGATAAGCCGACTGAATCGGGATATCCGAACTCAAACCGAAGTTCGTTGCCGAAACTCCGCCGTCCGAAGTCCGCAAAATCCACCAAACGCCGTTGCGGTAAATCGCCGGATCGTTACGCCCGTCGTTGTCGTAATCACCCGGCGCGGCTTTGTCGCCGGCGATTCCAAATTGGATGATCAAATTCGAATTATCCGACGAGCGCAAAGCATACCAAACGCCGTTGCGGAAAACCGCTGGGTCCGATCTGCCGTCGCCATCGTAATCCCCGACCACCGGAACATCGCCCGTCAAACCGAATTGAACAATGCCGATACTTGCGTCGCCGCTCCTGATAAAATACCAAACCCCGTTGCGGAAAACCGAGACATCGGATTTCCCGTCGCCGTCAAAGTCGGCAAGTAAAGGCGCGTCGCCCGATTGACCGAATTGAATAATGCTGTAAGTGATATTACCGGGCTGAACCGGGTTGCTGTAGAGAATATACCAGGTTCCGTTCGAGGGGCGAAAAACGGCGATATCGGCTTGCCCGTCGCCGTTAAAATCCCCCGGTCGCGGCAAATCTCCGGCTTGTCCCCACTGCGCATAAGCAACTTGCGCATTTGAAGATCGAAGAATATACCAGGTGCCGTTTCTAAAAACCGCACGGTCGGTTTTGCCGTCGCCGTCGTAATCGGCGGGCGCAAGGCGGTCGGTCGAAATTCCCCAGCCGACAGGCGTGTAGCTGTTATTAAAGCTGTCCAGCGAATGCCATACGCCGTCTGACGGGCGAAAAACGGCGAGCTCGGCTTTTCCGTCATTGTTAAAGTCGCTGAACGTGCCGCCGTTGCGGAAATATGAAGTGATTTGCGTCGCCACGGCGCGCGCACTCGGACCTGAAATCGAGCCATCGCCGACGCTTCCGGCAGTCACGATTCTGCCGGAAGGTCGAAAAGCGAAGTTTCCCATATTAATTCTCGTATCCGTGCCGCCTTGTGTCGGAAACGGCGTGATAAATCTGAGATTTGCAAGCGCGCCGTGATTGAGAAGCGTGTCCGTCACATCTGTCCGGAACTTCGCCCACGAACGGTCAAGCGAGCCGTCGGGATTAAAGCGCGGATAGTTTCCGCCATTATCGATACCCATGATCTTGCCGTCGGGTTGTGTTTTCAAAGTATTAATGAAGAACCCCAAGAAGTTGTTATTGCCCGTGCCGTCATAAATAATTCTTCCGTTTGTACCGAAACCTGTGTCAACCGTCAAATCGCTGTTGTACCGAACCAGAGTTGCCGTTCCAAACTGACTGTAGCCGCCGGTTTGACCGCCAACCAAAATTTTATTGCCGCGAAGCATTGTCAGACAACGTGCCATTCCGGCGGCGTTAACATTGGCATCAAGAAAACCGCCGCCCGGACCGCCGCTGAAAATTTTCCATCGCGGCTGAGAAATAACCGACGGATTGGTGGAAATTAAAATTCGCTGATAACCGGCAGCAACGTAAACACCGTTCGAGAGAATATCACCGTCATAGATCTGGGTGTCGCCCCAACCATCGGTCGAATTGCCGGTTCCGTCAATGAGCGATGTGAGGTTTTCCAAAGCTCCCGCGGTTGAATAGACAGCAACAAAACCTTTCGCGCGAGGGGCGGGAGAAATCTCGTCACGGCTGTTGCCGAAAACAAAAATTCTGCCGTCCGGCGCGACCTGAATCTTGACGGGGACCGCGTTTGGACTCGGAGTGTTGAGATTAATAAAATTTGTACCGGTTTGGGTCCAAACTTTTCCCGGTTCGATCGTCCAGGAAGTTATGGTGTTGCCGCTTCGCACCATGACCGTATTGCCGCCGAAACTAGTATCGAGTGTCCCGTTTGCGTTGTAGCGAACCAGACACAAATCATTGCCGAGAGGAACCTGTGTGTTCGGGTCGGGCGCGCCGCCGACGCGGCACGCGGAGGCAACAATGATTTTGCCGTCCGAAGGCTGCACCTTCATCGCGTAGGTCGGCGAATCCGACTGCTGTCCGACGCCCGCGCCCCACCGGTAAAAAGTAGTGCGGGCTTCACCGCCTGCGCCGAAAGATGAGTCCGATGTTCCGTTGGCATTCAAACGCCGCACGAGAAAATCATTGAAATAATCATTGGTCGGCGTTGAGATCGTCGCGCTTCCCGCGACGATTATTTTGCCGTCGGCGAGAACTTCGCTGACACCGTAATAACGGGCGCGGTCAACCGGACTCGGCGGAAGCGGCAGGGTCGGAAGAGGGTCTTGATAAATGCCCGTGTTATTTGTGCCGAAGGTCGTGTCGAGCTCGCCCTGCTGGGCGAACACGGTAAACCCGAGAGCTAATGCAAAAAATAGTACAGCAAAAGATTTGCTGATGCCGCTTTGAAAAAAAACATTTTGTGAACTCATATTTAATCGCTCCTTTTGTAAAATCTGCTTGCCTTTCTCCGGCAAAATTTTTTATTCGCCCTACAAAGCGGAAAAAAAATAAAAATGAGCTCAAAAAAAATGTTTTTTCTTTGATTAGTCGTATAATCTCTGTAAATTTACAAAAATTATTTGTGAAGATGGCTGAATCGTCCGACGTAACAATTTTGCTTGACCGGATTAATGAAGGTGACGGAAATGCTCCCGAAGAGCTTTTGCCGCTCGTTTACAGCGAACTGCGAAAACTCGCGCACAGTTATTTGCAAAATGAACGCGCCGATCACACCTTGCAGGCAACCGCGCTCGTTCACGAAGCGTATATCCGGCTCGTTGATTGGGAAAAGGTAAGTTGGCAGAACCGCGCTCATTTTTTTGCGGTCGCGGCAAACGTGATGCGGAAAATTCTGGTTGATCACGCCCGCGAAAAAAAGGCGCAGAAACGCGATTTCGGACAGAAATTCTCGCTCGACGAAGCCGTTAGTTTTCCGACTCGAGAGAAGCGCGAAGTTGATTTGATCGCGCTTGATGATGCGCTTGAAAAGTTAGCAAAATTCGACAAAACGCAATCGAAAATCGTCGAACTCAGATTTTTCGGCGGCTTGACGATCGAGGAAACCGCGCATGCTCTAAAGATTTCTTCCTCGACCGTCAAACGCGAATGGGCAGTGGCGAAAACGTGGCTTTTCCGGGAAATAAGGCGTCGCGATGGATGAAAATAACTGGCAAAACATCAAGGAAATTTTTCTCGCGGCACTCGAAAAAGATACCGCATCGCGCGCCGTTTTTTTAGACGAGATCGGTGCGAATGATTTTGCTTTGCGCGAAGAGATCGAATCATTGCTCGCCACGCACGAAGAACTCGAAGATTTTATCGAGGAGCCTGCGTTTCAGATCAGCGAAGTTTTTGCCAGCGGCGCAAATCAGGCGGAAAAACATTTCGGAAACTACAAAATCATCAATGAAATCGGCGCGGGCGGCATGGGGGCGGTTTTTCTCGCCGAGCGCGATGACGGCGAATTTTCGCAAAAAGTCGCGATCAAAATTATTCGTCAGGCGATTGCCGAAACCGAACTTATCAATCGTTTCAAGCGCGAACGCCAGATTCTCGCCACGCTCAATCATCCGAATATCGCCAAACTCCTGGACGGCGGCGTTTCCGCCGACGGTTTGCCGTTTCTGGCGATGGAATTTGTCGCGGGCGAGGCAATTACAAAATTCGCCGAGCGCGAAAATCTGAATCTCGAAGAGCGGCTCAAATTATTTCTCAAAGTTTGTTCAGCCGTGCAGTACGCGCATCGAAATCTGGTCGTGCATCGTGATCTGAAACCGGGCAATATTCTCGTCACCAGGGAAGGCGAACCGAAATTACTTGATTTCGGGTTGGCGAAGTTATTGGACGAAAATTTATCGAATGATACATCGCAAACGCAGACGGCTTTCCGGGCACTGACCCCGGCTTATGCTTCGCCCGAACAATTGAAAAACGAACCGATCACAACGGCTTCGGACATTTACAGTTTAGGCGTTGTTTTTTATGAATTGCTGACCGGTGAACGACCGTTTCATTTTGAAGGCAAAAGTCTGGATGAAATCATCAAAACCGTGACGGCGTTTGAGCCGCCCCTTCCTTCGGCAAATCCGAAATCCAAAACCCGCAATCCGAAATTGCGCGGTGATCTGGACAATATCGCGCTGACGACGCTGAGAAAAGAACCGGCGCGGCGTTATCAATCGGTTGAAGCCTTTGCCGACGATATCGAACGGTATTTGAAGGGCTTGCCGGTTTCGGCGCGTTCGAATACTTTCAAGTACCGCGCTTCGAAATTTATCAAACGTCACAAGGTCGGCGTTTTGGCGGCAAGTCTGATTTTTTTAAGTTTGATCGGCGGAATTATCGTCAGTGTCTGGGAGGCGCAAATTGCGAGGCGCGAAAAGGAAAAAGCCGAAAGAATCAACGCCTTTCTCGAACAAACGCTCAAATATTCCGACCCGATTTTGAGCAGTTTACGAAAAGAAAGACGCGAAACAACCGTCAATGATGTTTTAGATGAAGCCGCGCGGCGGCTGGATAGCGGCGAATTTGATAATTTCCCGGAAGTTAAATCCGAACTTGAACGCACGGTTGCGACCACTTATTTCGGACAGAGCAAATACGCTCAGGCAAGAAAACATATGGAGCAATATGTTATTTTGCTGAAAGGACTCTACGGCGAAAATCATCCGAAAATAATTGCCGGTTCGGTTCGTTGGGCTGGGTTGCTTTTTGCCAAAGGCGAATTCGACGAGGCGGAAAAAACTTATCGCCGGTATTTGCCGCTTCTCAAAAATGAATATAAAAGGGGAAATATTAATACGGAAGAATTGGCGGACGCGCTCAATAATTTTGCCTATTTAAGACGGACACAAGGCGATTCAAAGGAAGCCGAATCGCTTTTTCGTGAAACATTAGAGTTGATCCCGCAACTTTCGGTCGAGGCGCGAAACTCGGTGGCGACAACCCGAAGCACGATGGCTTCGACAATTGCCGACCAGGGAAGATTCGACGAAGCCTTGAAAACCGCCGCGGAAGGCGTTGAAGAATACCGGCAGCGCGGCGAAACCGATTCGCCGAGCTACGGCTTTGCTTTAACGATTTACGGCGGATTTCTCGCTGAGAAAGGAGAATTTGGAAATGCCGACACAAGTTTGCGCGAAGCCGAAACAATTTTTCGCAAATTTCTCTCGCCCGCAAATTTATGGCTCGGCGACAATCTCCGGAATCAGGCAATTTCTCTCTACGGACAGGGAAAATATTCGGAATCAATCGAACAGGCGAATACCGTGCTGAAAATCTACGATGAAGGTTTTGGTAAATATTATGACAATTATCCGACTGTTTTGATTGTCAAAGGGCTGAGTCTGGCGAAAATCGGGCAAATCCCCGAAGGCGAAAAAATCTTGCGCGAAGCCGTCCGGCTGCGCAACGAATCTTTGCCGAAAGAACATTTTTGGGTCGCTATTGCAAACAGCGCCTTAGGCGAATGCTTGACGATGCAAAAGCGTTACGAAGAAGCCGCGCCGCTTTTGGCGGAAAGTTATGAAAACCTGAAAAATTCGCAAGGTGCCGAAAATCCCCGCACCCAACTCGCAAAATCAAGACTCGACTCGCTTTATGAAAAAACGAATCGACAGAATACTGCAAACAGGTAAAAAGGCAAAAGTTTTTCACGCTTTTGCCTTTTTATTTTTTACGTTCTTACGTTTTCTTAACGCGGTTTGGCGTTTTTGACGTATTTATCAAACCAGTTGACCATTTCATAAAGCGTGTGTTCGGTCGATTCCATCGCCGAATAACCGTGCGCTTCGAGCGGGAGCATGACGAGTCGCGCCGTGCCGCCGTTGCCCTGCATCGCGGCAAAAAGACGTTCGGACTGGATCGGGAAAGTTCCCTGATTGTTGTCGGCTTCGCCGTGAATCATCAGGAGCGGTTCGTTGATCTTGTCGGCGAAAAAGAACGGCGAAACGTTTTCGTAAAGCTCTTTGGCTTCCCAGAAAGTGCGGCGTTCGGATTGGAAACCGAACGGCGTCAAGGTGCGGTTATACGCGCCCGAACGCGCAATTCCGGCGCGGAACAGATCCGAGTGCGCGAGCAGGTTCGCCGTCATAAACGCGCCGTAGCTGTGCCCGCCGACGCCGACGCGGTTGCGGTCGGTGACGCCCATTTCGACCGCTTTATCGATCGCGGCTTGCGCCGAATCGACGAGCTGTTTGATAAACGTATCATTGACCGTCAAAGGGTCGCCGACGATCGGCATCGTCGTGTCGTCCAGAACCGCATAGCCTTGGAGAAGGAAAAACAGGTGCGAATAGCCGCCGATCTGCGTGAAACGATTGGTCGAGCCCGAAACCTGTCCGGCGGTCGCCGCGTCGGTAAATTCGAGCGGATACGCCCAAACGACGGTCGGCAGGCGCGTTCCCTCGACATAATTCGGCGGCAGATAAAGCGTGAACGAGAGATCAACGCCGTCGGCGCGTTTGTATTTCACGAGCTTTTTCGTGATGCCGCGCAGCTGCGGCGTCGGGTCTTTAAACTCGGTCAACTGCCGGTTTGCCAGAGCCATACAGGTTTGCCCGGGCGGACAGCGAAACTGCAGGTAAAGATTCGGCGGCTCGGAAATCGATTCGCGGCGCGTGATAAACTGCGTTCCGTCGGCGTTCATCAAGGATACGAAAGTTTCGTAAGAAGCATTGTCGGCGCGGAAAATCTCGGTCGTTTTCAAATCCTTGAGATTCATTTTCCGCAAAAACGGTCGGTCGCCTTCGGAGGATGCGCCCGCGCCCGAAAGGAAAATCTCGTCGCCGTTTTGCTGAATTACCGAAAATCCGTTCGGCAGACGCTTCGTGACCGGTTGTCCGATGTCGCCGTAACGGTCGTTGACGTTCAGATCCGAAATGAGTTTCGGCATGCTCGGATTGCGGTAATCGATCGAAAAAATGCGGCGGTGCTGCGTGTCGCGGTTGTAATCGTAGAAAAACATCAAACCGTCTTTTTCGCCGAACTGTCTGCCTTGATAGCGCTGTTCGATGCTGATCAGATCGCTCGGCTGACCCGTAAACGGCGCGGCAATTTTAACGAGTTTGTCGCGCAGGGCAACTTTTGTTTTCGGATTTCCGCCATCTAAGGCTTCTGCCCAAACGAGCGTCGCCGATTCGGTCGGAATCCAATCAATGCCGCGCGGACCGACCGGAACGCCCTGCACGGGAATATTATCCTGAAGCGGCGAGCTCGCGACCTTGTAAACCGTCTTGCCGCTCATATCCCAAACTTCCACATCTTTCGGAAAACGATTGAACGGAAAAAGATACGAGAACGGGCGTTTGATGCGCGAAGTTAAAATGTATTTTCCGTCCGGGGACGCGTCCGCCGTATCGAAGAGTGCGGGCTCGCCGATGGTTTTAATCTTGCCGTCAACCGAGACGACGGCGATCTGCGAAGTCGCGTAATATTCGAAAAGATTTTCGTCGTTCGGCGATTTCAACAAATCCTGAAATGTCTGCACCGCACCCGATTTTCCGGCGGTTTCCTGGATGTTCGGCGAGTTCGGGACGAGATTCTGATAGTTTGGCGCAGGTGTTGTGCGTTTTGACGGAACCGCGTTAACGAGCAGAGATTTCTGGTCGGGCATCCAATCAAAACCGCCGAATGCCGTGTTGACCTGCAAATTTTTAACCTGCGTTGCCTTTGCCGTCGCCGTATCGACGATCAGGAGCTGAATTCCCGTCGGCGTAATATTTCCGACCGCAATGTATTTTCCGTCCGCGCTCCAGACGGGCGAAAAGATCTGCGGGTTCGCCGGCAAAACAACCGGCATTTCCTTGCCGTCCGCGATGTTTTTCAGCGTCAGTTTGACGGAATAGGTTTGCCGGTGCTGGGCATTCGTATTCGGATTGATGCGGATTCCCGCGAGCCGCAGCATCGGCTGGGCAAGCTCGGAGATCGGCGGGTAGCGAATCGGTTCAAACAGCGCGATCTTGTCCTTGGCGGGCGAGATCGAAGTAAACGGAATCGCCGGCGCGGTTAAAATATCCTCGATTTCCTTCGGCGGTTTTTGGTATTGCGCGAAGGCATTACTGGCAAAAAGCAAAACGGTTAATAACAGAAGCAGTCTTTTCATTTTTTCTCCTAAAACAGAAACTATTTAATTTTTCCTAAATTATCCAGAACCTTTCCGGCGATCGTCGGGATGATGTCGCGTTCGCCCGCAAACTTTTCGGTAAAGACGACGAGCACGAATTTCAAACCGTCGGGCGTTTCGATATACGCGGCATCGTGACGCGTCGTGCTCGTCCAGCCGGCTTTCGACCAAAGTTTTGCGTCCTTCATTCCTTTGTTAATTAAGGCAATGCCGGTAAACCCGTGCGCCTGATCGTCCGTGTCTTTGCTTGTTCCGCTAAAATCGCGCTTCATCAGATTCATCATCACGGCGGTGCGTTCGGGCGTGTTGGTTTTCCCCAAAACGATTTCCGTTAAAAGCCGCGCGACGGCGTTCGTCGTCAGCATATTGCGGTTGTTGCCTTTGTAGCCGCGAAACTGCTGTTCGATGCCGTACGCGTCCTCGCAGAAGGTTTTCTGGTTGACGTTGATGTTTTGAAACCCGAGCGCCGCGTAGAAACGGTTGACGATGTTGCGCTTATACGCCCATTTTTCAAATTCTTTGGCGGGAAGCTCCGCGCCGCTCGAGGTTCCCGTCAGAACGTCCAGGATATACTGCGTCGCTTCGTTTGAAGAATCGACGATCATATCCTTAAGCCCTCGTTCGAGTTCGGGCGTCATCGTGACCTGTCCGTCTTCGAGCCGTCGTTCGAGCGCGTTCATATAAAACATCTTGACGACCGACGCGGGATAGATTTTTTCCTCGCCGCGCACGGTCGCCCATTTCAAATTGTTCGGGTCGCGCAGATCGATCAGCGTTGCGGCGACATTTTCCGCCTTTAAATTCTTGGCGGTAAATTTTTCGAGCGTTTCGCGCACCGCTGAGTCCAGAAGCGTCTGAAGCGCGGACGAATTTTCGGGCTTGATCGGTTGATAACCCGCCGGAATCTTAAATTCTTTGACGTTTTTCACGTTTTGAGCGTTAATCGTAGTGCAAAACAGACAAAATGCGACCAGACAAAAAAGTACGGCATCAAGTTTTTTCATTCAATTTTCCTCTGAAAGTCTTTGCGGAAAGTATTTTTTCAGAGTATAAACGAAAAGCGGTCAACAAAAAAGTTCGGGCGCAATTTCAAACCTCGCAAAGCAGTAAAAGTATTTTTCGGAAGCGTTGAAAAGTTTTTCCAAACACTTGGAAATATTTCCGAACACGTTTTTTACCGATTTTACGATTATTTCAATTAAAAGCAGGGAAATTTTAACAAGCATCAATGGAAGAAGAGCAAAATACAGAGGAAAAACTCGTTCGCGGCATCAGCCGTTGGGATTTGGCGGCGATTGCGGTAAATACGGTCATCGGGACGGGAATTTTTTTGCTTCCGGCGAAGGTGACGGGTTTGATCGGCAATTACAGCTTGTTCGCGTTTGCTGTCTGCGCCGCGATCGTCGCGCTGATCGTCGTTTGCTTTGCCGAAGTTTCGAGTCGTTTTGAAACGACCGGCGGAATGTATCTCTATGCGCGGGAAGCGTTCGGTTCGGCGGTCGGGTTCGAGGTCGGCTGGCTTTACTGGATCGTCCGCGTGACGACCTTTGCGACGAACTGCAACGCGCTGCTGATCTATCTCGGATTCTTTTTTCCCGAAGCAAATCAGGGCGTCTGGCGTTATGCGATCGTCAGTTTTGTCGTGTTGCTGATCTCGATCATCAATTTTTTAGGCGTCCGGCAATCAACGTGGATGACGAATATCTTCACGGTCGGCAAGATCGTCCCGCTTTTGATCTTTGCGCTCGTCGGAATGTTTTTTATCAACCCTCAGAATTTTACGTTCGGCGAAACTCCGGCAGTCGGCAAATTTTCCGAAGCCGTGCTCGTGCTGATCTATGCGTTCGTCGGTTTTGAAGCGGCGGTCATTCCGGCGGGCGAAACCAAAGACCCGCAAAAAGCCGTACCGTTCGCACTTCTGACCGCGCTCGTCTTTTGCGCCGTTCTTTTTATGATTATCCAAATCGTTTCGATCGGAACTCTGCCCGGACTTGCCGCTTCGGAACGACCGCTCGCGGACGCGGCAGGAAACTTTTTAGGCACTTACGGCGCGGCGTTTATCGCGATCGGTGCGCTCGTTTCGATCCTGGGAAACCTGAACGGCGGCTATCTCGCCTCGTCGCGGATACCGTTTGCGATGGCAGAACAAAATGAATTGCCGCAAATTCTGGCAAAAACTCATTCAAAATTCAAAACGCCGT
>DATLOR010000098.1:0-7305 GCA_035536135.1 Pyrinomonadaceae bacterium | reverse complement strand
TCGCCCGTCGCGACGGGTTCTTCGTTGTTATCCGTAACAAGTCTGACCGGATCGGTCGGACTGCAGCCGAGCGCGATGATCTGTCCGGCGCGCAGGCTTTGCAGTTCGCGCAGTGAGATTTTGTTGCCCGCAATTTCAACGCGCAGTGCAACCTGAACATTTTCCAGCGACGGCGAAATTTGTTCTTCTAAAACCTCTTCTTCGGATTCTTCACCGACGGGCGCGTCCGTTTCAAACCCCGTTTCTTCCGCCAACTCGTTTTCTTTTTCGTCCATTTTAAATTTCGCGGGCGTAAATTTGCGCCGCGTTTCCCCGCTCAAAATTTCTTCGATCCTGAAATTCAAACCGCCGCTCAGATCATTATTTTCGGCAATTCCCTGCAAACGAAAATTTCTGCCGCGACCGACACAAATTTGCAGATTACCGCCGAATTGCGCGTTTCCCCAACTGATTTGCGGCTGTTCAATCAAAACTATATCATCTGTTTCCAAAAACAAAAGACTATCTGCATCGAGAAATGTCGTGCCGATTTGCAAACGCAGATCCAAATTTCCGGCGATTTTTTCTGCATCACTCAGTCTTTTTCTGTCCGATTTTTTGACCAGCAAAGGATTTTGCGATCTATCGAGACCGCTCAGAAATTTTTGCGGTGCGAACAAACTGACAAGTCCTTTGAAATCTTCCAGTTCGAGACTGAAAACAACTTCTGCGCCACGCTCAAAAGACTCGAACAGATCAACCGGTTCACTCTTTAAGCTTTGCAGGTAAAGCAAGTCTTCGCCGAGAAAATTATTGAACTCGCCCAAAACATTCGCGGCAAGAAATTCGACGATCGTTTTTTCGATCGGCGACAGCTCGCGCAAATTTCCGGGTTCCGCGCACTGACCGCCCAAAATCAGATCGATCAGGGTCTTTGCAAAATCGTTATTCAACGCGATTATCGCCGATGAATTTTCAGGCTGACACGAGACATTCAAAAAGATCCGCGACGTATCGGCTAAACGGTTGAGCGTTTCGTTCAAATTTATTTCGCCAGCGGAAACGATCGAACATTTGATATTACCGCTTTCCCGAAAAGTGTAGCGGGCAAGCGTTTCGGCGATGATTTTGGAAGATTCTTCGGTCAAATTCGCCGGTAAATTTTGAAAATAATACGAAAGCTCGGCTTCGGAGTTCGTAATTCGCGGAAGATTTTTATACCAATCGGATTTTTTTCGCGGTTTGATTCGTTTGCGGTTTATTGGTTCCGTTTCTATGTATGATTCGTTCTCGTCCGAAGCGGCATTAGTTCCGCCGAAAAAATCAACGGCAAACGGGTCGACCGGAACGCCCTGGGGATGCGCCGCGTTTTCGGCTTCGGTCAGATGATTCGAGGTTGCCATTAATTATTATCCTTGCGTAAATGTTCCGATCTGGCTGATCGTATAATCCTGCATCGCCAGCATTTCGTCCAAAATGTTCAGCATTCGCGCGGCTTTTTCAAGCTCGCCCGTTGCACGCGTAATTTTTACGCGGTCTTGTTCGACGGGTTCGCTGATGACTTCGAGAAAACTCTCGCTTTCGGTTTCGCCGTCGCCGTTTTCCGTCGAAGTTTCGTCGCGCCGGTCGCGCAGGTATCTCGCCAGTCGGCGCATTCTCTCGCGCTGTTTGTTGAGCATTTTACGCATGATCGTGCGCCGTGCCTGCGGCGAAAGATGACGCAAGAACTCGACATTTCCCGGCGGCGCCGACAAAACTCCGGTCATCGTCGGGCGCAAATCTAATCCTAAAAGGCGGTCGGTCGCCGAAACTCCGCCGAGTGCGCTTAGTTGTTTGGCAACTTCGAGCTGCGAAGAATCGCGTCCGGTGACCGCATCCGGCAAAATTTTCTGTCCGGGCGGCAAATTTACCGAATCAAGCGGCTGACGGGTTTCCGGCGGCTGCCCGACCGGAAGCTTCGTTTGACCGGCTTTGGCGTTCGATTGCGAAACAGGCGGCACATCACGGTCGGCAATTTGATTGTTCGTCAAATTGTTGATTTCGTTGCCGCCGCCTCGATTGACGTTTTTAATATCTGCCATAATCATTCATCATTTAACGTTTATCATTTATCATTCAAAATTTTGGTAAATGATAAATGTTAAATGTTAAATGCCATCGTCCTTTATCGAATAGACCCACTGCAAAACGACCGCGACCGCTTCGTATAATTCTTCGGGAATTTCCTGTTCGACTTCGAGCTCGTAAAGCGCCCGCGCGAGCGGAATATCGCGTTTGATCGGAACGCCCGATTCCGACGCGATCTGACGAATCTGCGCCGCCATCAGATCCGCGCCTTTTGCCGTGATGATCGGCGCATTTGCCTTTCCGCGCTCGTATTTGACGGCAACCGCAACGTGCGTCGGATTTGCCATCACGACATCTGCGTCCCTTACGGCAGCCGCCAGACTGTGCGATAAAATTTCGCGGTGCAGAGCGCGTCTTTGCGCCTTGATCAGCGGATTTCCTTCGGTTTCCTTGTATTCTTCCTTGACCTCATGCTTGGTCATTTTCATATCCTGCCGGTGCAGGAATTTTTGAAGGAAGAAATCTGCGCCGCCCAAAATTAAAAACGCCAGACCGATTTTGAGACCGATCTCGAGAACCAAACCGAAAGTATAAGCCGCGACCACATCGGGCGGTTTGGCAATCAGCCGGACGACATCCTCACGCGCCGCCCAGAGAACATAGCCCGCCACGCCGGCGGTAATCAGCATTTTGAAAACGGTTTTGCCGAGCTCGATATACGGGCGCGATTTTAGAAATTTCTGCTTAAAGCCTTCGACCGGATTCAATTTATCAAACTTCGGCGCGATCGATTCAAACGAAAAGATCGTCCCGATCTGCAGATAATTTCCGAGGAAAGCAAAAGCCACGACAACCAAAAAAATCGGTGTCAAAGCCCAGAACATTCCGCTCAAACCGCGCCACAGAACATTGTAAGCCGTTTCAGACGTAAATTGACCTTTAAAAGTCGCGGCAAATTCGATTTGGTCTTTGACCGTGCCCTGCAAAATTCCGCCGACATAGCCGCCGATCAGCCAGACGAGCGCAACCGTCGAGATCAGCAAAATAGCTGACGTTAAATCCTGACTTTTGGCGACCTGACCTTTTTTCTTGGCGTCCTGCAGCCGTTTATCAGTTGGTTGTTCGGTTTTTTCTCCTGTGCTTGACGACATCCTCGTTTCAAACCTAATACTTTCAGTGATTCCCGGCTTTCTCTGAAAAAGAAAATATCAACCGCAAAAAAACGAATGATCTTTTCCGAAATCTTACGATTGATTTATTTTACTATTTCGAGATTTGTTTTTACAAACTTTGGAATTTTTACAGTTCAATGTGAAAATGATTTCCTTCATTAAGAATCGAGCCGCCCATTCCGCGCACAATCTCGCTCAAAACACTGAAATTCGCGCCCGTGCTGATGTCCAGTGCCTGACTTCGCAAATGATCGGAAATATATGTGCCGTGTCCGACCTGATTACTGATTGTCCGCGTCATCGCCGCGACCGCATCCGCACGGCTTCCGCCGTTGTTGCGATACGCCGAAAGGATCTGGTCAACCGCCGTTTTGTTCGCGTAAAGATTGCGAACGTAGCCCGTTCCGTGCGCCTGAATCAGATCATACATCGCCGAAGCCTGCCGCGACGGCGGACGATAACCGCTCGTGATATGCAGATTATTTCCGGTTCGAGCGTGATAACGGTCGGCTAATGTCTGAAGCTGCGGGCGCAGGGCGTCGGTCATCAAAATCCCTTGATTGACGGTGTAGTGTCTGCCGTTGGTCGCCGTTGAAAACCCGCCTCCGTTCGGACTTTCGACTGAATTTGCAGTGCGCGGATTGTCGGCAAAAAGTGTCCGGTAAGTCATTTCGCCGACTCGTCCGGTTTGACGAATGCCGTTTCGTGCTTGAAATTGCTTGACTGCATTTTCGGTTTGCGGTCCGAATGTTCCATAACCCGTATTGACCTGCCCGCGCGTCAGATAGCCGAGCGCGACCAGACGGTCTTGGATCCCCTTTGTCACATTCTCATTTCTGACGTTCGTCGTGCGTCCGAGACTAAGTTCGATCTCGCGCATCGCCCTTTGCGTCGGCGCGTCGAATCTGCCGTTTGCCGTCAGATGCGCGCTGCGCTGAAAATCTTTGAGCGCGTTTTCCGTTTTTGGTCCGAAAATGCCTTCGCCCGTCGCTTTTTGCGCCCGCGTCATAAATCCGAGATTGATCAGATTGTCCTGTAAGCGTTCGACCGCCGGACCGCGGCTTCCGCGCTGCAGATCGTTCGCTGTTCCGCTGTTTGACGGAGCTGTCGGAGTCGTCGGCGCGTTCCGCATTCCGAACAATCGGCGTCCGGTTTGGTCGTCAAGAAGTCCGGTTGCCGGAAGATTATTCGCTTCCTGAAAACGGCGGACGGCGGCGGCAGTATTTCCGCCCCACGCGCCGTCGGAAAACCCGCGCTGCTGATTTTCGGGAACAAATCCCGCGTCAACCAATTTTTGTTGAATGGCGCGAACGCCGCCGAACATTCGCGCCGCCACGGGTGTCACGGCTTCGCCCGCCGTGATCTGCCCGTCGTTATTCCAATCGAGCGGATTTTGCTCGTAGGCGCGGGTTCCGCGCGTAAACAGCACATCATTGCTGTTTTGGCGTGCGCGTCCCGATAAAACCGCCGTGTATAAACCTTCCAGAGAGCCGAGCCGTCCGCGAAAATTCGGTTGATCGAAATATCGCTCAACGTAACGAAGCTGTTCGACGGAAGACATTTGCGCCAGCCGGTCGGTCGAAGTTCCCAAACCTTCAGCCGTCCCGGGCAAAAACTGGATCAAGCCGGTCGCACCGATGCCGTTTCTTTTCGCCGGGTCGAATGTTCCGCCGGTTTCAAAGCTCATCACCGACAAAATATATTCGGGGCGCGTGCCGAGCCGCTCAGCCATATTTTCCACGCCGTTCAAAAATTCCGCCGTGACAAAGCGGTTGTTTCGAACGCCCTGAATTTGATTGTAATCAAAACGATTTTGGGCATTGGCGGCAAAAGTATTGTTCAAACCGGTTCGCAAAATCTGGTTGCGGTCAACGAGATTTCTTTCGACTGCGCCGGTTTCCGAATCGTTGCCGGGAAGAAATCCGTTTGACGGCAGAAACGGCAAAGCGTCGTCTTTCCCTTTATTTTCTTCCGTTCCGAACCCGAATATATCCAAAACCTCTTCGACAAAACTCTTTGAACTAACCTGCATCTTTTTCCCCTTCCCGAATTTTATTTAGTTGTCTTGTGTAAGGTTATCGTGAGCTTTTTGTGAAAGTTTCCCGATTTTTCTTAGGGTAAAACTAAAAATCCGCGTTCTGTTTGAGTTCAAAACGCGGATTTCTTTGAATTTTTTATTATTCTGCCTATTTCAATCTTTGCAGAATCCCTAAAATCTTGCGGTGCATAAACGGGTCTTTGGAGATGTAACTGCTCAAATCCTCGGAGATTTTTTTGCCCTGCTCGGAATCGCGCACGTCGTCCTTCAAACGCGAGCTGACCAGAAAACGCGCCGATTCGCGTACGGCGGTCATCGCGCCTTCGGGCGAATCGAGATTGGCGTTCGAGGCGATCTGCTGAAAGGCTGAGCGCGTCGGACTCTCGCTCTTTTCGCTTCCGGCGGCTTGATCGATCTGTCCGGCAACTTCCGCGAGCGCCGCTTCAAAATTTTTATCAACCTTGCCGCCGCGCTGTAATTCATCTTTGCCGCCGAGCGGGTCGAGCGATTCCGCGCCGCTGCTGAGAGGTGAACTTGTTTTTTTTATCGCCATCTTCGAAATTGTTCCTTTAAAGACTTTTAGCGCTCATTATATTGAAAAACCGGTTGTTTGTTAATCCGAAAATTTCAATTCTTCCAAAAATCCAGAGCGGTTTAAAAAATTTCCGCCCGCGGTTTAATTATCGGTATTTTTCGGCAAAAGTTTCTTGTTATTAAAGGAAGTCAATTTTACAAAAAATTTTTAGGAAACTTTTGCCGGATTCCGCCGAAAACTTAGTTCAAGGAAGTAATTTTTTTGGAGGAACGCTCGGATGGGTTTTAGCTTGCGAGGCATCGCGGAGGATATTGGCAGGAGTTTTTCAAAGCCTTTGGAGTTGGGCAATTCGCTCAGAGAAACGGTTCAAAACGAGATTTTGAACGAAGCCGAAACTGTACGGGATTTTGTCGGCAATACCGCTGAAAGTTTAGGCGATGTTTTCGCGTCGCGGATGGGGCTTTCGACCGCGCTCAATCCCTTAACGCTGCGCCTGCACCGCGAAGAAGCGCCTTCCGATAAACAATTCGACGGATTTTTTGTCGGCGCAAACGGGCAAACTTTTCCGCCGAACACGCCGCTCGGCACGATTCCTGCCGTGACTCCGAACGGCGGCGTCCGCAACAACGAAACTTTAATTTATATCAACGGAATTCAGACAAATGTCGGCGGGCAAGCCAATAGTTTACAGGCGATTGCCGATAATACGGGTTCCCGCGTCGTCGGCGTGCATAACGCAACCGGAAGTTTTATCGGCGATATCGCGCAGAGTCTCGGCGACAAGCTCGACATCGGAAACAACCCGGCGGTCGATACTCTCGCAGACACGGTTTACAACGAACTGAAAGCCGGTCGCGATGTTCATCTGATGGCGCATTCGCAAGGCGCGATTATCACGAGCCGCGCCCTGCAGGACGTGAAAAATCGTCTGATGCTCGAAGACGGAATGTCCCGAAATGATGCCGAAGCTTTGATGAACAATATCAAGGTCGAAACATTCGGCGGCGCATCGCGCAGGTTTACCGACGGTCCGCAATACGTTCATTACGTCAACCGCAACGACGGCGTGCCGCAAGCCTTTGGTTTGCGTTCGTGGCTCAACCCGTTTGCCCACGCCGGGAAAGATGCAGTGACGCATTATTTTCGCGACGGCAAACCGTTTGTTTCGCACGGATTCGAGGAATTTTACCTGCCCGAACGAGTTCCTTTCAACGAAGCGCGACAAGGCAATTTCAATTGATGTAAAATCTTTGAATGACCAGAGAAGAAGCAAAACAGCAAATCGAGGCTTTTTTCCGCCGATTGGGTGAAAAAGCCTCTTTTTTTGACGAAAAAATGTACGTCGAATCGCGCATCGGCGAAACGCTGATCGGGTTTGAATACGACGTAGCGCAAGAGATTTTGTCGGCGCAGGCTTTGATCTACCGTTTCCGGAGCGCACCGAAAGACAATGTTCTGGACGCGATTTTCGGCGAAGAATCGGACGCCACGAGCGGCGGCGGCAGAGTCGTGTT
>DATLOR010000097.1:0-4592 GCA_035536135.1 Pyrinomonadaceae bacterium | reverse complement strand
CGCGCGCTCTCGACGAATGTCGGGACGAACCGAACGAACTGGAATCTTCGATATGACGATCCGCCCGGATACAATCCGGACATCAATAATCAGATGAACTCCGCGCCGGGGCAGGTCACGCCCGCGCCGCACGGACCGCTCGTTCTGCCGGGCACATATACCGTCAAACTGCTGGTTGACGGGGCAACTTACACACAAAAAGTCATCGTCCATAATGACCCACGGGTCGGCGAGAGCGCAAAGATCATGTCGAGCCTGAGGCTGCAGAACAAACTTGCGCTGGCAGCGGTGCAGGGAATGAAGGACAGTTACAATGCCAACGAGGAAGTGACCGCCGTGCGGGCTCAACTAGCGGCGTTAAAGAGCGGCGCGCTGCCGTCCGATGTCGCAACAGCGGCGACTGCGCTCGATACTAAACTGGCGACATTCGGCGGCGTTCTCGTCCGCGGAGGACGGGGCGGCGGTGGCGATATTCGTACACCCGGAAGCCTCCTTGCGTTTAACACGCTCAACGGGACGTTCAATACGGTACTCGGACCGATCTCGCAGAACGGCATCGATATGCCGCCCACTAAGGCGGAAGTCGACACGTGGGAATCCGGATGCAGGGAGTTCACCACGACCCTTAACGCGTGGAAGACGATGCTCAGCCTAGATTTGGTTAACTTCAATAATGTGCTTACGAAGAACAATCTGACGCCATTAAAGATCACCCCGCCGGGCGAAACGGCACCGGTTTCGTGTAAGTTCGTTTGGTCAGCGGAAACTCCCGGCGGGCGCAAGTAGATAAGAAACGTCTCATAACACGAGTGTTTTGTAGCGGTTAAGTTAATCAAATTAACAACGTTTTTGAACCGTTGAATCTTGATTTTCGACTAATCGAAGCAGCGGGCAGGGGTGGTCGTTTTTAACCAAAACGATATGCCGCCCCAAATTCGGACTGTTTAATTTCACAGTCTTAAAAACGAGCGTTTCTTAGAAAAAAAATAAACAAAAATAGCTTATGATAATCACTCTTCTCAAAAGCTATTTACATAAGGAAGCTGTCTGTGATAAATTTTAGCTGTTTTTACAGATTTTGAATTTTTTGACGATGATTTTTACTTTTTTGAATTTTTATGGAAAATTCCGCCACAGTGATTGTTAAACCGATAATTTCCGCTGCCGAGCGAAAGATCATTGAAATGGTGATCGACGGGCTGCCGTCTGAAAATTCAAGGCGGGCTTATCAGAGACATCTCGAAGAATTCTTTGCCTGGCATCAGCAGCTGGACCGACCCGCACTGAGCAAGGCTTTGATCAATCATTACGTAAAGTTTTTGCGTGAGCGGAAACTCTCGTCGGCGACGATAAATCAGAAACTTTCCGCCATTCGAAAATTCGCAACCGAATCGGAAGATAATAATCTGATCGATTCGCGCATCGCCAACGGGATCCGCGCCGTCAAAGGCGTGCCGTTTCGCGGGCGGCGCACCGGCAACTGGCTGACCAAAGAGGATGCGCAGCGTTGGCTCAACGCGCCCGATGTGAAAACCTTAAAAGGCGTGCGCGACCGTGCCCTTCTCGCAATACTGATCGGCTGCGGCTTGCGCCGGGCGGAAGCCGCGATTCTTTCTTTCTCGCATATCGAGCAGCGCGAGGGGCGTTGGGCGATCATCGATATCGTCGGAAAGCGTGACAAGATGCGCACCGTTCCGATGCCGTCTTGGGCGAAGGCTTGTGTCGATACCTGGAAAACGGTCGCTCATCTCGAAGAAGGCTTTGTTTTCCGACGTGTGAATAAGGGCGATAATCTGATGGGCGAGTCCATCACCCCGCAGGCGATTCGCGATATAGTTGTCTCTTATGCCGAAAAACTGGAAACCGGAGGAATTGCTCCGCACGATCTCAGAAGAACTTTTGCGAAGCTTGCGCACAAAGGCGGTTCGCCGATCGATCAGATTCAATTATCTCTCGGTCACGATTCGATCCAAACGACTGAGAAATATCTTGGCGTTGAGCAGGATCTGACCGACGCACCGTGCGATCATCTTGGACTTAGAATTAACAGTTGAATGAAAAGAAACGTTAAATTTTGGAGATGTTAGGATAAGGCTCGACTCGGAAAAAACGTTTATAACGCAGATATGAAGGCTGATTTTTAAGTGATTATTCTGATAATCTTCAAATCCGAAGAATTTTTGGTATTTTTATCTCACCATAATCCTCCGTACGGAGATTTAATTTAGTGCAAAATGTCTGAAAAAAAGAGGTTATTAAACAATTCAAGATTGCTCGGTTCAGGTGTCGTTGCCAACAATCGAATGAACCGCGAGCGGGCTTGTTTAGGCAGCAACAGCTATCAGAAAGATTTGTCCTTTGATCCGATCGAATTTCTTAAAGAAAGATTAGCAAATAATAAATTCGTTTCCTGGTTGGATATTTGCTGCGGCGAAGGACGCGCTTTGACAGAAACCGCGACATATTTTGCCGATTTGGAAAGAGCCGAAAATACCTCCTTCAATTTGCGAATAATCGGGATTGATTTAGCCGGAATGTTTTGCCTCTTACCTTCCGGGATAAACAATTTAACTCTTCTGGAAACCTCGATCGAGGAATATGAGCCGGAGCAAAAATTCGATTTAATAACCTGTGTTCACGGACTTCATTACATCGGCGATAAACTTTCCGTCATTGGAAAAGCCGCGCAATTTTTAGAAAAAGACGGGATATTTCTGGCGAATCTGGATTTGAAGAACCTGAAGCTTTTAGAGGAGGAAAACTCAACCAAAATATTTACAGAGTTTTTCTCCGCGAAAGGATTTATCTGGAACAAAAGAAAACATCTTCTCTGCTTGAGAGGTGGTAAGATTTTCGATTCTCCGTTTATTTATCAAGGGGCTGACGACAAAGCCGGTCCAAATTATACCGGTCAGCCGGCAGTCGATTCTTATTATAAAATTTTACGCTAAAAAGATAGAT
Source organism: Pyrinomonadaceae bacterium (assembly GCA_035536135.1). GTDB lineage: Bacteria > Acidobacteriota > Blastocatellia > Pyrinomonadales > Pyrinomonadaceae > JAFDVJ01. The sequence goes on along the minus strand of DATLOR010000097.1, from coordinate 1,631 downwards.
TTATGTTGTAGAAAATCAGGAATTATTCATGCATAAATTCTTCTAAAAATTCATTTAAAATAAGGGAAATGTCCATTTAAGGTTTCAGAGAAACCAACTTCAAAAGAAATTGATGAGGTTATAAAAAAAAGCCAGGAATGGTGGAAAAAAATCAGCCTGGCACCAAATCTGACTAATTGACGGCGACGATTGGCGATTTACAATAACTGCTTTTCTGGTGGTGCCTTTTGAAGAAATTGCCACCTCCAACTACTGTATTTTCCCATTTTGAGAAGGGGCGGCAGTACACGAAGTATGCACACTTACGGAGGTGTCGTAGCATTTAAATGTTTACTTGTAAAAACTCTTGCATTTAATGTCCATTCAGAGTATTTTAACCACCGATACCATTAGTCTCATAATTTCCAAAGTCATTAAGGCTAAAACACATAAGAACCAGCGGATTAGAATTTGCTTAGCACGGAAATACACCAGACGAGAAGAAAATCGATTCCGGATGAAATTTAAGTTTCCGACTTCCTTGAGGCTCTCAAAGGATTCGGAAGGCGGCGGGATACCGGCTCTTCGGGGGTAGAGTCGGTTCCCGTCGTTAAAAATTTTAGACTCCTTTTGCGGAATTTCGTTTCTCCTGAAAATCGACCTTTTTTATAAACATATTATTATCAATAATTAGCTTCAAAAATAATTATTGCACCGGAAATTGCAGATTTGCTATGCTTTAAATATTGGCTTTTCCCACGCCAATAAACAAATTTTTAATCCCACAAGACTAAGAATCTTTCGGGATTCTTTTTTCGTTGTTTAACTTAAATTATCAGTTGCTGTGGTTCGTGCGAGCGATTCCTTTTAAGCAGATTTTTGCAGTACTGCTTTTACACATAGTTTTCTTTACTGAAATATTTTTAAAAGTAGATACCTTAAAATCATCCACTAAAAGAGGTACAAGATGTCCCAGGTTGAAAATTGTCAGTATAAAGTGCTTGACCGTGTTTATTATGTAAATTTTGATGAGCTTGTTAAAAAAATAAGAAACGGCAGCGTTCTGCGCTACGACGCGGTCAAAATCGGAAACGCGGTTTGGACCGATGCCGAAAAGATTCCCGAACTCGCGAAGATCTTTGAAGAAAACGACTTAAAGAACAAAATACCCGAAGGCGTCGATTTTCAGAATATATTTACAAACTTTCAGGCTGGAGAAACCGTTTACAAGGCGTCTCCGGAGATCGAGAACATCTTCGGTAAGGTTTGTTCGATTCATACCGGCAAATTGCCCTATTATATCTGCACCGTTTGTGAGCATTTGTTTTGCCGTGACTGCCCCGAACAAGATTCCGAAAAAAACCGGATCTGTCTTTTCTGCGGCGGAAATTGTGTTTTATACATGGGGCAGGTCTGGCAGTTTGAAAACAAAAAGCCGGAAGCAAAATACGAATTTGAGGAAGCCGAACCAGCCTCGGAAATCCTGAATCATCAGGTCGTTTACACAAAATTAACTTTCAGGGATTTTATCGATGCCTTGATCTATCCTTTGCGTTTTCCATTAAGTCTGCTCGACGGCGGAATTTTATTCTCGGTTTTGGTTTTCGGGCAGATCGCGACCCTTTTCCAGGGCGGCAAAATGCTGTTTGCGA
>DATLOR010000096.1:0-3983 GCA_035536135.1 Pyrinomonadaceae bacterium | reverse complement strand
TAAAGACCGAACCGCTTTGCAGGGTTCCGTTATTGCCGTTGCCGCTTGAATCAAGAGCGTCGCCGTCGCCCGCGAGCCATAAAACCTGATTGTCGGGCGCGGTCGTCGCGACGGGTTTGCATTTTCCGCTCGTGCCGGAATTAAAAATTGATTGGATTTCCGACGCGGCGAGCGGTCGATTGTAAATCGCGAGTTCATCGATTGCGCCGAAAAAAGCGTTTGACCCGACGTCTGGGCGGGCGCCGATTCCCGCATTCGACGTAAAACCAAACTGCGGCGCGTAACTCATCGGCGTGTCCGCCGCGCCGTCGAGATAAAAAATGGTCTGACCTCCGGCGATTAAAGGCGAGCCGACGCGCGTCACCGCGACGTGATGCCAATTAGTGTCGGTGATGGTGAAATTCGGCGAGAAGACCCCGGAATTGCCGACGGACGACAAACCGAGCCTGCCCGTCGGCTGGTCAATGATAAAAGCATAGCCATTCTGCCCGTAAGCGAAAAAGATGCCTCCCGGATTGAATGCGTCCGGGTTATTCGTCACGACGCTCGAACTCGAACGCTTAACCCAAGCCTCAATCGTAAATTCCTGAAGCCGTAAATTCGCCGGATTGCCTATCACCACCGTTTCGCCGTTGCCGGGCAGATTAAACGCCTGCCCGACTTTGCCCGCCGCGTAAGCGACGTTTCCCTGAAGCGTCCCGTTGCTCCGCGAACGCGCGTCGAGCGCGTCGCCGTCGCCCGACCACGCCGAAACCAGTCCCACCGGCGCGGGCGTGCAAACCTGCGCCGCCACCTGCCATGCGCCGAAGCTCATTAAAACTGCTGCCAATAAAATTTTGATAATTTTCCCGTTCATATTTTGCCTCTCCAAAAATCGAATTTTTATCTTTCAACCAATAAGGCGCAAACAAGTCGCGAAACCGCCCAAATCTTTTTTGAAAATTTTTCGCCTCAAAAAAAATGAGCGCGGAATATAGGTTTTCCGCGCTCCGAGTCCTTCGCCGAAGAGGCATTGACGAAAGGAAAAAGGGGGTTAAGGCATTAAATCAGCCGGCACAGGTTTATCGCCCGTTTGACCGAACTGCGCGTAGCTGACTTGATTGTTTGAGGACTGCAAAATATACCACGCGCCGTTTCTGAATGCGGCAATATCCGCCCTGCCGTCGCCGTCATAATCGGCAGGCACGAGATTGTCATTATTCAAACCAAAGGTTTCGTAACGCACCTGATTATTTGACGACTGCAAAATATACCAAACCGAATTTGATGGTCGAAAAACCGCGAGATCGGTTTTGCCGTCGCCGTCGTAATCGGCGGGCACAAAACTGTCGGAAGCAAGTCCGAATGTTTGAAACGCCGCTTGCCCGTTTGACGAGTTGCGAATATACCAGACTTGATTCGATGCCCGGTAAACAGCCGCGTCCTGCTTGCCGTCGCCGTCAAAATCGCCGCGCAGCGGTTTATCGCCCGAAGTTCCCCACGGCAGATATGTGATGTTCCCGTTCGGATTATTCAAACTCCCGCGATAGTAGAAAAACGATTGCGCGCCGCCCTCGCGGTAAACGGACAGATCCGCCTTGCCGTCGCCGTCCCAGTCGCCGACCGTCAGCCGATCGCCCGCGAGACCGAAATTTTCTACTCTGAACGTGACGGTCGAACTGTTGAGAATATAGAAATTCCCTTCCGATTCGCGCCAGACGGCAATGTCCGTGCGACTGTCGCCGTCATAATCGGCGGGCGCGTATTTGTCCGTGTTCAAGCCGAACTGGACAGCGTAAGGAAAGAAAAAACTGTTCGCCCCGCTGCTGTATTGCCGGTACCACGCCGAATTGCCGTTGCCGTTGTTATCGGGGCGAATCACGGAAATATCGGTCATACCGTCGGCATCAAAATCAGCCGCCGCGCACTGCGTCGGCGTCGACGGGTTGAGATAGCGAAAAACGGCGATGTTGCCCTGCAAAATGGCGGAGTTCGAGCCTTGTCCGACGGCGACCACGCGCCCGTTTGCCTGTACCGCCGCTTCGTAACCGAAAGTAACGGAAGTTGTCGCGGAAGTCGTCAGAAGCATTCCGGCACAGCCGAACGAGCGGTCAACCGAACCGTCCGCGTTGTAGCGGGCAATTGCGAGACGGCTGCCGACCGTTCCGCCGGTAAAACCGACCGCGATGATCTTGCCGTTCGCAAGCTGTGCGCCGCCGTACAAAAATTCCTGATTGTTGCCGAAAAAGCCCCCGGCAACGCCGTTCGTTCCGAAAGTCGGGTCGAGCGCACCCGCCGCCGTGAAGCGCAAAAGCAGATGTCGTTCCAAGCCGTCCGGCGCACGCGTTCCGAGCGCGGTGATCACGCCCGACGGCGCGACGAAAACTTTATAAATATTGTCTGGATTATTTGCGACGATCGCCGCGACAACCTTGCCGCCCGTCCCGAACGATGTGTCGGGCGCGCCGTTGCTCGTGTAACGCGCCAGAGCGCAGTCGTTTGCGGAATCGCCGCCCAAAACGATCGTCCCGTTCGACGAATTAACCGCCATCGAAACCGCTTTGGCGTTACCGTTAAAGCTCGTCGTGGTAAATCCGCCCGTTCCGAAAGTCGTATCGAGCGCGCCGCCCGCCGTCAATTTCGCGAGCAGAAAACGTCCCGAACCGCCGATGCTCGCCGAACCGGCGGCGTAGATCGAATTGTCCGGCAAAACGACGAGCGAATTGAAAGAAGCCGTCGTGCCGCCGTATTGCGAAACATTCGAACCGTTCACGGCAAAGGTCGAATCGACCGAGCCGTCCGTGTTCAAACGGGTGACGACGGCAAACAAACTGCCGTTGGCACTTCCCGCATATCCGGCAAGAATGATTTTTCCGTCTGTTTGAAAAGCAATGCTTTGGACACCGGAATTAAAAAAAGTTGCGCCGCTCGAAAATCCGACGAGGACGTAACCCGTGCCGCCGCCGAAACCTGTGTCGGGCGTTCCGTCAGCGTTAAAACGGGCGACGGCAAACCCCGTGATGGTCAAACCCTGCAAAGCGCCGCTGCCGCCTGCCAGAATTTTGCCGTTTGCATCGATCGCCGCCGTTCTGCCCGAACTCGTCCCGTTGGCGTTCGGCGACGCGCGAAACACGATCTTGCCGCCCGCTCCGAAACTCGTGTCGAGCCCGGTTGCGGCGTTCGTTAAAATCGTCGAACCGAAAATTACAAGCGTCGTCAAAATAACCGCTAATTTATTGATCCTGCAAAACTCACGCGCCATTATTTGAAGATTGAAATTCATTTTCTCTACCGAATTTTTCATATTTTTTTCCTCTCTGCACAATAGGGCGCAAAATTTTCCCGAAAGAGTCCATTAATTTCGAAAAAAATTCGATTTTTTGTAAATTGACCGTATAATAAATACGAAACCGATGCAGGAAAAAGAGGTTACAGTCCTTTTACAGCAAATTTCAGGCGGCGACGAAGATGCGCCCGAAAGACTTTTGCCGCTCGTCTATGACGATTTGCGGCGTCTTGCGCGTTCGTATTTTGCCAATGAAAAGCTCGATCATACCCTGCAGGCGACCGCACTCGTGCACGAAGCGTATATTCGCCTTGTCAATTGGGAAAACGTTTCCTGGCAAAACCGCGCTCATTTTTTTGCCGTCGCGGCGGAAGTGATGCGGAAAATCTTGATCGACCACGCCCGCCGGAAGAATGCCCGGAAGCGTGACGGCGGACAAAAGATCTTGCTCGACGAAGCCGTCAGCTTTTCAAAAAATAAGGAACTCGATCTGGTCAAGCTCGATGAAGCACTCGAAACGCTCGAAAAACTCGACAAACGACAGGCGCGGATTGTCGAGCTCAGATTTTTCGGCGGGCTTTCGATCGAGGAAACGGCGTATATCCTGAAAACGTCGGAAACGACCGTCCGGCGCGAATGGACGTTCGCCAAAGCCTGGTTTCAGCGCGAGCTGACGCGCAATTGAAGATAAGAATTTCAGATTTCAGATTTCAAATTT
>DATLOR010000095.1:0-2093 GCA_035536135.1 Pyrinomonadaceae bacterium | reverse complement strand
GGATTTCCCTCGTTCGGATAAAACGACTGAGCGGTGACTTTATTGCCTTCGACGCTATGCCCCTGCGCGTCCCAGATAAATTTGCGCGACGATGCAAACGCGAAATCGCGGACGTTATCGGCTTTGAAAATCCAGGTCTTTTTGCCCGTCGGTTTGCTTGTTTCGTTGGCTTTCGCTTCTTCGGCGGTAATGATTTTAAGAGGTTCTTTGACGGTTTCGGCTTGCTTTAAGCGCGTGATCCAATCGGGTTTGAGAACATCTTTCGAGTTTTGCAAAACGCCGGTCGCGGCAACCACGTGGTCGTTCGGCACGGTAATTCTGACCAGATAATCGCCGAACTCCAATGTAAATTCGCCAGCACCCAGGAACTGCGTGTGCTGCCAGCCTTTATAATCGGTGTAAGCCGCCATACGCGGAAACCATTGCGCCATTTCGTAGAGATAATTTCCGTCACGCGGAAAAAATTCAAACCCGCCGCGACCGCCGAAAACCCGCTGATTGTTGATCGCGTAATTCCACGCAACATTAAAAACAAAATTTCCGCCCGGCACGAGCGGCGCGGGCAGATCGATCCGCATCATCGTGCGGTTGATCGTATATTTGAGCGGTGCTTTCTTTGCGTCCGTGACTTCCGTGATGTTCACTCTGCCGTCGTATTCACGGGCGGCAAGCTGTTCGACCGCCGAAATCGGAAAGCCGTTCGGATTGTCAAAACTCGGCGCAGTCTGGGTTTTTAGCGTATCCGAATCTTTCGAAAAAAGATTCTGGTCGAGCTGCAGCCAGATGTAATTTAATGTGTCGGGCGAGGCGTTTTTGTAGGTCACGGTTTCCTTGCCCGCAATGCGCTGATTGGCGTCGTCGAGTTCGACATCGATCGTATAATCGGCGCGGTTTTGCCAGTATTTGTTGCCCGGCGAGCCCGAAGCCGTGCGTTGTTCGTTCGGTGTCGGCAAATCTTCGTTAAGCTGTTTGAATTTGTCCGAAGGCTTCGATTTTGATTGTCCGAAGGCAAAGACGGAAACGAGTAGTATAAAAAGAACTGCGGAAATTTTGCGCAAGTGCACGTGTGTTTTTTCTCCCCTTTGTAATTTTGAAATGAAATTTGCGAAATTGTTGAGAGGTATTACGCAAAACCCGTAAAAAAGTTATCGCATTTCAATTTTTATTGTAACCAATTCAGTTCTTAAAATCTTTCCCGGCAAATAAAAAATAGGCTTGAAACTATAATATTCAAGCCTATTTGAACAAAAAATCTTGCAAGTCGGGTTTATTCGACAGGTAAGATAGTTGAAACGAAAGTTTCGTTAAATGAATTTCCGGTAGAAAAGCTACTAAATCTGGCAAACCCTGACGGAAAATCAGTTGTATAGATTATCGAGTTTGTTTTCCGGTAGACCGAAACCGTCGTATCAAAATTCTCGCCCCAGAAAGGGATGTCATTCGCCAGTCCCCAATTAAACACAGACGTTGAAAAATTATCTCTTAAAACATACCAAGCGCCGTCCCGGTAAACCGCGACATTGGCTTTCCCGTCACCGTCGAAATCAGCCGGAACAGGCTTATCCGTGCTAATTCCGTATTGATACGCAAAGAAAGAAACATTCGAACTGTTGAGCCGGTACCAAACGCCGGTTGATGGTCGGAAAACGCTGATGTCGGCTTTTCCGTCGCCGTCATAATCCGCCGGAACGGGTTTATCCTCGGAAACTCCGAAATGAACAAACTGGTATTGGCTCGATTGACTCAGCCAAATATACCAATTGCCTTCGGATGGACGGAAGACCGCAATATCGGCTTTGCCGTCACCATCATAATCGGCGGGAATCGGTTTATCTTCGGTCAGACCGAAATTGATCGTTACGACCTGCTGATCGGAACTTCTGTAAATCCACCAGCTTCCGTTCGATTTACGGTAAATCGCGTAATCGGTTTGTCCGTCGCCGTCATAATCATTCGGCACGGGAACATCGCCCAAGGCGCCCGAACCCCATTGAAAATAAACCTGATTATTCTCGGTCGGCTCGGTATAATAACGCCAGACTCCGTTTGAAGGATTCCAAAAAGCGCGGTCGGTTTGTCCGTCGCCGTCAAAA
>DATLOR010000094.1:0-3821 GCA_035536135.1 Pyrinomonadaceae bacterium | reverse complement strand
GCCGAGAGTTAGCGTTAACTCAAATAGAAAAGCTGAAAGTTTCTGCGGATCCAATCGAAGAAAACTTTCAGCCTAGCATCCACTTTTTATATAAAAAATGGAGTAACCTTTTTTATGATAACAGCACACACGAAAAATTGTTTTAGAAAATTTTTCGGTTGGGGCGGTTTAACTGCAATTTCTGCTTATGTTCTGGATGGACATCTTGGAAAAGCATTGTTAATCGCCTTAATTATAGGCATCGCCGTTGCGTTAGATGAGTATTATTCATCTTAACAATAACGATTGTCAAACATCTGAGTTAGCTTGAAAGAGCATTGGGAAGAAATTTTATTTTTCTTCCCTTTTCATTTATAAGTAAATTTTTATTAGTCAGATTTTTCTTGAAAAAATTTGTTTATAAGAAAACTTATGACTCAAACGTCATTCAATGCCTGTCGAATGACATTTTGTTTTGCGGAATCCGTTAATTATTCCGTGAAGCGTCGTAACCACGCGGCTTTAGCGCGTGGTTGAAATTGGCGGATGAATTAGAGGGCGTTTTAACGTCCTTTTTTCGTCTTTAATTACAGTTCCAAATGAAGAATTTTTTTGAAGCAAAGTAAAGCGGTTTAGTATCAAACGCGACTAATGCAGTTTGGAACTCGATTGATTGAGTTCTAAACTGCAAAATTTTGAGTTTGTAACTCAATCAATCGAGTTTTAAGGCTGAATATTCCAGTTGGATACTAAAAATCTGGAGTTTAGAACTCGAATTATCGTGTTCCGAACTCAAAATTTTCGGGTTTTAGACTTAAATCATCACGTTCAGAACCGGAGTATAGAAGTTCAGAATCGAATAAATGAAGTTTTTAACTGCGCCTGACATCTTTTGAACGTCATTCAACGCTTATTGGATGGCGTTTTGTTTTTTGTCTGAAACTTTTTCGCCTCGATTTGCGCGTTAGAAAATTGCAGAGGCAATATGCCGTTTGCGACGGAGGAAATTATGAATAATATTACGGAAATAGCGCCGGACGTTTACAGGCTTTCGATGTACGTGCCGGAGGCAGATTTACAGTTTATCCAGTTTTTGGTGAGGGACGACGAACCGCTTCTTTTTCATACGGGAATGCGCGGGATTTTTCCGCTCGTGCGCGAAACGGTCGCGAAAATTATTGATCCGGCTGATCTGAGGCACATCGCGTTCAGCCATTTCGAGGCGGACGAATGCGGCGCGCTCAACGAATGGCTGGCGGTCGCGCCGCGTGCCGAGCCGGTTTGCAGCTTTGTCGGCGCGATGGTCAGCGTCAACGATTTTGCCATCCGTCCGGCGCGAGGTTTGTCGGACGGTGAAACTTTTGGGACGGGAAAATACAAATTCCGCTTCGTGCAGACGCCGCATCTGCCGCACTGCTGGGAGGCGGGCTTGCTTTTTGAAGAAACCAATCGCACACTTTTCAGCTCGGATCTGTTTCATCAAAACGGCGATGTCGAAGCGATCACCGAACAATCGGTCATCGAACGCGTGCGGGCAACGATCACCGATTACAACGCCGGTCCGCTTGCCGGTTACCAGCCGTACACGCGGCAGACCGAAAGCAATCTGCAAAAGCTGATCGCGCTCGAACCGAAGACGATCGCGGCAATGCACGGCTCGACGTTTGTCGGCGACGGCGCGCAGGCTCTGCGCGATCTGGGCGGGGTGATGCGCGAGCTTTTGTAAAAAATAAGGGCGGTTCGTTCCGGGTACAAAACGTCATTCAACGGGTGTTGGATGACGTTCTGTTTTTGGCGGAAGACAAAGGCGGCAAGCGTCTTTTTGCCTTGCCGGTACAAGTTGAAAAAAGTTTCGGAACATTTTTTGAATCCCTACGTTAGCCTGTTTTACCGGGCAGAGATAACGCGCAGACCCACAACTTTTTCGTTGCCTTGCCGGAGAATTGATTGACGATACCCTGAAATTACCTTCCAAGGAGCTAATTATGAGATCTGCAAAGAGCATCGGACGAACTGTCGGCATCCTTTTACTGCTGCAGTTAGCCGCCGGACTTATGCTGCCATTCATCCTGATCCATTCACTGACGACCGGCTCACCGGGCTTTCTGACCGCGGCGGCGGCAGATGCTTTTCAGATACGCGCGGCGGTGTTTATCTCTTTTGCCGGTGCCGCGCTCACGCTCGGTCTCGGCATCACGGCATTTCCCGTATTTCGGCGCTACGGCAAGGCGACGGCGCTTTGTTTTCTGGCGGTCTGCATAATCAGCGGCACGCTCGATCTGGTGCATAGCGCGACCGTTATGTCGATGCTGTCTTTAAGCCGGCAGTATGCAGCCGAAAGCGGCGCGAACCCGGAGTTTTATCAGGTAGTCGGTTCAGCGGTCGCTGCGATGCGGCGTTCGGTGCATATTACGCAGTTGGCTGCGATCGGCGGCTGGATATTCGTTTTCTACAGCTCGCTCCTGCGCTTTGCATTGATTCCGCGCGGGTTGGCGGTTCTCGGACTCATCGGGATCGTCCTCCAGTTCACCGGGGTCACGCTGATGATGCTTCTGGGCTCCAGCCCCATCGGGGAAATGGCGATGCCGCTGCTTCCGATTCAGATAACGGTTGCCGTCTGGCTGATGGTCAAGGGTTTTAACGAACGGCTTCGAAATTAAGAAAAATAAATTCGCAGATGCTCAACGAAAAGGTAATTATGTCTAAAAGCCAAATTAGTCCGGTTTCTACTGAGGAACGGATCGAAATTCTCGATGTCCTGCGCGGTTTAGCCGTCGGCGGTATTTTGATCGGCAATATGCAGTGGTTTTCCGGTTACGGGATGATCCCTGAAACTCTTGCTGCAAACAGTCCGTTTGCCGACCGGATCACGCATTTTCTGGTTCATTTTTTTGTCGAAGGAAAATTTTATTCGATCTTTTCGTTTTTGTTCGGTTTCGGCTTTGCGCTGCAGATCGCGCGGGCGGAAGAACGGGGCGACCAAACCGCCGCGTTTTTCAAACGGCGTTTGTTCTGGCTGCTCGTGATCGGTCTGCTTCACGCTTATTTGCTGTGGGCGGGCGATATTTTGAGCATCTATGCCGTGATGGGCTTTCTGCTTCTTCTGTTTCGCAAAAAAACGAACGAAGGTCTGCTCAAATGGGCGTTTGCCCTGCTCGTGATCCCTATTTTGACCTATATTCTGCTTTATATTTTGTTCATCGCGTTTGTTCCGCCCGAAACCGTCGCGACGATAAAATCGGGACAGATAAGTATGTGGAACGAAGGAGTCAAAATGGTTACAGAGGGCAGTTACCTGCAAATCATCAGCGATTTTAACCTTCGGTATATCGCCGGCAGGTATGCGGAATTGATCCTGGAGATGCGTCTGCCGAAAATACTGGCGATGTTTCTTTTGGGATTTTATGCATACCGGCGCGGATTTTTTCAGAATCCATCGAATCATCAGCCGTTTATTCGCAAAGTTTTGATATACGGACTCGTTTTAGGACTGGTCGGAAATATCGCTTTTGCCTGGTTAGCGGGAAAGGAAGCGGTTCTTCCGCCGTCGCCCGCGGGAATTGCCGGCGTCGTCGCTTATGCTTTCGGCGTTCCCGCTTCCGCGCTCTTTATTATTGCTTTGGTCGTTGTGCTCGGGCAAAAAGCGGCGTGGCGCAAGGCTCTCGCCTTTCTGGCTCCGGTCGGGCGGATGGCGCTCACGAATTATTTACTGCAGACGGTTATCTGCCTGACCATTTTTTACGGTTACGGCTTCGGTCGGTTTGGAAGTATCGGCGCGACCGTCGCGACGCTGATCGCGCTTGCCATTTTTCTATTTCAGATATTGCTGAGCGCTCTGTGGC
>DATLOR010000093.1:0-19570 GCA_035536135.1 Pyrinomonadaceae bacterium | reverse complement strand
AACAGGTAACCGCTCGAAGCCGCCGACAATTCCGCCGACGGTTTGACCATATCAGGCGAGATCGACGCGCTTTCTTCTTCGATGCCGAGTTCGATGCCGATTGCCTTCGTATACCCGGCGGCGGCTCTATAACGGCGGTTGCGTTCCTGCGCCCGCTCCTTCAATCCGCCAATCAAAGCGTGCGGCGGCGCAAATGCCGGAAACCCACCGAAAGCCGCAACGGGTTCGTCCTTGTCGCCCTCATAAACATCGCTCTTGATCTTAAATACCGCCTTTTTCGCCGTATCGGTCAGCTCGCTCAAATCCTTCAGATATTGCAGATTCTCCGCGCCTTCGGTCACTTCCGTGATCTCATCGGAAATTGCGCCAACCGCCGATTTATGCGTCGCCAGGTTCGCCTTTTGCTTGTTATACATAGTCAAAAGTTTATCGAAACTATCAATTTGCATGATTTTTCTCCTTAGATTTATTTTTTTTAGATAGAAATGGTCGTATAAATGAAAGGCTCTGGGAGCCGGGAAAAACACGATTTACACGATTGGCAAAGATTTTAAGAGAAAATGAATAAAATTTCAAGCATTTTTTTTTTCGGGTATTAATTTCCCGCGCGCAGGCGGAGCGTCCCTGCAATCAGGCGCGTCATACCTGCGCTCAGGTACACTCCGCCTGCGCTCAGGTACACTCCGCCTGCGCTCAGGTACGATGCGCCTGCGCTCAGGTACACTCTGCCTGCGCACAGGTATGATGCGCCTGATTGCAGGCATACTTCGCCTGATTGCAGGTAAAGTGTGCCCGCCGGCATTTAACAATTGCCGAATCCTCAATATTAACGGCTCGGGCGCGGTAATCACGGATTGAAAGAGGGCTTTTTTTAAGAATTAGCCACGAATAGCACGAATTAAATTTGATTAATTCGTGTCATTCGTGGCTAAATTTTTACTTTTTGTGCAAAACCCCTTCAATTATCATTTTCGCGGTTTTGAAATTGTGTCATAAGTCGAAAATGTTGAAGAGTTTTGGGATTTTAGTTATGAGACGACTTATGAGACAAATCGGCAAAATGCCGCTATCCGTAAAATAAGGGTTAAGCTGAATAAAATCAATGAATAAACTGTCTCAAAAACGTATGACTTATGAGACACTTTTCGTATGTTTTTTATGTTTCAAAAAGGGGCGTTTTTGAAACCTAATAACTCAATTGTTATCCCCCGTTTTTGAGCACTTTTTATACTAACCAATATAAATATTATGGATAATGTGCGTAATTAAAAACAAGATTTATTTTTTTGGAAAATGGGAAATGATAGCACCAATATGCGAATCAATAGTACTTTTAACACGGAGGTAAATTATATTTTCCTTCTCAGACTCGCTGAAAGAATTTTCGATTTTCTCCCGGATCTGTATCGCATCCGCTAAAACAGATTCGATTTCCGGCGGAATAATGCGGGTCACTTTTATTCGTTCCAGTTCTTCAACGATAGATTGGTCATAATTCATAGTTTTCGGCGGCGGTTCGTAGCGACAAGATTACGGTCAACCCGAATTCTTTTTATTTCATCCTATATCTTATCAAAGTATAATTGTAATTCAGGCTTTGAAATTTTTTGAATTAACTTGGGGGAATATTATGAAAATCACAAAACTAGCAGTTCTCTCTTCAGTTGCATTGGCATTTTTGCTGACTCTCGCAATTGACTCGAACATTCTCGCACAGGGGCGCGGGAGAGGCGGCGGTGGACGACCAACCGTCAATCCGAGCACGACCCGGACGATGGGCGGCGGAAATGTTGAACGGGGCATTACGACCTCTTCACAACGGTCAAACGGTCGTTCGGACGACGGACTCGGCAATGCTTCCCGAAACTCGAACGGTCGTTCGGACGACGGGATCAATCGTGCACGAACCGGCGGCGGAAACCGGAATATGCCGAGCGATACGGAATTGAACCGGTATCGCGGGATTTCCAGAAAACTCGGTGTTTCGACGGAAACCTTGCGCTCACGCTACGAAACGGCGCTTGCCAGTAATCCGGATTTGAAATTTGGTCAATTTGTGGCGGCAAATGTAATTGCGGATAACCTGAGTACACGGAAACCCGCAATTACCGCTTCGGCAATCTTGAACGGTTTACAAAACGGGGACAGCATCGGCGAAACGCTCAAAGATTTGGGCATCAATTCCGATGATGCCAAGCGTTTGGAAAAAGAAGCCAAAAAGCAAATTAAGGCGAGTAAAGACCTCGACGACTAAATTTTTTTTAGACTGTCAAAGAAAAAGGCATTCTCTAATTCCGAGAATGCCTTTTTCTTTATCATTGGTTGCGAAATCAATTAATTCTAATACTTTACAAAATTCTAACGCTGTTTCATAAACACTTGCAGTTGTCTTAAATTTGTTTTCACCGGCTTATTGCTTGACTTAAAATAATCCACGCATTCATTTTCCGGTTGCTTATGGCATAAAAATGTTTTACGGTTGAAATGTTTTAATAAACCCCTTAGCAGATTTCTCAAATAAAAACTGTTTTCTTACTTTTTATAAACAGCCCTTTTACTATAAACAAAAATCAAGGAGAAATTAGTTAATGCGTAAATTGTCTTTTAATATTTTGTCGGCGGCTCTCGCGGTCGGCTTAGGTTTATTTACTGCGGCACCCGAAAGTTTCGGACAGAAAACCTCAAATCGCGCCGAAGCCGCTCAACTCAAAGCACGTTCCTTTCTGGTGCAGAAAGGACTGAACGTCGAAGGTCTTAAACAAAGGGATGCGATTATTGACGCTGTCGGCAGTCATATCCGGTTCGCTCAATACATTGACGGCATTCGCGTTTTCGGCGGCGAAATTATCACTCACGAAAGAGCCAACGGTAAATTTACCGATTCGACCGACGGGCTTTTTAAAGGTGCCGTTCCTTCAACGATCCCCTCATTCGGAAAAACCGAAGCTGCCGGATTGGCGCAAAACAGCTTTGCCGATATGACCAGTGCCGACACGGAACTTGTCTATTATCCGCAGGGCAAAGAACTCGTTCTTGCCTATCTGGTTGACGCGAAAAACACGGATTTTCTGACCGATAATCCGCGCCGCGAAATGATCGTCATCAACGCCGTCACCGGCGAAGAAATCGCTCGCTGGGACAATCTGCAAACTTCCGGTACGACCGGTACCGGATATGGTTTTTATTCAGGCACTGTCGGCAGTTTACCGATCGATCTGACGAGCGGCACTTATTCGCTGTTCGACGTTCCGAACAACGGTAAAACAACGGATTTTGCCAACAAACAATGTCCGCCGACCGGCTGCACGGCGATCGGAACGGTTTATACTTCGACCGATAATATCTTCGGCACGAACGGTGCTTTGTCGAACCGCGAATCGATCGGCGTTGACGCGCACTTTTTCGCGCAGAAAGTGCTCGGTTATTATTCAACGACGTTCGGTCGCAACGGAATCGACAATAACAACAACCGCAATCTCAAATTCGGTTATATGGTTTCGCGCACCCACTACGGTCGCAAATACAACAATGCTTTCTGGGACGGTTCTTCGATGAGCTACGGCGACGGCGACGGTTCGACCTATCGTCCGTTTGACGCGATCGATGTCGTCGGGCACGAAATGACGCACGGCGTCACCGAACGCACGTCGAATCTGACCTATTCAAACGAATCAGGCGCAGCAAACGAATCATTTTCCGATATTTTCGGCGTGATCATCGAGTTCAAAAGCGGAACCTTAACCGGTTCGGGCGGCGTCCAATATCCGGCAGATTGGTGGATCGGCGAAGACCTTTATTTCTCGAATAATCCTTCGAGTCCGACGACCGGAATTCGCAATATGGCGAATACACACGCGACAGGCGACCCGGATCACTATTCGGAACGCTATACCGGCACCAGCGACAGCGGCGGAGTGCATACCAACAGCGGCATTCAAAACTATATGTTTTACCTGCTCGTGAACGGCGGCACGAATCATAAAGATACGACCGGTACAACCGTTAGCGGCATCGGGTTGGATGCGGCGGCGGCAATTGCTTATTCAGCCGATACCGCTTACTGCACGGCGAGTGATAACTACGCCAAAGTTGCCAATGCATGGGTCAACGCGGCAAAATTCCGCTACGGCGCTGGTTCAACGCAAGCGCAACAAACTTATAATTCGTGGAAAGCCTGCGGCGTAACACCAACTGTTGCTCCGTAAACTTTATATAAAATTGGAAAATAAAAAAGGGATATTTCAAAAGAAATATCCCTTTTCATCTTTAAAACACCTCGAATTTAATAGCTTTCAAAAGTTAAGTTATGAATTGAAAAAAATGTGCCGCTCGTCGAAAGCATTATGGAAGATTAAACTTTGAGACAGATATTTTGTGTAGGAAACAGTCTTGGAAAATAATAAGCTTTAAGTTTGTGTCAAAAAGGGTCCGTTATGAGACATTTTATAATAATTAAATCGCCCACATCATACCACAGGGCGCGGATTGATGGAAGATGTTTTTAAGATTGGAGCGCGGGCATCTCTGCCCGCAAGTGTTCGAGGCTTTGTGAAGAACACGTATCTTCCGTGCTTTACTCGCAAGTTGCCTTTTATCAAGTGTTTTGTTCGTTTTCGCTTAACGAACTTGCGGGCAGGGATGCCCGCGCTCCGACTTGACGGCTATTTGTTAAAATACGCGCTTGAAAATTTCCAGTCGGTTGGTTTTTCACAAAGTTTGGCTTTGACGGGATTTAGCTCGATGTAGTTAATAGTTTTCTCGAAATGCTCGTAGTTGCGGATATAGCGGTCGAAATATTCTTCCTGCCAGAATTTTCCCCGACGGTTTAAGATTTGGTTGGCTTTTTGTGCGGTAAAGGATTTTATCGAGTGAATTATTTTTTCAAGTGTATGATTTTCAAATGGTCGGAGCAAAAAATGAACGTGATTCGGCATTATCACCCAAGAGATGAGTTTGTATTTTTCATTATCGAAGTATAGCAGTGCGTCCTGCACGAGTTCAGCAATTTCCGTTTGCGCCAGATAACATTTACCTAAACTACGGTCAACAAATTTTTCGATACGCCAAAACAAAATCTTTTGTGCTTCTTCTCGCTTTTCACGTTCGAGTTCTCTTTTCCAGCTTTCAACAACTTTGAGAGGTAAAGCATCAGCAAGATGAAAGGTAATAAATTGCAAAATCTCGCCGCCGTCGAAATGCGGCAAGTATCCGCGTGAATACCAACCTTTCAGTTTATTACCTTCCATAATTGGAGCGCGGGCATCTCTGCCCGCGTGTGTTTGTTATAAAAGTAAAATGTAAAAGAAAAGAATTGCGGGCAAGGATGCCCGCGCTCCAATTAGTTTATTCGGCGTTTCCAGCCTTTTTGGTTTTGGTCGGTTTGGTTTCGGTCTTTTTCGCCTTGACGGTTTTGGCTTTCGGCGCGGCGGTTTTTTCTGCCGGGTTGAGCATTGCCGACCATCGGTATTCGGGTGTTTCAAAGCCTTCTTCGAGTTTTTTGAAGATGAAATCGGTCATCGTATCGACGATCCAGCGGTGATTTTTTTCGCCGACCGACGCGAGCTCGGCGTCCGGCGCCGGATTCATAAAGTCGATCGCGTAAGGGATACCGTCTTTGATCGCGAATTCGACAGTGTTCAGGTCGTAGCCCAACGCTTCGCAGATGGTTTTGACATCTTTTTCGACGCGCGCGTGCAGTTCGGGCGAAAGATAATCGTCAACGTTGACATACTGCATTCCCGACAAGTAGGGCTTCGACGGGTCGTACGGCATGATCAGAACTTTTTCCTTGCCGACGCAGTAGCAGCGGACGAATTGATCGTATTCGATGCCTTCCTGCAGGGTCATGCAGAGCGTGCCCGATTGGTTGTATTCGTGCCAGAGCTCTTCGAGATTCCAGATCTTCGAGACGTTCTTCCAACCGCCGCCGTCAAACGGTTTGAGGAAAGCGGGGAAGCCGACGTAGTTGATGATTCCTTCCCAGTCGATCGGGAATTCGAGGTTGCGCAAACTTTCGCTCGTGATGTCCTTGATGTAGCTTTCCTGCGGCAACAACACCGTTTTCGGGATCGCGACGCCGAGTTTATGCGCGAGCGCGAAATTGAAAAACTTGTCGTCAGCCGACCACCAGAACGGGTTGTTAATGATGTATGTGCCTTCGAGCGCGAACCGCTTCAAGGTAGCGCGGTAATACGGGACTTCGTGCGAAATGCGGTCGATCACGACATCGTAGCGTTTTTCTTCTTCCATCGAAATACCGCCGATCTTGACCATTTCCGCGACGACTTCGCCGC
The DNA here is from genome assembly GCA_035536135.1 of Pyrinomonadaceae bacterium. GTDB lineage: Bacteria > Acidobacteriota > Blastocatellia > Pyrinomonadales > Pyrinomonadaceae > JAFDVJ01. The sequence goes on along the minus strand of DATLOR010000093.1, from coordinate 13,277 downwards.
GCCCGCGTTCGTTGATACTGTTGATAATTGATTCGGGAAACGTCTGTTCGCGTCCCACTAATATACCGACTCTTTTCATAATCTGATAAATTTCCTGTTAATAAATTTGTTTGTAAATAATTGCTAAGTTTTCAGTTTAATCTGAAATCGTTAATTTTAATTGATTATCAAAAGCGTGGCAAGAAACGATGCAAAATAAAAAGGAACGCGAATGTTAAATCTCGCGTTCCTTTTCGGTTATTTTACGAAAAATTTTATCTGTTGGCTTCGGGCAGTAGCTCGTAGTTGCCCATTTCGCGGTTGTATGAATCGAGCGCGCCGACCGAATCGGCAGTCGCGTCGAGCATCTGTTTGGTCATCGCGATCGAATCGCTCAGCTGTTCGAAATCGAGCAAAGAGAATTTTTCGGGCGTGCTCATCGTGACGATCTCGTCGTTCAGGTAGCCGAAGAAATTTTCGATCGATTGAAGCTGTCCTTCAACTAATTTGACGCTGCGTTCGAGCTCGTCAAACGAAGCCAGACGGCGTTTCAGGATTTCGACGTTGGTTTGCTGAATGCGGCGCGTTTTTTCGTCGGGCGAGCTTTCGGCGGCGCGAAAGGCTTGCGCTAATTGATTATGGACGGCTTGCCGGTTGATCGATTTCAAATGCTGTTTGCGGCGGCGGTAAACGTCGAGCAGATCGACAAAATCTTCCCAGCGCTGTTCGAGCGAGCGAAGATTGGTCGGCAGTTGTCTGGCGCCCGTGAATTTATGATAATTTTCTAAAATTTTATCTTTCTGCCAGCGCAGATATTCGACGGCTTCGCGTTCTCTGGGCGTAAAGCTTTTGATCAATTTTTCGCGCGTTGCTTTGTTCAGAGCGCGGTGTCTTTCTTTTTCGCGGTTATTGACGAGTTGACGGTAAGCAGGGAACATCGGCAGAGCGACGACATAGACGGCTTCAAAAATCAGGGCGATGAACAGAGGAATAATACTTCCGGTATAAGCGGCGGCGACGGCAAAACCCGCCAAGCCCCAGAAGTTGACCGGCTCTTTGACCGCTTCCTTGACGTATTTTGTGTTAAATCTATTGAATTCTTGTTGATATTTCGCTAAATCAGCCATAAATATTGTAGATGCTAAAACGCCCCGCTAGGTTTCGCCGCCTGTTTTTAATTCGACTTATTATTTTCCGTCGCTTCGTTCAGCAAAACCTGATCAAGCACGTCGCCCTCGTTTTTCGCACCCGAACCCGAAGAAATTTGCTTGCCCGAATTGTTCGAACCGCCGCCGAGTAGACCCATCGATTGTTTGTATTCGAGCAGTTTGTCCTGCAATTGAATATCCATCGCTTCGCGTTCAATGTCCTGCATTTGATTGTCGACCGACGATGTTCCGAGCTGAAGTTTGGCTTCGGCGGCGGCAACGCGGCGGTCGATCTTTTCGCGCATTTCGTTAAATGTCGAAGCGTCGTCGCCGATGTTGAAAGTTTCCATCGTTTGCGCGAGCTGTTCCTGCAATTTCGCCTGCTTTGCGGCACTGATCAGCTGCATTGCTTCCGCCGTGCGCTTTTTCATATTCAGCACGTAATTATCGCGCGCTTTTAAGGCTTGTTTCGAAGCCAGCTGGGCGTTTTCGTGCTGTAAGTTCGTGCGTTCGAGATCGATCTGTGCTTGTTGAAGCTGTCCGATGTAAGCCGTCGCAATGTCATCGCGTCCCATTTTGACCGACGCTTTGATTTTTGAATCAAGGTCAACGACCTGAGTCGAGAGGTTTTCTTTTTGTTTTGCCAGGAGGCGTTCGGTCGCCATCACTTGTGCCACCGAGTTATTGAGTTCAGGCACGCGGTCGCGCATATCCCGGATGGTTTGCTGTAAAACCAGTTCGGGGTTTTCCATCTTGTCCAACGCTGCGCCTGTACTTGCTCTGAAAATTCTTGTTATTCTTGCCCACAATCCCATTTTTTCTTTATCTTTCTCCTAAAAAAATTATCTTAAAAGAACTTTTTACCGGAAATCCTTACGACAGCCCATTCCGCAAAGTTGCAAATTCCGCTTTAAGTATAACAGGAAAATTAAATTAGTTAATAGCAAAAAGCAAATGCCGCGAGCAAAAACTGCCGCGCCCGAAAAATCCCCTGCAAGTTTTTCCGGCGGCAATCGTTCAGAAAACGAACACGGCTTTTGAAAAGCTAGTTTCAAATGAAAATTTAGAGTAAGATGAACGCGAAATGCTGCGTTCAATGCTCGCTACGGAGAATTAGCGTGAGGAAGATAAAGATAATGAGAAATTTGGTTTCTTGGGTTTTGCTTTTCGGTATGTACTTAAATGTGATTTCGCCTTTTGTGATCTCGGCAAATGCCCAGAAAACAAGCGGAAAAACAACGACAAAAACGAATATGAATGTGAATTTACCCGAAGGTTTACAGTTTCGCCTGTCGGAAGGCGAAGAAGGCGCGGAAACGCGCGAAAAACAGACGTTGGCGGAAACAAAACCGCTTTCGCAGGGCGACACGGATTCGCTTCTCAAGCGGATTCCCGAGATCAAGACCGATCAGGACGACCAGAAAGATTTCAACAAACGGCTCGGCACTCTGCCCGCACCGAAAACCGGCAAGACGATTCCCGTCAAATTTCCCGCGCCGGAACAAATAAATCCGACGAATATCGACCAGGCAAAAATCCCTCTGGAAGTTATCCGTTATTCGCCCGAAGGCGAAGTTCCGCTCGCGCCGGATCTGAACGTCACGTTTTCACAGCCGATGGTCGCCGTTACCTCGCAGGAAGAAGCCGCGAAGGTTGTACCCGTCGAACTCACGCCGCAGGTCGAAGGCAAATGGCGTTGGCTCGGAACAAAAACCCTGATGTTCGACACGACAAAACGCTTTCCGATGGCGACGAAATTTACGGCGCGCGTACCCGCCGGGACAAAATCGGCGACCGGACAGGTTTTGCAGAAAGATGTCACGTGGACTTTTACGACGCCGCCGCCGAAGGTCGAAACGATGATCCCGAAAGATCAGGTGACGCGGCGCGATGCGCTGATGTTCGTTTCCTTCGATCAGGAAATCAACCCGGAAGCCGTCCTGCGGGCGATGAAAGTGACCGGCGGCGGAAAACCTCTGACCGTGCGGCTCGCGACGCAGGAAGAGATCGCTCAAGACGGAAGCATTTCGTATTACGCGAAACAGGCGCAGCCTCGCCGATGGCTCGCTTTTCGCGCCGTCACGAACGAAGGTTTGACCGCTGACGCATTGCCCGCCGATTCGGCGATTACCGTTAATATTCCGAAAGGCACGCCGTCCGCCGAAGGACCTTTAACGACCCTTAAAGATCAAAGCTACAGCTTCCGAACCTACGGCGCGATGAAGTTTGCCGGCGGCTGGTGTTCGTACCAGGGAAGCAAAACCTGTACGCCGTCGGACAATTGGTATATGGAATTTACAAACCCGATCGACGGCGCGACCTTTGACAAATCAATGGTCAAGGTCGAACCGCCCGTCGAAGGTTTGAGCATTTTTCCGTCGGGCAACTACCTCTATTTTCAGGGCTACAAAAAAGGTCGCACCGTTTATAAAGTCACGCTCGACAACAAGATAAAGGACATCTACGGACAACTTTTGGATAAACCCGCCGCCGCGACTTTCAATGTCGGTTCGGCGCAGTCGAATCTTTATTCGCAGGGCGGAACGTTTGTCATTTTAGACCCGACGGCAAAGCCGACCTATTCGATCTATTCGACCAATATGCCTTCGGTCAAAGTAAAAGTTCTCGCCGTCACGCCGCAGAATTGGGAAGAATTTCGCCAATATATGCGCTATTCGTATTACGACGAGCAGAAACGTCCGAAGATTCCGGGCAGACTGGTCGTCAACAAGGTTTTGCCGATTCAGACGAAAGCCGACGAAATGGTCGAAACGCGGATCGATCTGTCGGAAGTCCTCGACGGCGGTTTCGGCAATGCGATCATCGAGATCGAACCGACCGTCAAGCGCGACAAATACGACCGCACGAAGATCACTGTTTGGGCGCAAAGCACAAACATCGGGCTCGATGCGTTTGTCGACAACGAAGAACTCGTCGGTTTTGCGACCGATCTGAAAACGGGCAAACCGCTCTCCGGCGTCGAGCTTTCGATCTACCCGAACGGCAAAACCCCGGCGGGCAAGACCGTTTCCGAAACCGAACCGAACAATAAATCGTGGTGGGAATGGCTCTGGAGCTGGGGAAGTTCCGAAGAACCGAACACGGAAGTCCAGTCGGTTGACGAAAACGGCGCGACGCAGGAAACCGAAACCATCGAGGCGGCGCAAACAAATAATACGACCGACAACGGAATTTTGCGTCTGCCGCTGCCCGAAACGCAGTCGCAGAAAGCGCAGAATGTTTTGATCGCGCGAAAGGGCAAAGATGTCGCGTTTATGCCCGAAAATTCCGATTATTATTGGAACGATTACGGCAATTGGTATAAAAAAGGCTACTCCGACCAGCTGAAATGGTTTGTTTTCGACGATCGCAAAATGTATCGCCCGAAGGAAGAAGTTTCCATCAAAGGCTATATGCGTTACTACGAAGGCGCAAAACTCGGCGACATACAGCCGCTCGGCGACCGCGCCGGCGGCGGGATCAGCTATGTTGTCCGGGATTCACGCGGCAACGAGATCACGAAAGGCACGGCGAACGTCAACGCATTCGGCGCGTTCGATTTCAAATTCAAGCTGACCGACAATATGAATCTCGGAATGGCGAACATCCAGATCCTGACCGCCAACAATTCGTGGTCAACCTATCATCAGTTCAACGTTCAGGAATTTCGCCGTCCCGAATTCGAGGTCAAGGCAAAGGTCGATTCGCCGAGTCCCCATTTTGTCGGCGGCAAGGCTGATCTCTCGGTCGAAGCGAAATATTTCGCGGGCGGGGGACTTGCCAACGCCGATGCGAATTGGACGGTGACAGCAACGGCGACGAGCTACACGCCGCCAAATCGCGGAGATTTTACGTTCGGAACGTGGATTCCGTGGTGGCGTTCGTTTAAGGGCGACGATTTCGAATACGGCGGCGGCGGTTATCGTCCGGGCGGACTAACCACGACGCAGACATTCAAAGGCGTCACGGATGCGAGCGGAATTCATCGTCTGAAGATCGATTTTGAATCGGTCAAACCGCCGCGACCTTATGCCATTACCGCTTCGAGCTCGGTGCAGGACGTCAATCGTCAAACGTGGTCGAGTTCGACGTCGCTTCTGGTTCACCCGTCGGATTTGTATGTCGGCATCAAAACGCCGCGCACGTTCGTTCAAAAGAACGAAAAAATTCTGATCGAATCGATCGTTTCCGACATTGACGGAAATTTGGTGAAAGACCGCGACGTTGAGATCAAAGCCGTACTGAAGGATTGGGTTTTTGAGAAAAACGCGTGGATCGAAAAAGTGATCGACGAGCAAACGTGCAGTGTCAAATCACTCGGCGACAAGGCGCAGAAATGCGAATTTATCGCCAAACAAGGCGGACAATATAAAGTTACGGCAACGGTGATGGACGATAAGGAACGCTTTAACGAATCGGAATTTACCGTCTGGGTTCCGGGCGGAAAAACGCCGCCGAAACGCAATGTCGAGCAGGAAGAGGCGCAGATCATCCCGAACAAAAAAGATTATGCGCCGAACGACGTGGCGGAAATTCTCGTGATCTCGCCATTTCCGGGGGCGGAAGGTGTTCTGACTCTGCGGCGCGACGGGATTATCAAAACCGAGCGTTTCACGATGAAGGATTCTTCCGTAACGCTGAAAATTCCTTTGCCGGAAAAATATCTGCCGAACATTTACGCGCAGGTCGATCTGGTCGGCGCGGCTGAACGGCAGAACGATAAAGGCGAAATTGACCCGAAAATCGCCAAGCGTCCGGCGTTTGCGAGCGGAAACATCAATCTCGCAATTTCCACAGACATTCGCAAACTGAACGTTTCCGCCGAACCGAAGGACAAAACCGTCGAACCCGGCGGCGCGACGAAAATCGATGTTGCCGTCACGGATAACCGCGGCGAACCCGTTGCAAATTCGGAAGTTGCGGTCGTCGTCGTGGACGAAAGCGTACTTGCGCTTTCGGGCTACCGGATCGGCAGTCCGCTCGATCTGTTCTATTCGCTGCGCGGCGACGGCGTCAACGATTATCACTCGCGCAAGGATATTTTGCTGGGAAATCCTTTGGATGTAAAAAATAAATCCCTTGAGAATTCGTTTCAGGTTGACGGGCAGGAAGTTGCGGATTTCAAATCCGGCGCGGTGGGCGGAGCAAGACCTTCGCCGGCTCCGGTGATGGCGCAGCGTTCGGCGATGACCAAGGCGAAAAAAGAATCCAGCAAAGACGATATCGTGATGGCTGAAAAGATGACGGAACGCGACGAGGACGCGCCCACGAATCCTGAGAAGCCGATCAATCTGCGCTCGAATTTCAATGCATTGGCAATCTTTGCGCCGTCGGTGAAAACCGATTCCAACGGCAAGGCAACGGTCGAAGTAAAAGTGCCCGACAATCTGACGCGGTACCGCGTGATGGCGGTTGTCGTGGACGCGGGCAAACGCTTCGGCGGCGGCGAATCAAGCTTGACCGCGCGGCAGCCTTTGATGGTGCGCCCGAGCGCGCCGAGATTTATGAACTTCGGCGATCGTGTCGAACTGCCCGTCGTTGTCCAAAATCAGACCGACAAAGATATGGCGGTTAATGTTGCGGTTCGCGCAACGAACGCGACGCTCACCGCGGGCGGCGGCAAAAGCGTTCTGGTTAAGGCAAACGACCGCGCCGAAGTGCGCTTTCCCGTATCGGCTGAAAAAGCCGGAACGGCGCGTTTTCAGATTGCCGTGACGAGCGGAAATTGGTCTGACGCGGCGGAAATCAGTTTGCCCGTCTGGACTCCGGCGACGACCGAAGCGTTTGCAACCTACGGCACGACCGATCAGAACGGCGCGATCTTCCAGCCCGTCCAAACGCCCGGCGACGTTTACCCGCAATTCGGCGGCTTGGAAGTCACGACTTCTTCGACGCAGCTGCAGGAGCTGACCGACGCGTTTGTTTATCTCTACCGCTATCCGTATGAATGCTCGGAACAGATCTCGTCGCGGATGATCTCGATCGCCGCGCTGCGTGATGTGCTGACGGCGTTCAAATCAAAGGAAATGCCGACTGCCGCCGAGCTCCAGAAGAGTTACGAGAAAGACATCGAAATCCTTAAAGGTCGCCAGCGTGCGGACGGAAGTTTCGGTCTCTGGTCGCAGCGGCGCGAACGCTACGAGTATCCGTTTCTGACGGTTCACGTTGCCCACGCGCTTGCGCTCGCGAAATCGAAAGGCTACAAAGTGCCCGACGAAATGCTCGATCGAACGAAGCCGTATTTGAAGAATATCGAAACCAAATTCGACGAATGGCATCGCAAATCGCCGCAGGTGCGCTGGACGATCTCGGCTTACGCGCTCTATATCCGCGATCTGATGGGCGATAAGGATGTCGCGAAAGCGAAAGCTTTGCTCAAGGAAGCGACGCTCGAAAAACTTCCGTTTGAAGCAATTGGCTGGATCCTTTCGGTGCTCGCGAACGATAAAACTTCCGTCGCCGAAGTCGAAGCAATCAAACGCTTTTTGATGAACCGGACGACGGAAACCGCGGCGACCGCGAATTTCGTGACCGATTACGGCGACGGCGGCTGGCTGATCATGTATTCGAACCGGCGGGCGGACGGCGTCCTTCTGGAAGCGTTAATTAAAGCCGAACCGACCAACGATCTGATTCCGAAACTCGTGCGCGGCTTGCTCGATCACCGGACGAAAGGAGCCTGGTCGAACACGCAGGAAAACGTCTTTATCCTGCTTGCACTGGATAAATATTTCAACGCTTTCGAGAAAGTGACGCCCGATTTCGTGACGAAGATCTGGCTCGGCGGAACTTACGCGGGCGAAGAAGTTTTCAAAGGTCGCTCGATCGATTCGAACCTTTTGAATATTCCGATGTCGTACTTGGTCGAACAAGGCGGAACTTCGAACCTGATTCTCGATAAACAAGGCGCGGGTCGGCTTTATTATCGGATCGGGATGAAATACGCGCCGAAGAATCTGCGGCTTGCGCCGGCGGATTACGGGTTCACGGTTTTGCGGAAATATGAAGCGGTTGACGCGGCGGACGATGTCAAACAAAACGCCGACGGAAGCTGGACGATTAAGGCGGGCGCGCGCGTGCGCATTCGCCTGACGATGGTTGCCCAGGCACGGCGTTATCACGTCGCTTTGGTCGATAATCTTCCGGCAGGCTTGGAAATCTTAAATCCCGAGCTTGCCGTGACGGAAGCAGTTCCGTCAGATACGCAGACCACTTCGGTCACGGAATACGGCAGCCGCAGCTACGGCTACGGTTATTACTGGTGGCGGCAGTATTGGTTCGAACACCAGAACTTCCGCGACGAACGCGCCGAAGCCTTTGCGTCCCTGCTCTGGGAAGGCGTTTACAATTATTCGTATGTCACCAGAGCGACGACGCCCGGACAATTCGTCGTGCCGCCCGCGAAAGCCGAAGAAATGTATCATCCCGAAACCTTCGGCAGAACGGGCACGGATTTCGTGAACGTCGAATAATTGCGTTTTAGACAACACGCAAATCCCTCCAAAACCGGCTTTGCACAAATATTCGGAAATAATTGAATATTTGTGCAAAGCCTTTTTATTCCATCAATCCTCAACCATTAAATTCAAATCGGTCAATTCTACATTGACGGTCAAGACCTGCGGCTGAAATCGGTATTTCTTCGATTCGACGTTCAGGACATAAGTCCGACCAACCTCGATGCCTTCGAAGCGATAATAGCCGAACGTGCTTGACGAGACTGTCTGAATGCGCCCGTTCGAATCCGTTAAAACGACCCGCGCGTTTTTGAGCCCGCGTCCGTCGGGCGTGATCACGCGTCCGCCGATCGAAACGTTCGCGGCGGTCGGCGCGAACGTTTGAAAATTAATCCCGGCGGCATCCGAAGTCAGAGCCGCCACGGTCGCGTTTGGCGGGCTGAAATTATTAACGCCGTTAAAAGGCGTCAATGTATAAAACCCGTCCGCCGGCAGTTCAGTGAAAACGTAATTGCCGTCCGCGTCCGTCGTAACTAAAGCTTGCGCATCGCCGTCAAGCTGCACGCTGACACCGCTGATGCCGCTGCCGCCGCCGTCCGAGATGCGCCCGCCGATCTGGAAATCAGCCGCCGCGCCGACAAAGAAAGCGGTTTGTTCGCCCGATAAATTTACAAAATCACGACTGTATTCGTCGAACAAATAGCCGACTTGTTTCGGCTGAACGTTGTAATTTGCGTCCTCGGTCAGGTTCACGAAACTAAACCTGCCGTCGCTGTCGGAGGTCGTCGCGCGCTCTTGTGCGCCGGTCAATTTCAGGGAAACGCCGACAAGCGGGTTTCCATTCTCGTCCTGAATCAACCCGGAAATGACTGGTAAACCCGGATCGATCTGCTCGGCGAGCGCAAACGGGCTGAACGAATCGACGATCGCGCAGATTTGCCGTGTGGCAAAATTTCGGCTCGAAGTGCGATTGACGAGCAAGCCGTTTTCGTTATGCAGAATATTGAGCTGGTTAAACTGAATTTGCGTGATTGTTGACGGCAAAGTTAGGCAAATCGTGACGGGCGGCGTGTAGGTCGCGGTCGTGTTGATCTCGAACGCGCCGAATTGTCCGAGTGAAAACCCGTTCGGCGCGGTTCCGGCTGAGGCGGGAGAAATCGGCGTCACGGTCGTCGTTCCGCCCGATGAAACCGAATTGAAAGTAATTTCCGTCCCGCCGGTGACGACATTGACGCCCGCGCCGACCGGCGTTTGCTCGGACGGGTCTGCGCCCCACGAAAGAAGCGAGTAACTTCCGCTGTTTGAGTAAACGATCGGGTTCGTGCCGTCGGCGTTCATCACCCCGAGAGCCGAAAATCCCTGCACAAACATTATTCGAGCGCCGTCGGGCGACCAGTCGAAACGGCTGTAATTAACGGCGGTCGAGATTTGCGTTTGCCCGGTTCCGTCGGCGTTGATCGTAAAAATGCGCCCGCTGCGGATAAAAGCGATTTTCGTCCCGTCGGGCGAGAATTTCGGGAACCGATCCGAAACCGTCGAAGTCAACCGCCTGAGATTCGAGCCGTCGGCATTAATGACGAAAATATCGCCGCTGCTCGAAGAAATATTCGGGCGCTTGATGAAAACGATTTTATTTCCGTCAGGCGACCAATTGAGGTCTGTCAGAAACTCGCCGGTCGGCGGCGCATAAATCGTCGTTAAATTGCTTCCGTCAGCATTCATCACGCGCAGGAACGCGTCGTTTCGATTAACGGTGAAAGCGCGTTTCGTAAGGGCAATTTTCTGCCGGTTATTGCTGATCGCAATGCCGTGAAACTGAACCGAACTCGAACTCGCATCCTGCGAAATCAGGACGCGCGCGCTGCCGTCCGTGTTCGCCGTAAAAATTTTATTGGTGTTCGTATAGTAAACGAGTTTCCTGCCGTCGCGCGAAACAGTGGCGCCGCTGCAGCCTTCGCCGGTCGGAAAAGTGATGATCTGCGTTTTCGCGCTGCCGTCGGCATTCATTGAGGAGATATAATTGGTGCATTGAAACACGCGACCTTCGAGCGGCGGATTCAAGCCGCCGCTGAAATCAACCGTCCGGTTTGCGCTGAGCGAGATGGTTTGAGCTGATGGATTGAAACTGAAATTAGTTTTTGAGGGCGTAACCGTATAATTTCCCACCAGCAGATTGTCGAAAGCGTAATTACCGTTCTCGTCGGTCGTTACGGCTCCGCTCGCCGCGCCGCTCAAGGAAACGGTAACGCCGCCAAGCGGGAAAGTCGCCGCGCCGAAAACGCTTTTGACCTGACCGCTTAAACGAAAACGCGCCGCTGTTCCGACAATATTTTGATTGACTTGATTCGCCGAAAGATTATTAAAGGTTAAGGTCGCGGGCGAAAAAACGTAATTTATTTTGACCGGAACAAGCGTGTAATTGGCTCCCGCCGGAAGATTGGCGAAACTGTAATTGCCGTTCGTGTCGGTCACGGCGGTCAGATTCGAGCCTTGCAGATTGATCACCGCGCCGCTCAGCGCATTGCCGAAATTGTCGATAATTCTACCCGCAATCGAAAAGGTCTGCGCCGCGACCGTTTGGCATTTTGAAAACTCGGAAGTGTTGCCGCTCGCGTCCGTCGCCGTCGCGGTGATCACGCGTCCGGGTAAAACCGAAACAGGCAAATTCGCCGTGAACCCGGTAATGCCGCCGCTGTCGGTTGAAACGTTGGCTGAACCGATAAAGACTTCGCCGTCGCCGAAACCGGACGGCGAACACACCGCGCTCGAATAAAAATTTAACGCATAATTTTGCAGCGGAACGCTGTTGAAAGAACCGCTGATCGTCGTATTTCCGCTTGACGAAACCGCCGATTCGAGAACGGGGAAGTTCTGCAGTTGATTCTCGCCGATGTCCGCATCCTGCGGGTCGTTCGGTGTCACGCCGCTCGTTCCGAAATCGATTCCGAGCACGGTGCTCGAGTGAATCGAGTTGCGCTTGATGTTTGCCGAAGGCGTGCCGATCTGCTTGAAGAGCGTGATGCCTTTGCGGTTAAAGGCGATCAGATTTTCTTCTTCAGGTGAATCGCCGCCGATTTGGGATGTCGTCACGGAGCGGCTTCCGTCGCTGCCCAAGATAGCGATCCCGACGCGATTCGGTTGGGCGATCAAGCCCGTCGGGTCGGTGCCGATATAATTTCCGGTGACAATTGCCTGATTTGCTCCGGCGAGGATAATTCCGGCTCCGCTGTTCGTGATAACGTTGCGGTCGGCAACGGTCGTCCCGCCGATCAGCGGACGGAAACCGCGCGCGTTGATCGCTTCGAATGTGCCGCTCAGAAAATTGCCCTGAATCCGATTCTGCGAGCCGCTTTCCAAAATGGCGGTCGTCGCGCTGAAGATGTTTAATCCCCGGACGGTATTACCGCCGTTTAACACCAGACCGACGCTCGGACCGGACAGGAAAACGACCGGAGAGCCGGCGAATCCCGGCTGGGTCGTCCCGTCGATGCCGACGCCGAAGCTGAGCGCCGGGTAGTTCGAGAATGAGCGGATTATTTGATACGGCGGCGTACCAGGAATGTTAAAAACAACGGTGCGGTTTCCAAGTCCGACAAAGTTGTTGGCGTTGATGATCGCCTGACGCAGCGAGCCCGCTCCGCTGTCGTTGGTATTGGTCACGAGAAATGGATTGGTAATGTCGAATGAATTACTGACGACGGTCGGCAGCGATCCGCCGCTTGCCGTTAAAGTGTAGCCGATGCCGGGTTGGTCAATGCCGACCAGAAATACGGCACCGCCGTTAAGGACCGGACGGGTCGCCGTTCCCAGAAGAGTTGCGCCGCCCGGATTATTGCCGATCGCGATGGTAACCGAACCCCCCGGATTCAAAACCTCGTTACCGAACGAATCAACGACGCCGACCGTCACGGCAGGTAAAATCGTACGGCTTTGAAAAGTATTGCTCGGCTGCCTGAAAAACATCAGATGATCGGGCTGTCCGGCGAAAATAAGGATCAGATTGCTGGTGCCGGTCAAGCCGCCCGAAGTGGCGAGCAAATTATAACCGAAAGCCGCGTCGATGCTTAAATTGTCGAACGTGGCGATGCCGTTGACCGCATTTTTCGTTAAAGTTCCCGACAAGATTGCGCCCCGCGTGTTGTTGATAATGCTGAGCGTGATCGCTGCGTTCGAGCTTGTTACAGTGTTGCCGAACTGGTCCTGAACAGCGACCTGCAGGGCGGGAGTTAGAATTTGACCGGCAGTCGCGCTCTCCGGCTGCACCGTAAAGACGAGATTGGTCGGCGTTCCGGAAATATTGACGGTCGCGTCCGAAGTCGTGCCGAAAACGTCGGTCACACGAATCGTGTCCGTCACGGCGGCGGTCGTTCCGGCGGTATAAACGCCGGTCGAAGTGTTGATCGAGCCGCCCGAATTGTTCGATAAAATGCTGAAAACATAAGGCGCAAAGCCGCCGCCCGCCGTGAAAGTTTGCGTTCCGCCGGCTTGGACCGTCGCGCTCGACGGAGTAATGGAAAGCACCGCCGGACAATTCGCATTAAATATCCAGCTTGAGATGTTGTTCCCGGAGTTCGTGCCGCTGAAAACGGTTTTCGTGCCCGTGCCGCCCATATTCTGCACGTCGACGTCAACCAAACGGTAACGCCCGCCGCCCGTCCAGGTGCGCTGCGCCGCGTCCGAAGAGCGAATCAGG
>DATLOR010000092.1:0-3019 GCA_035536135.1 Pyrinomonadaceae bacterium | reverse complement strand
AAAACCTGATCGTCTGAATAATAAACTTTGAATTTTGTATTTAACTGTTTGGAAAAATCCTCTGCGCTAAAGTGTTCAAGCATCTCAACTCCTTCAAGAGTAAATTTTTGGCATTCATTCAGATTTATAAATTAAAGGTTTGATTTCGGGTTTTCAAGTTGCCGCAGAAACAATTTCAAATCAAATCTTGACATCAAAGTAAAGATTTCGTAAGTTATAACTGACTAGTTTTTGAAGGGGAGTAGATTGCCTTTTAAGGTCTGACAAAATCGTCAATACGATTTTCCAAACACGAAAATCCGGTTTGTCAGCAAAGAATCGAGACCTTCTGTTAAGCAAATATTTTTGCTTGCAGAAGGTTTTTTCTTTTGCGGCAAACTTAAAATTTTGGAGGATTTTTTATCATGACTTTATTTCCTTTCGCCGAATACTGGTGGTTTTACGGCGGATTTTTACTATTCGTTTTGATCATGCTCGCGCTCGATCTGGGCATTTTCAATCGCAAGGCGCACGTTGTTTCCTTTAAGGAAGCGACGATCTGGAGCATTGTTTGGGTCGTGCTCGCCCTGAGCTTCAACTTTCTGTTTTATCAGTACGCTTCGGCAAAATTCGGAGCAGAGATCGGCTGGCAATCGGCGCTCGAATTTCTAACCGGCTATGTTCTCGAATACTCGCTCTCGATCGATAATATCTTCGTTTTCGTCCTGGTTTTCAGCTATTTCGGGATTCCGCCAAAATATAAACACCGCGTTTTGTTTTACGGAATTTTAGGCGCGCTGATTTTCCGCGCCGTCTTTATCGCGCTCGGTTCGGCGTTGATGCAGTTTAACTGGATCATCTACATTTTCGGCGGTTTTTTAATTATCACGGGAATCAAGATGTTTTTCACGAGCAGTGAAGAAATCGAGCCGGAAAAGAATTTTTTGATTCGCATTTTCAAGAAATTTATGCCCGTGACGCACGAGATCGACGGCAAAAGTTTCTTTATTTTGAAAGACGGAATTCGCCACGCGACGCCACTTTTTATCGCGCTTTTGTTTCTGGAAGCAACCGATATTATCTTCGCGGTCGACAGCGTTCCGGCGATTTTCGCCGTGACGGACGAGCCTTTGATCGTTTTCACGTCAAACATTTTTGCGATTCTCGGACTTCGTTCGATGTATTTTATGCTCGCGGGCGTGATCAATAAATTTCATCTTCTGAAATACGGATTGGCGGTCGTCCTGGTCTTTGTCGGTTTGAAAATGGTTTGGCTGAATCCTTTATATGGCGGACATTTCCCGATCTCCTGGTCGCTTTTGATTATTTTGGGAACGATTCTGCTTTCGATTTTGGCTTCACTCATTTTCCCCCCCAAAGTCGAACTGATTCACGAAACGGATTTTGAAGCTTAGCCGTCATTTTACTACTCTTTTTTGACGGTGAAACGAAAATTGCGTCGGACTTTTTCGATACATTCGGAGGAATTCGGCGCAATTTTCGGATTATTAAAAAATTCCGAAATCAGGTCGCTCAAACAAGGCGTGGAAAACGAAGGTCCGTGTCCGACCCACGGAATTTCAACAAAAAAACTGTTTTTCAAATTTTTCGCCGTTTGCCTTCCCCAATCGGGCGGCGTGTAGGCATCGTATTCGGCGGCAACCACCAATGTCGGGATATCGCTTTTAACGGGTTTATTTTCAACCGGCTTTGCTGCCTGAACCTTCCAAACACTGCAAATATCGGGCAAAGCCATCACCTCGTAACCTTTCAAACGCGGGTAACGCATCGACTGAGACAAAATACGCCCCCGATTTTCGAACGGTATTTCTTCACTGCACCAAACTGAATAACGCATTCCCCAAGAATAATTCGACGGCGAAATTTTATCGTTCGCGTAACGCTTGAAAGGCGCATATTTGCCCTGATTTGTCAGGTGAATGACCAAGGGCGCGTCGGCGATCGCTTCCGGACTGTTTGAAAGTAGATAATCAATGATCCATGTTGCAAAATCGTCGCCATTGAGTTTTATATCAACGGTTTCGCCGGTTTTACCGTCTTTTATATTTGCTGTAATCGGTTCCTTGTTTAATTTTGCGACCACTTCATAAAATTCGTTTTCGAGATTCGGATACGCCTTTGCACATTCGGCTTCGGCTTGACAGTTTTTGAAAAGACGGTTCAAAGCATTGATGATCAGATCGACACCGACTTCATCGTAATTTACGTCGATCGGCAAAGTTGATTCCAAAACAACGCTGCGGATGCCGCCCGGAAAATCGCGCATCACGTTGAGCATCAACCGCGAGCTGTAGGAAAGTCCCCAGAGATTTATTTTTTCGAGCTTTAGAACACGCCGCAGATCTTCAATATCCGCTGCGCTTTCCGCGCTGTTGTAAGCCGACAGATCAATTCCCTCCGCGGTCAAACGCTCATAACAAGCCTTCGCGGCTTTTATTTCGTTCGCCCGCGCTGTTTTCCCGTCAAGTTGTTTTTTCGCGCTGCTGATTTTTGCTTCGTTCACTTCGGGACATTCAAGCGCAGGCTGGGCAAATTTTGTGCCGCGCTGTTCAAAAATGATCAAATCGCGTTCTTTCAGCCACGGCGATGCGGAACGACCGGTCACCAATTTCAGCGACGAACCGCCCGGACCGCCGAGCGTCCGCAAAACCGGGTCGGGTTTCGGGTTCGGATTATCACTTTTCAGAACAATTATCGGCAAACGGATCGTTTTATCGTTTCTCGCGGCGCGTCTTTCCTTAACGACCAGATAACCGCATTCGGCTTTTTCGCCTTGCGGGATCGGGATCGCACAATCGGCTTTTTCAAAGCGAGGAATGTTTTGATCTGTTTGAGCGAAACAAACGGAAACACAAAAAACGGCGATAAAAACGCGAAACCAAGGTCTTAAAATTTTCATTAGATTCTCCGGCGAAAAACGAATTACAAAGAATAAACACCGATCGGCAATTTTTCATGACAAGTCTTTTACGTCAAAACATTGAAGATTTGTTTCCATTCTTCCAAACTAAGCGTTTCA
>DATLOR010000091.1:0-2853 GCA_035536135.1 Pyrinomonadaceae bacterium | reverse complement strand
CCGACATAAGTTTGCAGGCAAGGAATATGCTTTACGTTTTATGATAACCGATTTTGCAGTGCGGTGTTTATTTCCTGATCACGCGGATCACTTCGCCGGGCGCGCTTTCCGTGCCGAGCGAATCGACGGCGCGGACGTAGTAGAAGAAAACCTCGCCCGACGTAACGCCTTCGTCCTTGAACTCGGTCGTTTCGAGCGGCTCCGCGTTGCGCCGTTCCCACTCATCGAGCGGCACGTCCTTGTCGATCGAGCGGTAAATGTTATACCCGACGAAATCGACCAAAGGATTCTGGTCGAGCTTGTTTCCGGCGTGGTCTTTAAAGGTCACGTGCGGCTTGATCGGCGCGCTTTCGCTGCCGTTTGCATCGACCTGCGTCAGCCGGTAAAAATAGCGGTCGCCGACATTTGCCAGCTTGTCGTCAAAATTTCCGTCCGGAACGGGCTCGTCCGTGATTCGTTCCCAGAAGATGAACGGCAGATTTTCATTGACCGAACGATAAACGTGAAAACCGATATATTTGCGGTCTGTCCTTTGCAGAATTTTTTTCTTCAACTTATTTTTGAGACGCTTTTTCATAACCTCCTTTGATTCTATAACGATAAAAAAGACGACTCAATCCGAATCGTCTTTTTTACATTTTTAACCGTTAACGGTCGCTTCGATGGTTTCGCTCCATTCGCCGCGCGCCCCGGATTTTGACAGCCAGCGGAGCAGGTAATAAACCTTTTTGCCCGCGTCCGCCATCGCGTAAAACGCGACATACGGCGAATCCGAATCGGTCGCGACATAATCGTAATCGTTTTCCGAAACGGGCGCGGATGTTCCGACGAAACGCCAGATCTCACAGCCCTGCATTCCGGCGGGCTTGGCTTTTTTGTCGGGCGTTGCCGAATCGCGGAAATGTATGACGTGCTTCAGTTTGCCGTAATCGACCCAACCCATCGGCGCGGTCGTCGGCGCAGGACTCGCCGTTTTGACCTTATCGCGCGGCGGCAAACCCGCATTTGCCAGCGCACTGTCCGAAACGCCCGCATCGGCATAGAGCACATTGCGCTGACGGCGAAGTTCCGCGAGTAAAGCCTTGCGACCGTCCGCCTTTGACTGCGAAATTCCGGCTTCCTCGATCTGCACCGCGTCCCACGCATCAAGTGCGGCGGCAAACGCATTGTTAACTGATTTCATCGCGATGGATTCTGCCGTCCCAAAATTCAAGCTCGCGGCATCCGCATTAAGGATCGACTCGTACGCCCGCGCCTGCGCCAACAATTCACGGTCGGAAAGTTTTCCCAACTCATTACTATTCAACATAAATTGTCTCCTGAAATTTTAATATTTCGGCAGGGAAATCCAGGCTTGAATCGGCTACCGTCGGGAGTTGCGCTTAGAATTTAGGAGCGTAACTTCGGGGATAGTCACGTGAATTCGTCTGCCGATGAGAAATTTTATAACCCGATTTACTGCCAAACGTCAAGAAAAATCTTTAAAATCGAGCCGAAAAAAGTAAATATTCGACCGCCGAAAGCAAATATTCGACCGCCGAAACACTTTTGTCGGTCGCCGAAAGCAAATAGTCGGCAGCCGAAACACTTTCATCTCTCGACTAATGAGAATAGTCGATCGCCAAAATACTTTCGTCGCTTGCCGAAACACTTTTGTCGCTCGCCGAAACACTTTTGTCTGCCGACTATTCACATTTGTCGCCCCATTTTTATTGGGTTTTGCGAAAAAAGGGCAGGATTTCGGTCAAATTCGCCGCCTTAGACGCAAGCGCGTAAAACGAGCGCAAACATAAGACGCGGTAAAGCGATCATTCCGACACTGAAAGCGTCGAACCAATGGACGATCGATTTCTCCTCACTTTCAGCGAGCGATTAAATTTCGCCCGATTCCGATCTTTCAGAAACCGTCCCAAAAGCCATACGTTTTTGGGATTTTAGTTATGAGACGACTTATGGGACAAACTGTAAAAATGGCAATACCCGGTAAATAGAGATTAACCGTAATTAACGCAGTGATTAAAGTGTCTCAAAAACCTATGACTTATGAGACGCTTTTCGATGTTCTTATGGTGTTTCAAAAAGGGGCGTTTTTGAGACGTTTAATCTGATTAAAGCGTCCCGCCTTCCAACCAATTCTTCCAGTGCGTATTTGGCTCTTCCGTTGGTTGGTAGAGCGACGCATCACCTGTAATAAGTACGTCTGCAATCATTCGAAAGGTTTTGCTTTCGCTCGGCAATTGATCGGCTGCTAAATCAGGATGATTCCATTCGTCCAATCGCAAAATCAAAGGCAAATCTTCTGGAATACGTTCTCGAAGTTCTTCTTCGGTGGCGAGAAGCTGTTCCCGATATTCAGGCAATAAACTGCGCATCAAATCGGCTCCCGTGATTTGCGGTGCTTCTACTAATTCGATGCCTTTTTCCTTAAGTTGTTCGGCGTTTAAGGTTAAACGTGCTGTAGATTGACGGATACGGATGCTTTTTGCCTCATTTCTAATATACCAGCCATAAACGTCATCAAAGGTTGGGCTTTCTATGCCGTCGCTTGTTACATAGAGAAAATCTTCATTCGCCGTACCGGGCGGGCGCTTTAAGCAGTTACCGAAACAGTGAAGACAATCGCTCAGTCCGTCATGGTTTCCAGCCCGCACGTTATAACCTAAGACTTCTATGATGAGTGCCCAATGGCGCTCGTCGCGGTAGGCACTCAAGCGAGTATCTCCCAAATAAACATACCCATTATCCAGCATCGGAAATGTGAAATCGCGGGTGCAATTATCTAACTGGTTAAGGATTTCTTCTTTTGTATAGAAAGCACTCATTAGTTGATTCTGAAAACGTCTCAAAAAGGGT
>DATLOR010000090.1:0-37964 GCA_035536135.1 Pyrinomonadaceae bacterium | reverse complement strand
GTGCGCGGCGTTTCGGGAACGTGGAAGGATCTAACCGACAACGTGAACTTCATGGCGTCGAACTTAACCTCTCAGGTGCGAAATATCGCAACCGTGACGACCGCGGTGGCGAACGGCGATTTGTCAAAGAAAATTACCGTGGACGTGCAGGGCGAAATTCTTGAGCTCAAGATCACGATCAACACGATGGTTGACCAGCTCAACTCGTTTGCATCGGAAGTGACGCGTGTGGCGCGTGAAGTAGGAACCGAAGGAAAACTCGGCGGTCAGGCGGAAGTGAAAGGCGTCGCGGGCGTCTGGAAGGATTTGACCGACAACGTGAACTTTATGGGTTCGAACCTGACGACGCAGGTACGCGGAATTGCCCGCGTTGTGACCGCCGTGGCAAACGGCAACTTGAACCGGAAACTCGAGGTGGAAGCCCTCGGCGAAATCGCCGAGCTTTCCGACACGATCAACGCGATGATCGACACGCTTGCGACATTTGCCGATCAGGTAACGACCGTGGCGCGCGAGGTGGGAATCGAAGGCGAGCTCGGCGGACAGGCGAATGTGCCGGGGGCGTCGGGAACGTGGCGCGATCTGACGGATAACGTGAATCAGCTGGCGGCGAACCTGACCAACCAGGTGCGCGCGATGGCTGACGTGGCGACCGCCGTGACGAAGGGCGATTTGACCCGTTCGATCACGGTCGACGCTTCGGGCGAAGTCGCGTTTTTGAAAGATAACGTGAACGAGATGATTCGCAACCTGCGCGAAACGACGCAGAAGAACACCGAGCAGGATTGGCTCAAAACCAACCTGGCGAAATTTACGCGTCTGCTTCAAGGTCAGCGCGATTTGCTGACCGTGGCGCGCCTTATCTTGTCGGAAATGGCGCCGCTCGTCGAAATGCAGCACGGTGTTTTCTATATTACCGATACGGTCGAAGACGAAACGATCTTGAAAATGCTCGCTTCTTACGCTTACCGCGAACGCAAATCGGTCGCCAACGAATTCAAGCTCGGCGAAAGTCTGGTCGGGCAGTGCGCGCTCGAAAAAGAACGCATTATCATCACGAATGTTCCGCCCGATTACGTCAAGATCAATTCCGGCTTGGGCGAAGCGGTTCCGAAAAACATCGTCGTCTTGCCGGTTCTTTTTGAAGGACAGGTCAAAGCCGTGATCGAGCTCGCTTCGTTCGAAGCGTTTAACGAAATTCACTTCGGATTCTTAGACCAGTTGACCGAATCGATCGGGATCGTGATCAACACGATCGAGGCGAATATGAGAACCGAAGAGCTTCTCAAACAATCGCAGTCGCTCGCGCAGGAATTGCAGGTCGGTCAGGCGGAATTGCAGGAAACCAACCGCCGTCTCGAACTTCAGGCGCAATCCTTGCAGACTTCCGAAGAACTCCTCAAACAACAGCAGGAAGAATTGCAGCAGACCAATCTCGAGCTCGAAGATAAAGCACAGCTTCTTTCCGAGCAAAAATCGGAAGTCGAGCAGAAAAACCGGCAGATCGAACTGGCGCGTACGGCTTTGGAAGACAAAGCCAAACAGCTCGCGCTTTCGTCGAAATACAAATCCGAATTTCTGGCAAATATGTCGCACGAGCTTCGGACACCGCTCAATTCGATGCTGATCCTCTCGAAGATGCTCGCGGAAAATGCCGAAACCAATCTCAATGAAAAACAGATCGAGTTTGCCGAAACGATTCATTCTTCGGGCGCGGATCTGCTCGCGCTGATCAACGAAATTCTCGACTTGTCGAAGATCGAATCCGGTATGATGGGCGTCGAAATCGGCGATGTTTATTTCAGCGAATTGCAGGAAGACATCGAACGCAATTTCGGTCAAATCGCGCAGGACAAAGGACTTCAGCTGATCATCGACTTGCAGGAACAGCTTCCGCAAAATATGCAGACCGACGTTAAACGTTTGCGTCAGGTGCTGAAAAATCTCTTATCGAACGCCTTTAAGTTTACTCATCAGGGACAGGTCGGGATGCAGATCGGCGTTGCGACGGGCGGTTGGAGTTTTGACAATGACAGCTTAAACCGTGCCACATCCGTGATTGCCTTTACGGTCAGCGACACCGGAATCGGGATTCCCGAAGACAAACAGCAGATCATCTTCGAGTCGTTCCAGCAAGCCGACGGAACGACGAGCCGGAAATACGGCGGAACGGGCTTAGGACTTTCGATCAGCCGTGAAATCGCCAGGCTTTTAGGCGGTGAGATCACGCTCGAAAGCGCGCCGGGCGAAGGCAGTAAATTTACTTTCTACTTGCCGGAAGTCTATCAGCAGACGACGATTTCACCGAAAGATGAGTTGTTTGACGAAGATGATATTTCGGGCAACGGTCATCAGCAATCGAGCCTGATCTCTCTAGCCAGAGAGCCGCAGAACGAAACGGGAGCGAGAGTTCCGGTCATCGTCAGCGACGACCGCGCCGAGATTACGCCGGAAGATCGCGTTCTGCTGATTATCGAAGACGACAGCAGTTTTGCCCGAATTCTTGTTGACATCGCGCACGAGCAAGGCTTTAAATGTCTTGTTTCCCAACACGGCGAAGACGCGCTGATGACGGCGCGAAAATATCGTCCCGATGCGATCACGCTCGATCTGACTCTGCCCGGAATGCACGGTTATGCCGTTCTCGACCGTTTGAAACACGATCCTTCGACGCGTCATATTCCGATTCAGATCATTTCCGTGATCGATGATCTGCGGCGGGTTTTAAAACTCGGCGCATTCGGTCACGCGACGAAACCTCTGAATCGTGAAAAACTGGTCGAAAGTGTCGCCGGTTTGAATGATTTCATCTCGCGTCCGGTGAAAAGACTGCTTCTCGTCGAAGACGATGAAACGCTTCAGCGCAGTATCAATGAACTGCTCGGCGGCGATGATGTCGAGATCAAATCGGTCGCGACGGGCGAAGATGCTCTCAACATTCTGAACGCGGAAAAATTCGACTGCGCGATCATCGATCTGATGCTTCCCGATATGGAATGGTCGGAATTGATCGGGAAAATCAAGCAAAAATCGGGATTTCCCGAGCTTCCCGTGATCGTTCACACGGGCAAGGATCTGACGAAGCGTGAAACTTCCAAGATCAAAAAACTTGCCGAAACGATCATCATCAAAGACGCCGATTCGATGGAAAGACTGGTTGACGAAACCGCGCTTTTCCTGCACCGCGATGTCGCGAATCTGAACGAATCGCAAAAGAATATGATGAAGCGCGTGAACGTGACGGACCCGCGTCTCGAAGGCAAAAAAGTGCTCGTCGTTGACGACGACATTCGCAACATCTTTGCTTTGACAAGTGCGCTCGAACGCCAGCAAATGCAGGTCGTTTATGCCGAAAACGGGCGCGACGGCATTGAAATGCTCAAGAAAACGCACGGCATTGACGGCGTTTTGATGGATATTATGATGCCGGAAATGGACGGTTACGAGGCGATGAACGAGATTCGCCAGATCTCGAAATTCAAATCGATTCCGATCATTGCCGTGACCGCCAAGGCGATGAAAGGCGACCGCCAGAAATGTATCGAAGCCGGAGCATCGGACTATATTACAAAGCCGGTTGACACCGAACAGCTACTTTCGCTTTTGCGGATTTGGCTTGACCGCTAGAACGATGGAAAATAGAAAGGCAGGTTTTCGTTTGCAAACGCATCGAAACCTGCCTTTCAGGGTGAGTGAGTAAGGAGGGTTAATGACTTCGGAAACAAAGGCGAATGTCTTGCTGGTTGACGACCGCCCGGAAAATTTACTGGCAATGCAGAGCATTCTCGAAGATTTGGGGCAAAATCTCGTGTGCGCGGCTTCCGGTCATGAAGCCCTGCGTTTTCTTCTCGTCGAGGATGTGGCTCTGATTTTGCTCGATGTGCAGATGCCCGGACTGAACGGCTTTGAATTTGCTGAATTGGTGCGCGAACGCGAGCGCACACAACATACGCCGATCATTTTCGTTTCCGCGACCAGCCGTGACGAACAATATGTTTTCAAAGGTTACAGCTTAGGCGCGGTCGATTATATGACCAAGCCGTTCGAGCCCGAAATCCTCAAATCGAAGGTTCGCTTTTTTACCAAACTTTTTCAGCAAAATCAGGAAATCAAAAGACAAGCCTCGCTGCTTGAGCAAACCAATCGCGAACTGGACAGCTTAAATATCGAGCTTGAAGCCCGCGTCAGTCAGCGCACGGCACAGCTTGAAGCCGCCAATCGCGAACTGGAAAACGAAGTTGCCGTCCGCAAACAGTCCGAAGCGCGGCTCGCGACCGAGCACGCCATCACCCGCACGCTTTCCGATGCGACTAATCTGGAAACAGCCGCTTCGGCGATTCTTCAAACGTTTTGCGAACATATGGAAGCGGACATTTGCAGTTTATGGCTCTTGAATGAACAGGGAACGGCGCTGACCTGCGTTCAAACGCAAACTTCGGGTGAAACGGGCGACTTCGCTCCGTTCATCAATGAAAGTCAGCGCATCAATCTTTCAAAAGGTATCGGACTGCCCGGACATGTCTGGAAGAAAAACGCCCCGATCTGGCTTCCCAATACCGTTAGGGGCGAAAAGTATCCGCGGGCGGCGTTTGCGGCGGCGGTCGGACTCCATAGCGCGATCGGTTTTCCGATCAAGATCAGTAAGAAATTTTACGGGGTGATCGAGTTTCTCACCCGCCGTCCGCTGATGCCCGACCAGCTTTTACTGAATATGCTCGAAGCGACCGGCAGTGAGATCGGGCAATTCATTCAGCGCAAACGCGTTGAAGCCGAGCGCGAAAATCTGCTTTTGCGCGAAAAATCTCTGCGCGAAAAGGCTGAGATCGCGAGCCGTTTGAAGGATGAATTTCTGGCGACCGTTTCGCACGAACTGCGCACGCCGCTGAACGCGATCATCGGCTGGGGGCAAATTCTGCAAGCCGGAAAATTGACGCCGCAAAAACAGGAGGACGCGCTGCAGACAATTTTCCGCAACGCTAAATCGCAGGCTCAACTGATCAATGATCTGCTCGATACGTCGCGCCTGGTGACCGGCAATCTACCTTTGAATCTGTCGCCGACCCTCGTTATTCCGGTCATCGAATCGGCTCTCGACGCCGTTCGTCCGGCGGCGGAAGCAAAGGAAATCACGTTTTCAACCAATTATAATTCGGAGATCGAAACAATCACCTGCGATTCGCAAAGGCTGCAGCAGATAATCTGGAATCTGCTCACCAATGCCGTGAAATTTACGCCCGCGAGCGGTGAGGTAAATGTGACGCTTCAGCAGAACAGCGAAGCCGTTCAAATTATTGTCAGCGACAGCGGCGAGGGAATTTCGCCCGAATTCCTGCCGTTCGTTTTCGACCGTTTCCGGCAAGCCGACAGTTCAAGCACCAGACTGCACAACGGTTTGGGCTTGGGTTTGGCAATCGTGCGGCATTTGACGGAATTACACGGCGGTTCGGTTACCGTCACCAGTCAAGGTCAGAATAAAGGCGCAACTTTTACCGTGAGTCTTCCTCTTTCGCTGAGCGTCGAACCATCTCCGGCGAAATCCGTTCAGGAAGGATTGAACGGACACCACGAGACTTCCGCTCACGAACTGAGCGGCATCCGTGTGCTTATTGTGGACGACGATGCCGATACCTGTGAGATGCTGGCGGTGGCGCTGAATCTTCTCGGAGCCGAAGCGCAAGCCTCGAAATCCGTGCAGGAAGCATTCGTTTCGATCGCCGACTGGAAGCCCGATATCTTGTTGACGGACATCAATATGCCCGGTGAAGACGGCTATTCACTGATCAATAAGCTCAGGTCTCTGACACCGGACAAAGGCGCCAATATTCCGGCAATTGCGCTCACGGCGCTTGCCCGTCAGGAAGACAGCGAGCAGGCGCTTTCGGCGGGTTTTCAGCTTCATTTGGCAAAACCTATTGATATCGAAATATTAGCCGAAGCGATTGTAAATTTAGCCAGCAAATCGCCGTAAACCGGGCTCGGATTTTGCTCAATATCCTAACTAAAATCGAGTGTTTCTCTAACTTTGATCGCAAGAGATTCAGGCGTAAACGGCTTTTGAACAAAATTTGTGCTGGTGTCCATCAATTTATGGTTGATCTTTAAGTTTTCCGTATAACCGGAGGTAAAAAGCACCCGGAGCTGCGGGTTAGTTTCCAATAATTTTTCGGCTAGTTCAAATCCGCCCATTTTGGGCATCACCACATCGGTTAATAACAAATCAAATTTACAGTCAATTTTTGCGCAAACTTCCAACGCGTCTTCGCCGTTTCGCGCCTCAAAAACTTTATAGCCGTATGATTCAAGAATCTCCCGGGTTAATTTACGTACGATATGCTCGTCTTCAACTAAAAATATTGTTTCAGTTCCTTGCAGTAAGATTTCCGGCGAGGTATTTTTTGCCGTTAAATCAACGGCATTTTCGACGCGCGGCAGATAGATCTCGAAAGTCGTACCGATTCCGACCGTACTCACCACATCGATGTGTCCGCCTGATTGATTGACAATTCCGTAAACGGTTGCAAGCCCTAAACCGGTTCCTTTTCCGGGTTCCTTGGTCGTGAAAAAAGGCTCGAAGATTTGCGCCAGCGTTTCTTCGTCGATCCCTGTTCCGCTATCGCTGATCGCCAGCAAAACGTAATTTCCGGCTTGCACTTCGACGTGGCTTTTAACATATTCTTCATCCAGATAAACATTCTCTGTTTTAATCGTCGTGGTGCCGCCCTGCGGCATCGCGTCGCGTGAATTAACGACCAGATTCATGATAATTTGAGAGATCTGTCCGGGATCGGCTTTTATTTGACCGATTTCCGGATCCAACCGGCTGACG
Source organism: Pyrinomonadaceae bacterium (assembly GCA_035536135.1). Taxonomy (GTDB): domain Bacteria; phylum Acidobacteriota; class Blastocatellia; order Pyrinomonadales; family Pyrinomonadaceae; genus JAFDVJ01. The sequence goes on along the minus strand of DATLOR010000090.1, from coordinate 31,138 downwards.
AGCTGGATATCTTCGCCGATTAAACGCTGAAGCATCCCGGTCGTTTCAAAAATTATCTGGTTGATGTTCAAAACTTTCGGCTGTAGTATCTGGCGGCGGCTAAAAGCGAGCAGCTGATTGATCAGAGAGGCGGAACGTTCTCCGGCTTCTCTGATTTCCCCGACATAGCTGCGATTCAAATCGTCCTTGGGCAAACAGCGGAGCATCAGGTCGCTGTAGCCGTTGATCGCCGTCAGCATATTGTTAAAATCGTGGGCGATACCGCCGGCAAGTCGTCCGATCGATTCCAGCTTTTGTGACTGACGCAGTTTCTCCTCACTATTGTGTAGTTCTTCTTCCGCCCTTTTGCGGCTGCTGATATCGGTAAATGTACCGATCCATTGCCTGAAATTGCCGGTTTCATCAAAAACCGGCACACCGCGCACGGCATAGTAACCGTAGTTGCCGCTGACGGTTCGAATTCGATAAACCACGGTAAACAAAGTTTGGGATGCAAATGCCGATTGCCACACGATCCGTGCTTCCTCATAATCTTCCGGATGAACGGCATCAAGCCAGCCGAAATTTTTTATCTCCTCCGCGGTTTGTCCTGTGAGATTGCTCCACCACTGCGGAAATTCTTCGCTTTCACCTTCAGCATTCATTGTCCAAACCGATTGTGTCGTTGCCTGCACGAGTGCGCGAAAATTCTCCTCCGATTCGCGCAAAGATAATTCGGCTTGCTTGCGCTCGGTAATGTCCAAAACCGTTCCGATGATACGGAGCGCTGTTCCATTGCCGTCATATTCGGTGATTCCGTGATTGGCGACCCAAATATAATTGCCGTCATTTTTGATAATACGAAACTCGGTTTTGAAAATGGTGTGTTTTTCAATGGCAGAGCCGACGCTCTTCATCATCGCCTCACGGTCTTCGGGATGCAGAAGTTCTTGAAATTCACTGATCTTTTCGATCGGTTTCTCGACCTGTAAAAGCCCGAGGCATTCCGGCGACCAGTAAATCTCGCCGGTTAACAGATTCCATTCCCAAACGCCCATTCCTGCCGCCGTTAAAGCCAACTTAAGCCGCTTTTCGCTTTCCTGCAGAGCAAGTTCAATCTTTTTCAGCGCACGCCCTTCGGCGGCTTCTTTTAATTCCCGCTCGATCGCCGGAACCAGCCGCGTCAGATTATCTTTCATCAGATAATCGCTGACCCCGGCAAGCATCGCCTGAACCGCCGTTTCCTCGCCGATCGTCCCGGAAATGAGAATGAAAGGAATTTCCAGCCCGCTTTCGTTTAAAACCTTAATAGCCTCCAGTCCGGTAAATTCCGGCATCTGGAAATCGGAAACGATCAGATCCCATTCTTTGGTGCGAAGTGCCGTTTTCATCGCCTCTGCCGTCTGGATCCGGTCAAATTGTAAATCGTAACCGGCGCGCGTCAGGTGCAGAACCAACAGCTCGGCATCCATCTCCGAATCCTCGATGATTAAAACTTTAAGGAGTTTCATAATAATTAATTTGCAGTTCGATCTAATCGTTGAGCATGGTTTTGTTGATAACCAGCCAGTATAATCCAAGTTGGCGCGTCGCCTCGACAAACTCGGTAAAATCAACCGGTTTCTGAACATAACTGTTCGCGCCTAGATCGTAACTGTTGATAATGTCTTTCTGTTCGCCCGAGGTTGTCAGAATAACTACGGGAACGAGCTTTGTCCGTTCATCCGCGCGGATACGCTTTAAAACCTCCAAACCGTCAAGTTTCGGCAGTTTCAGATCAAGTAAAATTAACTCCGGTATGATGTTCGGGTCGCGTTCGCCGTATTTGCCCGTACTAAACAAATAATCAAGCGCTTCGACGCCGTCGCGCGTAACAATGACATCGTTGGCGATGTTGTTTTTCGTCAGGGCGCGAAGCATCAGCAATTCGTCGTCGGGATTGTCTTCGACCAGTAAAATTATTTTTTTCTTCATTTTCTTCCCTCACGTAATTTACTTCTTCAAACCGTAAAATAAAAACTCGCGCCTTTGCCGACCGCGGCTTCGGCACGCACGCTTCCGCCATGCCGGCGCACCACGCGCTGAACGGTTGCGAGCCCGATTCCCGTTCCTTCAAATTCCGTCGAATTGTGCAGACGCTGAAACGCGCCGAACAGCTTGCCGGCGTAGGTCATATCAAAACCGGCGCCGTTGTCTTTGACAAAATATTCGGTTTCGTCGCCGTTCTGTATCTGCCCGAACGAGATTTTCGCGCCGTCGCGTTTGGACGTGAATTTATAAGCGTTACCGAGCAGATTTTCCAGCGCGATCCGAAGCAGGCGGCTGTCGCCGAATGCCCGGACATCTTCTTCGATCTCGAAAACCACGTTCGTACGCGGCTCAGTTTCCTGAAGCCTTTCGGCAATCGAACGGGCAACTTCGCTTAAATTTACGTCCTGTTTGATGAGCTCGCTGCGTGTTACGCGCGAAAGCAGCAGCATATCGTCGATCAAACGCGCCATTTGCTGGCTCGCACTGCGCACGCGGTTCAGATAATTTTGCCCGGTCGCGTCGAGATTTGCGGCGTAATCTTCTAAAAGCGCGAGACTAAAGCCGTCCATCGCTCTGAGCGGCGCACGCAGGTCGTGCGAAACCGAATACGAAAACGCTTCGAGTTCGCGGTTGACCGAGTTTAATTCGGCGGTTCGTTCGGAAACTTTTTGTTCCAGGGATTGGTTAAGCCGGATAAATGCCTGTTCATATTGTTTGCGTTCGGTAATGTTACTGCTGACGGTGGCAAAGCCGACCGGTAGATCGTTTTCGTCCTTGACGAGAAAAACGTTGTAAATCATCCAAATTGCCTGTCCGGTCTTAAAGTTACGGAAACGAATCTCGGTTTCGGCATGCCCGAGCTCCTTCACTTTCGGGAGAAATTCATTGGTGATGAATTCGCGGTCTTCGGGAAAGAAAAAACCGACGATGGGAGTTTTCACGGTTTCCTCCAAATTTTTCAAACCGACGAGTTTTCTGCCCGCTTCGTTAATGAACAACGGTATTCCTTCCAAATCGCAAATTCCGATAAATTCGATGCTGTTTTCCGCCAGCGAGACGAATTTCTGCCTTTCGGATTCCGCCGCTTTGCGTTCGTGAATGTCGAGCAGAAACACCGCCACACCCTCGCCCGAGGGAAAGACCCGGATATCCAGCCAACGATCGGCGATCGGCGAAAAAGCTTCAAAGGCGACCGGAATCCGTTCGGTCATCGTCCGTCGATAGCTTTCCTCAATCGGTGTTCCGACAAGTTTGTGAAATACTTTCCAGATCGATTTGCCGAGCAGTTCCTCGCGGCAGTGCCGAAGCAGGGTTTCGCCCTGATTATTGACAAAAGTAAAACACCAGTCGGCATCGAGCGCGAAACACGCTTCGCTCATTCCGTAAACAATGTCCGCGAGCCGCCGGTCAGTCGCATGAAAATGCGCCTCTCTTTCGCGCAGGTTGGCTTCCGCCAGTTTGCGTTCGGTAATATTCGTAAAAATCACGGCGACCCGGCAGTTTTCCGGTTCTCCGACACTGAAAGCATAAATGTCGAACCAGCGATTCAATGCTTCGGAATTTTCCTCAAAACGAATCGACTCTCCCGTCAGCGCGACTTTTCCATAAATTTCAAACCATTTTTCTTCCAGATCCGGAACGACGCTGCGGATCGAGGTTTCGCGCAGTGCGGCTTCGGCGGAAATTCCGGTCAATTGCTCAAACGCCGGATTGATTTCCAAAAATCGGTAATCGTTCGCCTTTTTGTTTTCATCGAACAGAACTTCGATCAGACAAAAGCCCTGGTCGATCGACTCGAACAAAGTTCGATAACGCTTCTCCGATTCGCGCAAGGTTTCTTCGGCGCGTTTGCGTTCGCTGATGTCGACTCCCGAAGATATTAAATGCGTGATGTTGCCTTCGTCGTCACGCACCGGCGCAAGCATATAATCGATCGTGATAACGCCGCCGCTAATCTGTAATTCAAGGTCGTGCCTGATAATTTCGCCCTGCGCCGCCCTTTCGAAATCCTCGCGCATCTGCCGCTGCACTTGTGTGCTATGGCTGACCCACACCGTTTCCCAGGTTTTTTTGCCCAAAACGTCTTCAACATTTACTCCGGCGGCTTCGAGCGGCGCGCGGTTGACTTCGACGAGCGTCCCGTCAGGCGTTGATAAACCGACGAAAATGAATAGATTATCCAGTACGCGGCGCAACTGTTTTTCGTTCTCGCTGATGATTTTCTCGGCGCGTTTACGATCGGTGATATCTTCGCTAAAAATAATGATCCCGCCGATGTCGTCCGCGGCATTGAACCACGGAAGAATTTCCCATTTCAGCCGGCTAACCGAGCCGTCGGCGCGGATAAAATTGTCTTCGTCCAGTTTTTCGACGGTTCCCGCCAAACATTTTCGATGGAGTTCCTTCCATTTTTCGGAAATGTCCGGGAAAACTTCGTAATGATTGCGCCCGATCAGATTTTCCGTTAATTTGTAATCCTCCATCCAGCGGCGGCTGACTGCCAGATACCGCATTTCACGGTCGAACATCGCGACTGCCGCCGGCGCATATTCCACAAACAGGCGCATTTTCCCTTCGGATTCGCGCAGTGCCTCGGCAGCACGTTTTTGCTCGCTAATCTCGCGGGCGATTTTTGAAATCCCGACGATTTCGCCGTTCTCGTTTTTTATCGGCGAAACGGTTAGAGAAATTTCGACATCCGAACCGTCTTTTCTTCTCCGCAGGGTTTCGTAATGCTCAAGTTGTTCGCCGCGCTTGATCTTGTCGACAATTTCCTGCTCCTCGTCAAGCAATTCGGGCGGAAACAGAATCGTGATGTTTTGCCCGACCGCTTCTTCGGCAGTGTAGCCGAAAATGCGTTCCGCCGCCTTGTTCCAGCTTAAGATCGTCCCGTCGAATTCTTTGCTGATGATTGCATCCGCCGACGATTCGACGATCGAAGCCATATTGACAAGCGCCGTTTCCGCTTGTTTGCGGCTCGTAATGTCGTTGCGGATCGCGACGTATTGAAACGGCTTTCCCTGTTCGTTCAAAAAAGGAACGATCGTCGTATCGACCCAGTAAATCGAGCCGTCCTTTGCCCGGTTCTGCAGTTCGCCGCGCCAGACCTTTCCGCCCGCGATCGTCGTCCAAAGCTCGCGGATAAACTCTTTCGGATGAAAACCCGAATTGATGATGCGATGATCCTGCCCGACCAATTCTTCTCTCGAATAACCTGAAATCTCGCAGAATTTGTCGTTCACGAAATTGATTTTTCCCGTCTGGTCGGTAAAGGCGACGATCGAAGATTCGTCGAGCGCGAATTTCATATCCGCCAGATTTTTGAGCGAGGTGCTTAAATTATCCTGCACGGTCTGCCGCACCGCATCGGTTTGATCCAGCCAGAAAGCCGAGCGCCAGATCAAGAACGTGAAAACGATAATATTTGAGGTCGCAAACAACGCCACACCGAATTCCGTGTTGTAATAACCGGCATATTCGCCTTTCAACTGTAACCAACCGAACACCATCGGAACTATTAAAGCGGCAGGAACAAGCCGGCGGGTTAACAGACCGCCCGGGCTTTTTCTGAAAAAAACAGCGGTAATTCCCCGGTCACCGTCAATAAATAAAAAACAAAGCGATATTATAAAAAACGAAATTACCGAATGAATCGCGACTGACGCAAAATGCGCTGCCTGCTGAAGCGCCTGAACGTTGTAAGCGTAACCGATAATGACGATCAGCGACGTTAAAGCAACTGTCAGCACAAGCCATTGCGCCGGATAAAAATTTTTGCCGATTTTTACATTCCGAAAGAGCAGGGCGGCAGAGAGAATAAAAAAGTTAAATGCCGTAACCGGCGACATCCTGCCGGGATAGATATCTCCTTCGGCAGATATTTGCTGACTGAATAAGATGCGGTCAATACCGAGATTTACGTTAAAAACATACTCAGCGAGCGTTAATAAGGCGATCACTAAAACTAAAACCGCGCAGCCCTGCATAATTCGCCGGCTGTAATTTTGTCTAAAAAGGTCATTTTTCGAAAACCACAAAGCGATGCCGAAGATTAAAAAACACAAGGCGGTATTCGGCTTCATCGTGGCAAAACCGAAGACGACGCTCTTGAACAGCAGCGTATCAAACGCCCAGCCGAGCAGCACAAAAAAGCCGACCAGTATGACAAAAATGCTTCCGAGAGTCGGCAGAATATTCGAATTTTCAATACTCATTCGATTATTCATAAATAAAACCTATTTTCCGGTTTCCTGAAAACCGTTCAATCATCACCAACACACACACAACCGCTGATTATTAAATCTTGCAACCGGATTTTTTCGTTTAGAATCTTGAAAAGAAATTACCTTTCGTGGGGGATTATGTGAATATTGACAGCCTCTTTTTAAGCTTTGTAAGTTTTTTACCGCCTTGTCCTGTCCGGCGATTTTTTTTATGTCGTTGGTCACGAACATGACCTCCCTGTTATACGTTGATGGGCGAAAGTTTTTTAATATTCAAAATTAAACTAAGCGCATAAATCGGATTAATTGAGGAAAATTATGAATTTTACCGTTTCGATTAAATTCTTTTCGCCAACAATATATATTATATACTAATCGATGTCGAGTATGATTTTCCTTTGTCGCTTATTTTCAATGGAAATAAACAATGAGCGCAATAAAACAGGATAATTCAAGCCTTGTTCAGAATTTGCAGACCGCGAAAATCAACTGCTTTCCAGATTGATCCCGAAACGTTCCGCCATGCGGTAAAGCGTGCGCCGGTTTATGCGAAGGACTTCCGCCGCGCGCGTTTTACTGCCGCCGAGAGCCTCGAGCAGGTAAATTAAATAGCGTCTTTCCAATTCGTCAAGCGACGGAAAATCCGCGTATAAATCCGCCATCGGCGAACGGGCGGCTTGCGCGCGGGCGCGAACATCGTCCGACTGCAGACGGTCGGGCAGATCTTCGGGAAGTATTTGAACGGAAAGCGTGTTGAGCGCCGCCTGTTCGATCGCCGATTCGAGTTCCCGGACGTTGCCCTGCCAATCGTAAGAAACGATCAATTTTAAGGTTTCGTCGGAGAATTTCAATTTGCGCCCGACCTTTTTCGAAGTTCTTTGCAGAAAATTGTCGGCGAGCAGCGGAATGTCGCTGCGCCGTTCGCGCAATGGCGGAATCGTTAAAACGACGACGCTGAGCCGGTAAAACAGATCCTCGCGGAAACGTCCGGCTTTGACTTCGTCTTCCAGATTGCGGTTGGTCGCAACAACAATTCGCGCATCGACCTTGGTCGGGCGCGAAGAACCGACGCGGCGGATTTCCTTTTCCTGCAAAGCGCGCAGAAGTTTGACCTGCATGGCGGGTGAAGTTTCGCCGATCTCGTCGAGAAAAAGCGTGCCGCCCGAGGCTTCCTCCCATAATCCGCGCCGGTCTGCCGTCGCGCCCGTAAAAGAGCCCCGGGTGTGACCGAAAAGTTCCGATTCAAGCAGAGTTTCAGTGAGTGCGCCGCAATTAACCGGAATAAACGGCTGTAATTCGCGCTGGCTGTATTTATGCAGCGCGCGCGCGACCAGCTCTTTGCCCGTCCCGGATTCGCCGTGAATTAAGACGGTGATGCTTGACGAAGCGACGCGGGCGATTTTTTTAAAGAGAGCGAGCATTCCGGGCGAGCGTCCGAGCAAACCGATTTCGGAAATACTAATTTCCGTTTCGCCGGCAGGTGATTCCGCTTCTTCATCCCTACTGTTTTCTGCCAGAACGCGGCGGACGGTGGTAATAACTTCATCGATGTTAAACGGTTTGGCAATGATGTCCCACGCCCCTTCGCGCGAGGCTTCGACCGTGTTTTCCAGCGTTCCGGTTCCGGTTACCAGAATGACCGGCGAGGTATCGCGCATCTGGCGCAGTAAATCCAGCCCGGTCTGCGCCGCCTGGAGATTTATATCGCTGATCACCAGATCGAATTTTTCCTGTGCGGTGAGCTCCGAGGCGCGTTCCGGGGTCATTGCCGTTTCGACCAGCCATCCCTGCAAGGTCAGGATCGTGCGTAAAAGATGAAGTGAACTTCGTTCGTCATCAACTACCAGAATTTTTTTCATACGCCTCAGCCTGTCCGCAGAATATTTTATTCATTTATTCAAAGGAATAAAAATCAGTATGCAATAAAGATCCGTGAAGGTTACAAAACAGATAAGAAAATATAAATGCGGAATATTATGTCGTCTGTAAAACCAGTTAATTTTACTGGCTTTATGCTTTTTAGTAAAGAATGGTTTAGTACGGGAAACTCGCGGAAATTTTCCGGCTAAACCAGAAGATAGCAGATCGGCAGGCAATTTGCCCGATTTGATTTTTTATATTTTAACCAAATTGTTTTTGTGTTTTTTTTCGAGAACCTTTTCAATCGCAATTTGCAGCTCGTTTTTCTGAGCGGTTTGCTCAAATAATCGTCCATTCCGGCTTCGAGACAGACTTCGCGGTCGCCCCGCGCATTGCGCTGACGGTCATCGCGATAATGCAGAGAACTTCACGCGGGAGGATCTAATCATTCACCGGTTGGCAGAGCGCATTTTCGTATTTTGCTTTGAGAATAATTTTGACATTTTCAAATTCAGCTTCGATTTGTCCGATCGTCAGCCTCGCACCGGCAAGCGAATTGCTGCGCGCGCGTTCCTCGATTGACGCGGCAAGCGCCGCCATTTTTACGGTGCCGAGCGTTGCGCACATTCCTTTGAGCGTATGCGCTGTTTGGTTGATTTGTTCGATGTCGTTTTCCGCCTCAGCCTTGTGCAGGATTGCCAGTCTTTCCGGTACGTCGTCGAAAAATATTGTGATCAATTCGCCGATAATTCCGTCGGCGTCTTCGGGCGAAAATTCCGCAAGCTCGTCTAAAACAGTAAAATCGAAACTCGCCGTTTCGACCGCTGAGCTTTCATTTTCAATCTCGGAATTTTTAACTTCGCATTTTTCAATCGCAATTTGCATTTCGTTTTTTCTGATCGGTTTGCTCAAATAATCGTCCATTCCGGCTTCGAGACAGGCTTCCCGGTCGCCGCGCATCGCGTTGGCGGTCATCGCGATAATGTAGGGACCTTCGCCCGGATTCCAATTCTTCCTGATGTGCCGCGTCGCCTCCAAACCGTCCATTTCCGGCATCTGCACATCCATCAGGATCAAATCGTACGGCTCGCGCCGCAAGGCTTCCAAAACTTCCGTGCCGTTGCCGACCACGTCGCCAAGATATCCCAGGCTGTTGAGCATCAGGAGCGCGACCTTTTGATTAACGGCGTTGTCGTCGGCAACCAAAATTTTCGGTTTAGCGATTCGTTTCGCTATAGTTTCTGATGCTTCTGTCATTTTAATATAAATTTGCCAAGCTGATAAGTTTATTGGGCGGCGGGCATGCCGCTTTCGAGCAACTCGGTGTCGAGAATTTGATAATCCCGGACAACGTAAAGCCTTTCGCTTTCGTCATCAGTTAAAGTTAGTGTTTGCGCCATTTTTGCTTTTCTCGAATTTAAGAAATATGCGGATAATTAAAATGCCACAATCGCTTCTTCGCGCGTATTGAAAATATCGAAAATCTTGTGCATTCTGACAAGCTCGAAAAGTGCGCGGACAGGTTTCGTCAACGAACAGATCTTTAAATCGCCGCCTTCGGAATTAAGCGTTCGCAGACACGACAAGATCGCGCCGACGCCCGAACTGTCAACAAATTGAACCTCGGTCATATCGAAAACGACGTGATATTCCGAAGTCAGAACAGAAGTCATTTCCCGCTTGAATTCGGACACGTTGGCGGCGTCCAGAACGTTGCCGTTGAGAGTTACGATGGTGACATCGTTAAATTTTTCCTTTTTTAATTGCATAGCTGGTTCCTTTTGGTTTTTATTTTTTTTTGGTCAGGCAAATTGTGTTTTGATTGTTCGAATCGTGTGTATAGACGACCCGGTCAACACAGTTAGAAATGATGTATAATCCGAAACCGCCTTCGCGTGAACCGTCAAAAACGGGCGCGGCGGCGGTTTTCGGGTCAAAGTTCTCGCCGTTGTAACCGACGGTAATTTGCAGTCCTTCGTCGGAATTTTCGGCAAACAGTTGGATTTCGTCACCCGCTTTGTTTTGATGGGCGTGACGAATGACATTGGTAATGGTTTCGTTGACGGCAAGCTCGAACAGTTCGGTAAAATCCGCGGTCGCCGGTTTGCCCGACAAAAGCTGGCAGGCTTTGCGGACAAATTGCCGGACGCGTTCGAGTTCGCGCAAATCGCGGTCGATCGCGAGCCGAATCTTACCCTCCGAATCAACCCGCAGGTTTTCTTCGATCCGCACGGCAACACAGGTCAGATCGTCGCCGAAATTTGTTTCGCCGGAAAAGTTTTGCAGCATTTCCAGCAAACCGGAAATTATTTCCCTCGGTTCCTGCGCGGCATTTTCAAAAACGTATGCGGCAAGCCGTTCGTCACCGAAAAATTCGCCGTCGGCGCTGCGGGTTTCCGTGATGCCGTCGGAAAAGAAAAACAAAACGTCGCCGGTTTCGACACTGACGATTTGCTCTTTGAAGATCTCTCTTTCGGAAAAACCGAGCGGCATATTATCGCCTTCGAGAGCGGAAATTTTTCGGGCGCGGTGATTGTAAAAAATCGTTTTCGTATGACCGCAGTCGACGAAAGTGACGAGTCTTTTTTCGAGATCGAAACGCGTGTAACACGACGTCACGAAACTTTCGAACTGCATCAGCTTGGCGGTCATTTCATTGTTCACCCAGCCGACGATTTTTTCCGGCGCGGGACGCAGTGCGCGCTCGGTTGACTGTAATTGCCCGACTGCCCGGAAAAAACAATTTTTTGTTGCCGCGCCGACGAGCGCCGCCGGAATTCCTTTGCCCATCACGTCGCCAATTATTAAATCAAAACAGTTTTCGCCGTGTTCGATAAAATCGTAAAAATCGCCGTCGATCTGTCTCGAAGGAATCGTCAAAGCGGCGATCTTTACGCCGCGGATCGCGTCCGGCGGATTGCCGGTCAACAGAATCTGCTGAATTTTTGAGCCGATTTCGATTTCTTGCTGGAGTTTTTCGTTTTCGATCGATTCGCGGTGCAGACTTTCGGTTTCGATAACCATTGCCGCCTGCAGAGCGAGCGTGTCTAAGAGACGGGTCGTGCGCGAATCAAAAACCGGGCTGTTGCGATCCTCCTGCCAAACCTCTAAGACGCCATAATTTTTAATTCGCGTGGCAACCGGAAAGACGGCAAAATGCACCGCATTTTTTAACTCGGTTTCGTTTTCAGCGATGCCGGTCGCGCCGGAAATATTATTGCAAACGACCAAACGCTGTTTTGTGAAAACTTCTCCGATGATTCCGTAATCTTTGGCGCGCGGCGCCAGATCGCGATTATTTGTCGAGGCGGCGGGCTTTAAATTCTCCTCGTCCCGGAGCCACAGCACGGCACAGGTTTCGTTCCCGACGGCTTCAACGCGTTCGGTAATTTTTTCCAGAAGTTTTTGCGGATTATGAAACGAATTCAAATCCGCGTTGAGGTCGTAGATCGCCTGCAAACTTTCCCAGCTCATCCCGAGTTCGGCAAGCAGAGCCGATTCGTCTTCAAGATGAATCAATTCGCCGGTTATACCACTTATTATTAGATGCAGATATTTTCCGGCGTTTGCAAAATCAGCAGGACAGCACAAAACTACTGTTCCCAAGCAATTGTTTTCGTACAGAATTTCCTGCTCGACGTGTTGATGCGGGTTATTTTTTCTATTCTCGATAATATGGCAGAGGCATTCCGCGCCGGTAACATAAATAATTTCGTTCTTTTCGGAAAAGTAGCCGAGCGAAGCGTTTGCCCATTCGAGAAACGGAGGAGCAACTTTTTGCAGGGAAAACAAAAACTGGCGTGCCGTTTCAGGATTTCGGCTTCCCGGCAATTCTTCGAAACAATTTTGTTCCTGAGTTGTATTTAAAGGCTGTAAAATCATCTTTTCGGGTAGTTTTCAGTTAGTGAGATTGAAACTCTCCAATGTGCGGAGAAGTGTGGTCGGCGCAATCGGCTTGCTGCATTGCGCATCGGCTCCGGCGCGATCCAATTCCTCGCTGATGCTGCCATAAAGCGTTGCAGTTAAAACCAGAACCTTCGTCGCCGCAAGTTTTTCGCTTAAACGGATATGTTTCAGCACATCAATTCCGTTCATATCCGGCAATCCCAAATCCAACAGAACCGCGTTCGGCTCGAATTGCGCGAGCGCGTTTAAAGCCGCTTTACCGTTATTTACGACAAATATTTGGTAACCTTCTTTCTGCAGAATAAACTCAAGGAATCGTGCGATGTGTCTTTCGTCTTCAATAATTAAAATTTTTACTTCGTTCATTAAATCTGACCTTTTTAAGAAGCCTGTAATATTTTCTTCCCATCTCTTTTTGGCAATAACCGTTCCAACCGAAAAGCATTCAAATTTAACTCTAAGCCTAATTATTTCAGCAGTTTTATAATTGGATAAGTTATCGATGTGTGGCAGTTTTCAACTTCGGCGACCCACTGGGGCAAAAAGTCCTGGCTTTATTCGACACGTCCGTTGATCCGGCAAACAATTTTCTTAGAAAAACCGAACCGGCAGAAAGAAAATTTATCGGGGAAAAGCGTACGCCGACAAGAAATCAGCGCGTTTAGCGGGCTCTGATTGAAAATCAGAAGTCAACGGTTTTAAAGGATAGTCGAATAAAATTCGATTATTCATTAAAAAGCTGTTATCGCTAAAAATCAATTCTCAATATCCAGAAGATTGCGAACGCCGTCAGCTAAAAGAAACCAGACAAGCATCGTCAGCGCAAGAATAATTGCCGGGAAAAATGTCAGATGCCAGGCGGTGCGAATATACGGCTGGTACATTCCGATCATCTGTCCCCAGGAAATTTCCGGCGCGGGCACGCCTAGCCCTAAAAAGCTCAGCCCGGCTTCGGCAAACATCGCCGCCGGAACTCCGAGTGCGACCGAAACGATGATCGGCGACATTACATTTCGCAGAATATGTTTTTTTAAAATATAAAAAGTGCTTGCGCCCATCGCCCGTGAAGCGCGAATGTAATCCATTTTTTTGAGCGACAAAACTTGCCCGCGGACCAGCCGCGCGATCCCGATCCAGCCCGTGAGAGTCATGGCAAGAATCAAATTCCAGAATCCCGCACCGAGCGCGATCATCAGCAGAATGTAAAAAAGAATCGTCGGCAGTGACGATAAAATGTCGATCGCGCGCATCAAAACGTAATCGATCCAACCGCCTTTTAATCCCGCCAACGCGCCGAGCGGAACGCCGACCAGAGCAATCGCCAGCTGGCTCAAAATGCCGACGCTCAAAGAAATCCGTGCGCCGTATAAAAGCCTCGAAAGAACATCGCGCCCGAGGTCATCCGTCCCGAGCCAGTGCAAACGATTCGGAGTTTCCCAGGTCGCTAAAAAATCGCCTTTATAAGGATTGTAGGGCGCAATGTAGGGCGCGGCGACGGCAATAATAATTTGAAAAACGATCAAACAAAGCGCGCAAACGGCGATCTTATTTCCGGCAAAGCGCCGCCAGGATCGCCGAAAACCGTTGGAGCGCGGCGAAATCAAAATTTTATTTAGCGCTGTTGGCTCAATCACCATTATTTTACCTGTCCTTATCTGCTTAAATCTCCGGCTGAACTAGTCTTCTTTGACGAGATTCACACGCGGATCAGCCAATGCGTAAAGCAGATCGGTAATCAAATACGCGAGGCTGATGATGAGCGTCCAGAGCAAGGTCGTCGCCATAATCATCGGATAATCACGGCTGCCGATCGATGAAACAAAATAAAAACCGATGCCCGGAACACGGAAAATGCTCTCGACGAAAAACGAGCCGACGATCAAACCGGCGGCGAGCGGTCCGCCGACCGTGAGCAGCGGCGTGAGCGCGTTCTTAAAAACGTGAACCAGAATTATCCGGCGGCGGCTCAAGCCCTTTGCCTTCGCGGTGCGGACGTAATTGGCTTTCAGCGCGTCGTTCATACTGGCTCGCGTGTAACGCTGCAAAACCAGAATCGGCGCAAGTGAATTTGCCAGAACCGGCATAATCCAATGGCGCGGTGAACTCCAACCGCCGGTCGGCAGCCAGCCGAGCCATGCCGAAAAAACGAACTGCAAAAGAATCGCAAACACAAAACTCGGCATGACCAGACAAAAGATCGATATGCCGGTGCCGAAATAATCGAAGATCGAATCGGGTTTAAGCGCCGAAACGATTCCTAAACCGACCCCGACGAGCAGCGAAAAAACAAAAGTTAAAAGCCCTAACTGCAGTGAATAAGTCCATTGTTCCTTAAAAATTCCGACGACCGTTCTGCCCGGATAAGTCATTGAATAACCGAAATCGAGCGCGATCGAGTTTTTGACGAAAAGCAGGTATTGCTCGAAAACCGATTTATCCAAACCGTATTTTTCGTTAAGCTGCCGCTTGATATTGTCGGGAATCATCTGCTGTTTTTCGAGCGCGAGCGCATCAAAAGGTCCGCCCGGAACTTTGTGCATCAGCGTAAAAGTCAAGGCTGAAACGATCAGCAAAACGCCGATCAGTCCGATGATTCTGGTTAAAATATATCTAAGCATAAAACGGTTTTATCCGGCAAAATGACACGCGACTTGTCTGTTTTCCTCTATCTCCCGCAATTGCGGTTCTTCCGCCGCGCAAATGTCTTGTGCCAACGCGCAGCGCAGACGGAAAACGCATCCGTTCGGGCGCTCTGTGTTTTCGCCCGTTTCGCTTTTCGCGCTTGTTTCGGTTTCGCGTTTCGACGGATCGGGTTCGGGAATCGCGGAGATCAGCGTTTGCGTGTAAGGATGCCGCGGCGCTTTGATGATTTGTTCGCTCGCTCCGATTTCGATCAGTTTTCCGAGATACATTACGCCGATGCGGCGGCTCATAAATGCGGTGACGGCGATGTTATGCGAGATAAAAAGATACGCTAAATTAAATTCGTCCTGCAGATCACGCAGAAGATTTAAGATCTGCGCCTGCACGGAAACGTCGAGCGCGGAAACAACTTCGTCGCAGATCAGCAGTTTCGGACGCAAAACAAGTGCGCGGGCAATGGCGATTCTTTGCTGCTGACCGCCGGAAAATTCGGACGGGAAACGATCTAAATCTTCCGCCCGCAAACCGACTCGTTCAAGCATTTTTGCCGCTTTCCGGGCACGCTCCGCTTTCGTCCCTGACCGGTGGATTTCAAGCGGCTCGGTAATGATCTGGCTGATCGTCAGACGCGGATCGAGCGCGGCAAACGGGTCTTGAAAGATCATCTGCATTTCGCGGCGAACCGGCTTTAAAGCTTTTTCATTTTCGTGCGTGATGTCTTTTCCGCCGAAAAACAGACGTCCTCCGCCGGGCGCATAAAGCCGCATAATCGTTAAACCGAGGGTTGATTTTCCGCAGCCGGATTCGCCGACCAGTCCGAGAGTTTCGCCTTCCGCAATTGAGAAACTCACGCAGTCGACGGCGACGTTTTCAGTTTTCTTTCCGAAAAAACCGTTGCGCGCCGCAAAAGTTTTGGAGAGATTATCGACCTGCAAAAGCATTTCAGGCATCGGTCAACGCTCCTTTTTGCGCGATATGACAGGCGGCGCGATGTCCGGTGTGGATTTCTATTAGTTCAGGACGTTTTTCGGCGCAGACGGTTTGGTGAAAGGCGCAGCGCACGTAAAACGCACAGCCGTCCGGTTCTTCTTTTTGCAGATGATAGGGCGCGCCTTCGATCGTTTGCAGTCTTTCCGGCTGATTATCGAGGCGCGGGATCGAAGCGATCAGCGCTTTCGTGTAAGGATGCTGCGGATTTTCAAAAATTTTCGTAACTTTCGCCGTTTCGACAATTCTTCCGGCATACATCACGGCAACCTGATCGGCGATGTTTGCGACCACCCCGAGATCATGCGTAATGATGATTATCGACATTCCGAATTCGCGTTTGAACTGCCCCAAAAGACGCAAAATTTGCGCCTGAATCGTCACGTCGAGCGCGGTTGTCGGCTCATCCGCGATCAATAATTTCGGCTGGCAGGCAATCGCCATCGCGATCATCAGACGCTGGCGCATTCCGCCGGAAAATTCGTGCGGGTAATTATCGATTCTTTCAGCGGCGTTACTGATCCCGACACGGCGAAGCAGATTTACGGCTTCGACCTTTGCCGCCTTTTTCGACAAACCGCGATGGACGCGCAGAGTTTCCGCGAGCTGATAGCCGATCGTTAAAACCGGATTAAGCGAAGTCGTCGGATCTTGAAAGATCATCGAAATCCGGTTTCCCAAAATTTTTTCCAGTTCCTTTTCCGAAATCTTCAACAGATCAATTTCTTTCCCGTCGTCATGAAAAATCACTCTGCCGCCGGAAATTTCGCCCGGTTTTTCGATCAGGCGCATAATCGACAGCGCGGTCACAGATTTGCCGCTCCCCGATTCGCCGACAATGCCCAAAACTTCGCCTTCTCCGATCGCAAAAGAAACGCCTTTCACGGCTATTTTGCCGCTAAATTGCGTTTGCAGATTTTCGACTTCGAGTAAAGTTTTCATTTTAAATTCTCACCACCGAGACGCGGAGTTTTTTCGATATGTTTAGAAATTATTGACGATTCTTTTTAGTCCTTTTTTAAGATCGGAACGTGAAAATTCATCAGTAAGCCGCCTTTATTCACTTTGAATATTTTTTGACCTCCTAAATTCTCTCCGTCTCTGCGTCTCGGCGGTTAAAATTTACCCGCGCCAATCATCGACATCGTTGCGGAGATACATCTGAAAACGCGAAATATCGAGATAACGAAAAACCGTGTTGCCGGTTTTGTCGGCTTCGAATCCGGTCAGATACGGATACCAAACCTGGTGAATGACCATATGCGACAGAAAAATTCCGCCGACATCTTCGACCAGCACGCGCTCGGCTTGCCCGTAGATCGAAAATCTTTTTGTTTCGTCAATTTCGCGTCCGGCAAGCGCGACAAGCTCATCGAAGTTCTCATTGCGCCAGGCGTGGCGCGGCGAGCCCTTCGCGCCCGTACTTTTCCAAAGCCTGGTTAATAAATTCGCCGGATCGAGATAATCGTATTCGTATTCGCCGACATAAACCGGCATCGTGTGCGCGGCGCGGCGCGCGCCCCACACCGAACCTTCTAAAATCTGTAAATTAACTGAAATATCGAGATAGCGTTCCCATTGATCTTTTACATATTCAAGCGTTACGTCGCGCCCACGAGAAAACATTTCCAAAACAAGCTGATTTCCGTTTGCGTCTCTGCCGTTCGGATAGCCGGCTTCGGCAAGCAAACTTCGCGCTTTTTCGATATTGAATTCCTGAATCGTTTTGAGTTCGGGATTATACGCGGGAAAATCCGGCGGCAGCATTGAAAATGCCGGAATGCGCGTTTTCAGCATTACCTTTTCGCAAAATGGCGTGCGGTCGATCGCGTGTGAAAGTGCGCGGCGAAGCAGTAAATTATCGAACGGCGGTTTCAGGCAATCAAGCGACAGATACGAAGTCTGAAAATTGTTGAACGAATGCAGATATTTTTCGAGTTCGATGTCATTGATGACCTGGACGAGCTCCTGCGGTTCGAGCCGCGCAATATAATCGATCTCCTTATTGAGCCACGAATTAAACCAACCGACGGCAGGCGCGCCGAGCAGTTGAACGAGCCGTTGAATCCCGACTTTGTGTGGTCCGTTGTAATAAGGATTCGCATCCCATTCGAGCCGCTGATTGTGCTGCCAGCTGAGCAGACGCATCGGACCCGACGACACGAAGCCTTCTGCCGAATCAGCCCAGTGTTCGGGATTGCTTTCAGCCTTATGACGCGGCGCGGGAACCGCCGCCATATACGCCATCAGCGCCGGCAGATGCGGAATCGCGCCGCCTTCGCCCCAAATGCGCACGGTTCGCTTATCAATCGCTTCGACACCGATTTCATCGGCTCCGGCTTTTCCTTCTTTATAATTTTGAATTCCCTTAATGTCGTAATAAAACCACGTCCACGGATTATCCAGTTTCGGCGAAGCGAGATGCCGGAACGTGAAAACCCAATCGTCCGCCGTGAGCGGCACGCCGTCGCTCCAACGCGCATTTTCACGAATCTTAAAATCCCAGTATTCGGCATTTCTGCCCATCGCCCAGCTTTCCGCCATCGCCGGAACGAGATTTTGATTGATGTCGCGCCGCAAAAGCGGTTCGCCGCCCCAGTTGATCGCCACACCGGAGCCGTAAATATCCCGTGAAATATCCAAATGCCGCGGTTCGTTCGCCGGTTCGTATAAGATCTGATTTTCGAGCGGTGCAGCATCAAGCGGCAAAATTCGCCCCTGCGAAGTTAATTGCGCTTTGTCCGAATTTGTCGAAATTCTTTGATTACTCTGTTGACCGGCGCAATTAGTTAAAAGGCTTCCGAGAGAAACTCCTCCAATCCGAAGCAACCAGTTACGGCGCGTGAATTTATGCATTAATAAGAAAATCTATTGAATTGTAGATAATTTCCTTATGTATTCTACCATACCTTGCGCGAAATTCTGAGTCTTCATTCTTCGTAAAAATATGTCTTTGTTTTTGGACAAACGGCTTTTATTTCCCCACGCTTCCCATTTTTATTCCCCTATTTCAAACATCGCTTCGATTTCGACCGTGATATTGAGCGGCAAAGAATTCATCCCGACCGCGCTGCGAACGCCAATGCCGTATTCCGCGCCCCAGATTTTGGCAAAAAGCGCGCTGCATCCGTTGATCACTTGCGGATGTTCCGTGAAGTCGTCAACGCAGTTGATCATCCCCAAAACTTTAATGACGCGCTTTATTCTGTTTAGACTGCCGACCGCCGATTTCAAAGTTGATAAAATCGCGAGAGCGGTCTGTTCGGCAGCTTTAATTCCGTCAGCCATTTCAACTTCCACGCCGATCTTGCCGCTCATCCAGCCGCCTTCGGGCAAATAAGGTCCGTGACCGGAGACATAGATAAAATTTCCGGCGATGACAAAAGTTTTATAAACGCCGTGCGAAATCGGAGTCGGCGGCAGTTCGAGTTGTAATTTTTCGAAATTTTCTTCGGGCGTATTCATAAGATTCATCTCGCTTTATGCGCTTCCATATCGATTTTGATCAATTGTCCGGGCAATGCCAGACCTTTTATTTCGAGCCACGTGCCGATCGGAAATCCGTTTTTGTAAATCGAATTGCGATAGCCGGAAACCTTGATAAATCCAGCCACATCGGTCGTAAAAACGTTTCGACCGTCACGTCGTCGAATATGAG
This sequence comes from Pyrinomonadaceae bacterium, assembly GCA_035536135.1. GTDB lineage: Bacteria > Acidobacteriota > Blastocatellia > Pyrinomonadales > Pyrinomonadaceae > JAFDVJ01. The sequence goes on along the minus strand of DATLOR010000090.1, from coordinate 11,851 downwards.
GATTTTTTCGAGATCAGCGTAGCAGTTTTTCATCTGCTGTTCAAGATTGCCCGGAGCGAGGAGAATTCCCCGGTCGTCCATACTGACCGCGCCGGAAATTTTCAGATTATCGCCGATGCGCATCGCGTGAATGTAGCCGTATTCTTTTTCAACTGTTCAGTCTTTAAAATTAAAAAAGGACGGTTTTAAGGGAAACCGTCCTTTTTTAATTTTATTAAAACTCAGTCCGAAACTTTATTATCCCAGTCTGAAACTTTATTAGCCTTCCATAAAAATACCCGCAAATTATTTCGCACCGCCGGCGAGTTTGCCGATGAGTGTGAAGAGCGGTAGATACATCGAGATAACGATCGAACCGATAGTGACACCTAAAAAGGCAATCAAGGCAGGTTCGATCATTGCCAGAAGATCGGCGATCGCCGTATCAACTTCATCTTCGTAGAAATCGGCAATTTTTCCGAGCATCGCATCAAGCGCACCGGTTTGTTCACCGACGCCAACCATTTGTCCGACCATATGCGGGAAAACGTCGGTCGCTTTTAACGGTTCGACAAAATTTTCACCGCGTTCGACACCGGCTCGAACTTTCAGAATCGCATCTTCAATAACGACGTTTCCGGCAGTTTTCGCCGTAATATCGAGCGATTGCAGGATCGGTACGCCCGAAGAAAGCAGGGTTGATAAGATCCGTGAGAAACGGGCAACCGCGATTTTGCGTAAAATACTGCCGAAGATCGGCAGTTTCAGTAAGACCGTATCGATCTGCCAGCGTCCTTTCGGCGTTTTGTAATAGGCACCGACACCGAATACCGTGCCGATGATCGCCGCGAGAAGCGCCAGTCCGCCCCAACCCGCAAGAAAATTACTGATTGCCATAACAATCCGTGTCGGGAGCGGCAAAGCTTCGCCGGGACCCAGCAAACCCATAAAAATTTGCTCGAATTGCGGAATTACGACAATCATAATAACGGCGACCGCCGCGATTGCGACAAAAATAACCGCCGCCGGATAGATCGAAGCCGAAACAATACTGCGTTTGAGTTTGACGACTTTTTCAATTAAGGTCGCCAAGCGCTGAAGAATCAAATCCAACACACCGCCCGCTTCACCCGCTTCGACCATATGCGAATAGAGTCCGTCGAAAACCTTCGGATGTTTTTCCATCGCCGAATGAAGAGTCGAGCCTTCTTCGACATGCTGGCGAACCTGGCGCAGAACGTCTTTGAAAAACGCGTTCTGCTGTTGTTCAGCCAAAATATCGAGACACTGCACGAGCGGCAAACCGGCGTCGATCATCACCGAAAACTGGCGCGTGAAAACGGCTAATTCCTTCGCTTTGACCTTTTTATTGCGACCGAGCTTGGGAATCGCGATTTCGCGTCCTTTTTCGGAGGCTTGCGTCAGAACGATCTGCTCGCGGCGCAGAAGCGCGCGGAGCTCGTCCTGACTGGCGGCTTCTCTTTCACCTGAAACCATTTCATTTAAGCGGTTGCGACCTTTGAAAACAAATGTTGGCATATTCTTTTTTTTATGCTCCTCTATGGATTTGAATAATTTTGATTAATGTTGGATTAAATGGATTCAGCGAACAGGCGGACGTTGCCCGATCGGACGACCTTGGGCATAAGGACTTCCTGCTTGATTGAGCGGTTTCCCCTGCCCGTTATATGAATGATTGAGCCCCGAACCGCGGTCGATCAATTCTTTTAGTTCATCGGCGTTTGAGCTGCGCGCCATCGCGGTTTCAAGCGTGATCGCGCGTTTGTGATAAAGCGACGCAAGTGCCTGATTGAATGTCTGCATTCCGAATTTGTCCTGCCCGGTCTGCATCATCGAATAGATCTGGTGAATTTTGTCTTCGCGGATCAGATTGCGGATCGCGGCGTTCGGAATCAAAATTTCGAGCGCCATCGCGCGTCCGTCGCCCGACGCTTTCGGCAGCAAGGACTGACACATAATGCCTTCGAGCACGAGCGAAAGCTGGGTTCGAACCTGTGACTGCTGTCCGGCGGGAAAAACGTCGATGATACGGTTAATTGTTGAATAAGCGGAGTTTGTGTGAAGCGTGGCAAATGTTAAATGTCCGGTTTCAGCGATCCTGAGCGCCATCTCGATCGTTTCGAGATCGCGCATTTCGCCGATCAGTACGACGTCCGGATCCTGCCGAAGCGCGGTGCGCAGCGCGGCGCCGAAACCGTGTGTGTCGGCGTTGACTTCGCGCTGATTGACGATGCAGTTTTTGTGATTATGGAGAAATTCGATCGGGTCTTCGATCGTTAAAATATGGTCGTGGCGGTCAATATTGATCTTATCGATCATCGCCGCGAGCGTCGTTGATTTACCCGAACCGGTCGGTCCCGTGACGAGCACTAACCCGCGCGGTTTTTTACACATATCCGAAACGACCGGCGGAAGTCCGAGGGCGTCGAACGATTTTATTTCGTAGGGAATCGCACGAAAAACCGCGCCGACCGCGCCTTTTTGATTGAATAAATTCGCACGAAACCGCGACATTCCTTTCAAGCCGAACGAAAAGTCGAGTTCGAGATTTTCTTCAAAACGATGCTTTTGCGCGTCCGTCAGAACCGAATAAGCGAGCTGTTTTGTTTCGGCGGGCGTTAAGGCACGATAACCCGGCAGAGCCGAAAGATGCCCGTGAACGCGCACCTGCGGCGGCGAATTCGTTGTGATATGCAAGTCCGAACCGCCGGCGTCCGTCATCTTCCGCAGAAGATCGGGCAGCGTGATTTGATTTTCTACGTTTTGTTGTTCGAGATTCATAAATTTAGTGATGAGTGATGAGTGATGAGTGGTGAGTGAAAAGCTGAAAGCTCATCACTCACCACTCACCAGTTCACCGCTATTGTTTGAGTCCGGCTTGTTGAGGCTGCCGATTGCGAACCAATGAGTTGATAACTTTTTCCGACTCTTCGGCAATGCGCTCAGATGAATCGGTCGGAGCATTGGTCGAAACGCTGTAGATGCGTCCGTCGGCTTCGGCAAAGTAGAAAACTCTCGATTGAACCCGTCCGCCGGCGCCTTCGGATTGGGCGATCACGACATAAACCTTCTTGCCGCCGATTTCCTTCTGATAATCGTTAACGACCCAGCCGTTTTCCTTGATCATCCGGTCGATCACGTTGCGTCTGAGAGAAGTTGTCGGAACACCGCCGACGGTTTTAACCTTGGCGTTGTTGTCATCGCCGCCCATCGTCGGACCGACGACCGAAATCGAAGCCTGACCGAGCGCGGAACCGTTTTCGTCATTGACGTTAAATTGCAGTTCGGCTTGGCTTGACTGGCTCTTTTTCCAGGTTTTCGGCGCATTTTCGCCCGATGGCAAAACTGCCTGGGTGGTGTCTTCCTTGACCGGCTTTTGTGCCGCTTGTTTTGAACTTTTAACCGGCGCGTCGCCGTTGTCCTGCCGCGCTTTCGCCAATCTGATCTGGCGCAGACGCAAACTGCGCTTGCGCGCCTGCAAAGATTTTTTGCGGTTCATCCGGGCGCGGTATAAACGCCACCACGTCCGCGAATACTTCTTAATTTTCTTTTTCTTTTTGGCGTATTTACGATGTTTTTTCGCACCCGCTTCGGCGTAATCCGTCGCCAGCGGAACTATCACGCCGATTCCAATCAACAAAGCTAAAGATAATGCAATTGCCCTAATCATACTTCCTCCAATTTTTACAGAACCGTTTCCTTTACCACTTCTTCGATCGTTGTCACACCTTCGCGCAATTTATAAAGTCCCGATTGCCGCAAAGTTATCATTCCGCACTCGACGGCTTTCCTTCTTAATTCAATCGCGCTCGCCCCGATAATAATCAGTTCGCGCAGCTCGTCCGTAATTTCCATTACTTCATAAAGACCGACGCGCCCCTTGTAACCCGTCCCGTTGCACGTTTGGCAGCCTTTTCCCTTGTAACTTTTAATTTCCGGTGCTTCTTCAGGCGAAAAACCGATCTCGATCAAGCCTTCGACCGGAACGTGAACTTCTTCCTTGCAGTCTTTGCAAACGCGGCGAATAAGTCTCTGCGCCTGAATGATATTGACCGATGTGGCGACCAGAAACGGCTCGATCCCCATATTGACCATGCGCGAAATCGTCGATGGCGCATCGTTCGTGTGCAGTGTCGATAAAACAAGGTGACCGGTGAGCGCGGCTTTGATCGCGATTTCCGCCGTTTCAAAGTCGCGGATTTCGCCGACGAGCACGATGTTCGGATCCTGACGCAGGAAAGAACGCAGCGCGGCGGCAAAGTTCAGACCGATCTGTTCCTTCATCTGCACCTGATTGATCCCGGGCAAATTGAATTCGACCGGATCTTCCGCCGTCATAATGTTCGTTTCGGGTGTGTTGAGTGCCTGCAAAGCCGAATACAGCGTGTTGGTTTTACCCGAACCGGTCGGTCCCGTCACCAAAACCATTCCGTACGGTTTTGAAATGTTGCGCTGAAATATTTCCAAACTCTGTTGTTCGAATCCGAGTTTGGTCATATCGAGCATCAGTTTGTCTTTATCAAGCAGACGAAGCACGATCTTTTCGCCGAACAGCGTCGGCAAGGTCGAAACGCGGAAATCGAGCTCGCGTGAACGATTGTCGATTTTGACCTTGATCTTGATGCGTCCGTCCTGCGGCAGACGTTTTTCCGAAATGTCGAGTTTCGACATGATCTTCAAACGCGAAAGCAGTGCGTCGCGCATTTTCATCGGCGGATGCATCACGTCATACAAAACGCCGTCGATGCGGAAACGAATGCGAAAATCTTTTTCATACGGCTCGACGTGAATGTCCGATGCGCCGCGTCTTAAGCTGTCAACCAGCAAAACATTGACCAGACGGACAACCGGCGCGTCTTCGCTTGCCTGCGCCAGCGAAGCAAGATCGATTTCTTCGTTGTCTTCGACGACTTCAAATTCTTCACCGGGCTCAACCGCTTCGAACTTGAATTTATCAAGCGAAACATTTAGGTCGGATTCCGAAAGTCTTTCACCGACTGCCTTGACACCGTTTCCGTTGCCGTTTCGCGCGAGCTTCGCGGCGATCTTTCCGAAATCGTCGTTGCCGTTCATGACAACTTCGATCGCTTTCGACGAGCTGTAATACTTGGTGATGGCAACCTGCAGTGAGGCTTCCGAAGCGATCACCGGCTCGACGTTAAGTCCGGTCATAAACTTAATGTCGTCCATCGCAAACACATTGGTCGGATCAGCCATCGCCAGGGTCAGCGTGGCGCCGACTTTGGAAATCGGCAGAACCGTGTATTTGAGCGAAACTTCGTGAGAAATTAATTTGATGGTTTCTTCTTCGATCTGAAAAAGTTCGAGGTTAATGGAAGGAACGCCGTATTGACGCGACAATACAGCCGTAATGACATCGTCGGAAATGATTCCGAGTTTGATCAGGTTAGAACCTAAACGACCGCCGTTCGTGCGCTGATATTCCAACGCTTCGCGCAGTTGCTGCGACGTTATCAGGTTTTCGCGGACAAGAATTTCCCCAAGTTTAGCTGACATTATTCTTTCGGAAGTACCCTTTTTGTGTTCCAGTTCGGAGGAGTTTTAGGAAGTTTTGATATTGAATCTGCTGTCTGAGAAGACAAATTCAACGATGTTTATCACCGTTGAATTAACATAATATCTGTTTAACTCCTTGGTGTCAAGAATCTTTTTAATAAGCTGTTGGTTTTAAAGGAAATAAAGAAAAAAGGGTTGGGTTTGAAGCTTTTCACTTCAAACCCAACCCTTTTTTGATCGCTGAAAGCCAGTAGAATTAGTTTTTCTTTTTCGTCGTAGTTGTTTTGCCTTTTTGCGGAACTACTTTTTGTTCTTCTTTAAGCGAGGCGATTGCGCTTTTCGCATCTTCCTTGAATTTGTGCGTATCGGGAGCAACATCAACAAATTTTTGAAGATAATTAGCCGCTTCCTGAAGCTGTGCCTTACCTTTCGCCGGATCGCTTTCGAGATTGATATAGCCGACATTGACCATACTCAAACCGATTCCAACGAGCGCATCGACATTGTTCGGGTCGGTTTCGAGAATTTTTTGAAATTCCGTGATCGCCAGTTCAAACTCGTTTGAATCCTGAAGCGTCAGCGCCAGATCAAGCTGCGCTTTGGATTTTCTCGCCGCGTCTGGTTCCGCCGCGATGTATTCCTGAAATGCAAGTAACGCCTCTTTACCTTTGTTTCTTTCAACGCCGGTTTGCGCCATCAAACGGTAGGCAGTTTTTCGATTTGTCAGGGCAAGAAATTTATTTACATCATAATTTTTCTGAATATTGGGATCGGTTGTCGTCGCCGTTTTCAAAATTTCAAGACTTCTTTCCGAAGAAGCAACGGCTTCCAGCAGATCATTTTTTGCCGACTCTTTTAAGGACGCTCGGGTGGCATCATCAGCTTTAACGGATTTATTGTAGCTATCAGTTGCTCTGCCCAATAAAGCCAACCCTTTGTTGTTAAGCAAAACCGGTGCGCTTCCTGCAAAGTCCGGGTCGATTTTGTAGCCTTCATCAAATTTGGCGATGGCAAGGTCGTAATTTTTTGCGTCGTATGCCGCACCGCCTTCCTTTAAGGACGCATTGACAATTTCATTTGCCTTTAGGGCTTTTTCGTTTCGAGCTTTAGTTTCAGCAACCTTCTTATCATATTCTTCCTTAGCTTTCTTTTGCTCCGCCGTCATTTCGGTTGATTGCGTGTTGGTACCCGTCGGGTTAGCCAGAGCTGACCGAACCTCGTCTTCCGTCCAACGCTTGCCGTCGCCCGACAGCACATTGATCGTCAGTCTGTCCATACCGGCTTTGATGTTCGGAATAATTTCAGGACCGATTCCGGGTCCGCTGATTGACAAGACGAAAACCGCACCGAGCGGTAAGCCCGCGAAATTGAAATGACCTTTTTTATCGGTCGTGTCAGATACCGGTTTCGCTTTGATATCGGTTCTCAGAACCTCAACCAGAGCACCTTCCACCGGCGTTACTTTACCGTCTGCAGCTTTTAATATGACCTGTCCGCCAACAGGCGCAGTTTGTCCGAAAGCCGCCGCACTGCCGATTAAAAATAAAGCGATTGTTAAAAAACTAATTAAATAATTTTTACGAAACATTAAAATCCTCCAAAAATTGTGTTCAAGATATATTCAGGAAACGCTCCTTTAAGATGTCGCTCTTAAAAAAAGAGTTTGTCGTTTTTTGAACATTTTAACTTAATTTAGCAGATTTTTTGAAATAGCTTTTCAGCTTTGACTTCAAATAAAATAATTTTTTTGCTAAATCTGCCGAATCGGCGAAATCTACGGAAGATTTTCCGCTAATTTTTCGATGTCTGCGCGGTTGTTGAAAAAATGCGGCGCGATCCGTAAGCGGTCGCCGCGCGGCGAAACGACGATTTTCCCGGCTTCGAGTTTTTTGGCGATCTCGTTTGAAGTCAAACCGTTCTGATGTTTGATACAGACGATCTGCGATTTTTCGCCGCGCGCGCGTGAGCTGATGATCTCGTAATTTTTACCGGAGATCAGTTCGCACAAATAATCGGTCAGCTCTTCGAGATAATTTTCGATATTTTTCAAACCCGTCTCGTGTATGAGCTTCAAACTCTGCTCCAAACCGTAAAAAAGCGCCGACGTTCCGGTGCCCGATTCCCAGGCGAGCGCGGTCGATTTAAAAGGCTGTTCGGTATCCGCAAAATCCCACGGCGTTTCGACGCTGATCCAGCCGACGAGCGTCGGCTCGACGCGTTCCCGCGCTTTATCCGACAGGTAGAGCATCCCGCAGCCTTCGGGCGAGAAAAGCCATTTGTGGCTTGCGCCCGCAGCGATGTCAACGCCCTCAGCAGGCAGATCGAACGCCATCGCGCCGAATCCCTGAATGATATCAACCGCAAAAAGCGCGTCAACGGCGTGCGCCGCTTCGCCGATTCGCGCCAGGTCGGCGCGAAAACCCGACGCAAACTGCACCGCGCTGATCGAAACAAGACGCGTGTTTTCATCGATCAACGCTAAAAGCTCGTCCAGATCGATCCGCCCGCCCTGTTCGGGACACAGCCTGAGTTCAACGCCGAAACGGTCTCTGACCATTCTCCAGGCGTAAAAATTCGCGGGAAATTCGTGCTCGAAGCTGACGATGTTATCGCCTTTTTTCCACGGCAAACCGTTGGCGACGGTCGCAAAGCCGTCGGAAGTATTCCGCATAAACGCGATTTGATCGGCTCTGACATTAAGCATTTCGGCGATCAAACCGCGGGCGCGGTCTTTGGTCGCGATCCATTCGAGATAATTCGTCGTGCCGTTTGCCGAAACGTCCTTTAACTGCGATAAAACGGCTTCGACCGCAGGTTGCGGCATCGGCGAAACCGCCGCGCTGTTTAAATATGTATATTTTTCCGTAACGGGAAACAATTTGCGTATATTTTCGTTCATATCCAATATTTATCGGGCAATGAAAGATTTTTATCAGCTGATGAAACACTTTTATCAGCTGATAAAAGTGTTTTATCTATTGATGAATCGCTTTCATCGCATCAAAAAAGTCGAATAAATCCATGAACTATCAATCTTTATTGATTTTCTTTTGACAAACAAAATAAAAAGCCGATAATTTTTATTTGCGGTGAAGAAGTTTTCTTCAGATAAAAGCCTCAAAAAATTGCATCAAAGCAGTTAAATTATGTTCGATTTTCAGAGAAAAAACCAATACGACTTCGGATTTGTTTCCGCCGACGATGACCGCGACATCGAAGTTCAGCAATTAAAACGCGAATCCCGGCAGGGAATCTGGTCGGAAAGCCTCAAGCTCCTTCGTGACGTTTTTTTAATCATCATCGTTTTCATACTTTTCGGCGTTTTTGTTGCGCAGCCCGTGGTCGTTGAAGGAACTTCGATGGTTCCGCAGCTGCACGACGGTGAGCGTCTGCTGGTCAACAAACTGATCTATTATAAATTTCAAAGCGTCAGCTGGGGACATATCGAACGCGGCGACATCGTCGTTTTCTGGTTTCCGAACGATCCCGATAAATCCTACGTCAAACGTGTGATCGGTTTGCCGGACGAAACGGTCGAAATCCGCAACGGCAGAATTTATATTGACGGTCAGGAATTAAACGAAACTTATCTCGACACGGAACATAACAAAGCGATGCCGACATTTCCTCCGAAAAAAGTCGAAAAGCATCATTATTTCGTGATGGGCGATAACCGCGACAATTCTTCCGACTCGCGTTATTGGGGTTTGGTTCCCGAAAAATATATCTACGGGAAGGCATTTTTCCGCTACTGGTCGCCGTCGAGTATCGGATTCCTGCAGCACGGCAAATACAACATCGAACCACAGAAGGAAACTGAAGATTACCGCGCCGACAGCGATTCGGACGACAACGACAATACGAGATGAATTTAGCAAAAAAAGCGATTTTGGTTCTTGAAGACGGACGCACCTTTCGCGGTGCGTCTTTTGGCGCGGAAGGCGAAAGTTTCGGCGAAATAGTTTTTAACACTTCGATGTCGGGCTATCAGGAGATTCTGACCGATCCTTCCTACGCCGGACAAATTGTCTGCATGACCTATCCGCTGATCGGAAATTACGGCGTGAACGAAGAAGACACCGAATCGCGCCGACCGTGGGTCGAAGGCTTCGTCGTTCGCGAAGCAAGCCGGATCGCTTCGAACTGGCGTTCGACCGAAACGCTCGATTCTTATCTGAAACGCCACAAGATCGTCGGCATCGAACATATCGACACGCGCGCACTGGTACGTCATATCCGCGACAAAGGCGCGATGCGGTCTTGTATCTCGACCGTTGATCTGAACGAAAAAAGTCTTTTGGAAAAAGTTCTCGCCTCGCCCGAAATGAACAATCGCGAGCTTGCGAGCACGGTCACGATCGACGAAAGTTTCGATTACCCGGCGGACAACGAACAAAAATTTCACGTCGTCGCGTATGATTTCGGCGTGAAAACAAACAGCTTGCGCGAGTTCGCGAAATTCGGCTGCCGCATTACGGTCGTTCCGGCGGAAACTTCTGCCGACGAGGTTCTGGCGATGAAGCCTGACGGAATTTTTCTCTCGAACGGTCCGGGCGATCCGGCTTCGATGAAAACGGTCGTCGCGGAAATTAAAAAACTGACCGAAAAAGATGTACCGATGTTCGGAATCTGTCTCGGTCATCAAATAATCGGACAGGTTTTCGGCGGCGAAACCTACAAACTCAAGTTCGGACACCGCGGCGGCAACCAGCCGATCATGGATCTGACGACCGGCAAGGTCGAAATCGCTTCGCATAATCACGGTTTTGCGGTCGAAGCCAAATCTTTGCCCGATACGGTCGAAATCACGCACGTCAATCTCAACGACCAGACCGTTGCCGGACTTCAGCATAAAACTTTGCCGATTTTCTCCGTGCAGTATCACCCGGAAAGCGCGCCCGGACCGCACGATTCCGAGTATCTTTTCAAACGATTCATCGAACTGATGGAACGCGAAAAAAACTAAAATTCATTGTCGAAACGAGGAATTTCTGTTAAATGGTCTTAAACTATACGCCGAGTCGCGCCCTTATTTAACAAACGGCGCGATTCGGCGTATAGTTTTTTTCAGATTTGCCGTTTTTTGTTCAAACTTTAAAAGCCGCTTAAATTCTAAGCGGAAAATCCTGAATCCGAGAAACCTTTTGTCGTGTTTATTATGCTGAAAAAATTCATTGTCGCCGCGTTTGTTTCAATCTTTGTTTTGACCGTTCAAATAACCGTTCCGGCGCAGCTCATTAACGAGAATTTCAAACAGTCACTGCACTGGCGCAATATCGGTCCGTTTCGCGGCGGTCGAACGCGTGCCGTTTCGGGTGTGCCGAGCCAGCCGAACGTTTTTTATATGGCGCAGAATAACGGCGGCGTTTGGAAGACGACCGATGCCGGACGCGTCTGGTTTCCGATCTTTGACGACCAGCCGACCGGTTCGATCGGCGCAATTGCCGTCGCGGTTTCCAATCCGAATGTGATCTACGTCGGCAGCGGCGAAAGTCTGCATCGCCCCGATCTGTCGATCGGCGACGGCATTTACAAATCAACCGACGCCGGACGGACGTGGACGCATCTCGCGGATCTGCGCGACGCACAGCAGATCTCGGAAATCGCCGTTGACCCGAAGGACGAAAATAAACTGCTCGTCGCCGTCGGAGGTCATCCCTACGGCGCAAACGCGGAACGCGGCGTTTACCGCTCGACGAACGGCGGTCAAAGTTTCGAAAAAGTTCTCGGCAAAGACGAAAACACGGGTGCGTGGGACGTTCTTTTTGACCCGACGAACGCGCAGATCGTTTACGCATCGCTCTGGGAATCGCGTGAATTCCCGTGGGAAAACGGAAAGTTCGACGGCACCGGCGGCGGCATTTATAAATCAACCGACGGCGGTAAAACATGGAATCAGCTGCAAAAAGGCTTGCCGGACGGGATCACGCAGGCAAGTCTGGCAGTTGCGCCGAGCAATCCGAAACGGCTTTTCGCGGCTGTCCGAACCCCGCAGGACACAAAATTTTACCGTTCCGAAGATGCGGGCGAATCATGGAATTTTATTGAGACCGCCGCGCGTCCGACCGATCGCATCGCGTCCGGCGATTTGGGCGATATCCAGTTTGACCCGCACAATGCCGACATTCTTTACGTGGCGAGCATCGTTACGTGGAAATCAACCGATGCGGGCAAAACGTGGACGGCTTTTCGCGGCGCGCCCGGCGGTGACGATTATCAGAACATCTGGATCAACCCGGACAATTCCGACATCATCATGCTCGGCAGCGACCAGGGCGCGATCATCTCGCTCAATCAGGGCAGATCGTGGAGCTCGTGGTATAACCAGCCGACC
>DATLOR010000089.1:0-6008 GCA_035536135.1 Pyrinomonadaceae bacterium | reverse complement strand
AAGGAATCAATCCGAAAGCGCTGTCGAGTGTGCCTTTCATCTTATCGCCTTCAACCGTTCCGTCAATTTTCAGGTCAACCGTTTGACCGTTCACGCTGACTTTTGCCGTTCCCGCGACCGCATTTCCGCTGACCTTACCGTTTTCGACCGAACCGCCGCCGAGCTGTGACGACATTGTTCCGTTGAAATTATCGCCGGTTTGTTTTAAATCCAGAGCAATCGATAAGATTTGTCCGTTGGCATCGGCAAGCATCGTCCATTTCCCGCTGACATCAACCGCCGCTTTGACGTTCGCATCAACTTTTTTCGCGAGTGTCACGGTTTTGACATCAACCGTAATTTCCTTCAGACGCTGAACGGATTCGGGCGATCCGCCTTCCTGAAAACGTCCGCCGAGATGTTTTGCCAAAAACTTTTCGACCGACATGACCATTGCCAGATTGTTGATGGGACGCTGAAAACCGTGTCCTTCGTCAGGCGCAAGCAGATATTCGACCGGATAATTTCGTTCGCGCAGGGCGACGACGATCTGATCGGCTTCTTTTTTATTAACGCGCGGATCATTGGCGCCCTGCACGATCATCAGCGGCGTTTTGATTTTATCAACGCTGTTCAGCGGCGATTGACGGTCGAGCTGGGCTTTGCCTTCGGGCGTGTTCGGGTCGCCCATTCTTTCGTAAAAGAGTTTGCGCCCGGCTTCCCAATACGGCGGAATCGAGCCGAGCAGCGTATTCAGGTTTGACGGCGCAACGATCGCGACCGCCGCCGCGTAAACGTCGGGCGTGAACGTAACGCCCGCGAGCGTCGCGTAACCGCCGTAACTTCCGCCCATAATGCCGACGCGTTTGCCGTCAACGATGCCCTGCGCGACGAGATATTTCACGCCCCAGGTAATGTCGTCCTGCATCAAATCGCCCCATTGCTTGTTGCCGGCGTTCAGAAACTTTTTGCCGTAGCCGGTCGAAGCGCGGAAATTCGGCATTAAAACGGCGTAGCCGCGATTTGCCAGAAGCTGCGCGAAACCGCTGAAGCCCCACGAATCTCTGCCCCACGGTCCGCCGTGCGGGAAAACGACGAGCGGCAGATTTTTGGCTTCCGCTCCCTTCGGCAAAGTCAGGTAAGCGGGAATTTCGAGCCCGTCCGAAGATTTATAGCGAATCGCCTTCATCTCGGACATCGCTTCGCGCGGAATTTTTTCGCGGACGACGTAGAGCGTCGAAAGATTTTTTGTCTTGCGGTCGAAAAGCCAGACCGTTCCGGGATCAATGTCGCTGTATGAGACGACGATCCATTTTTGCTCGTCTTTTGTATTTGACTGGAAGTTTATTTCACGCGTTCCGCCGAGTTTTTTCTTGATGTCGTTGTAATCTTTTTCAAACGATTTGTCTTTGAAATAAACACGCGGTTTGTCGTCTTCATAGGTCGTCAAAACCAGTTCGTCCGTGGCGTCGGAAAAATAAGCGCTGCCGAAATCAACGCGTTTTTCGGGGTCCTGTTCGACCAATTCTTCCTTCAAGGTTACGGGGTCAAACAGCACGAGCTGGATCAAATCGCGGTCGCCCTTGTTGGTTTCCAGAAAAACACGCTTGTTGTCTTTATGAAAACGAACCGCTCCGCATGATTCACGCCAGTTGCAATCGTAGATTTTCGTGAATTTACCGTCGTCTTCGACGCGCATCAGCTCCGAGTCGCCGTTTTCGGCGGAGCGCGACGCGAGCCGCAGTTTACCGGCATTATCGAAAATAAAGCTTTGCAGGCGGTCGGTATTTTTCCGAATCAGAGTTTTTTGCCCCGTCGAAATCGAAACTTTATAAAGGTCGTGCCACGCCGGATCGCGGTCGTTCAGTCCGACATAGATCGTGTCGGGTTCGGCGCGCGGGACGTTTTGAATAAAAGCGCGCACCTTTGTGCCTTCGGTCAGATTCCGCGGCGAAGGAATTTTATCGGCGGCGGCTTCCGAAGGATTGACCGCGTAAACATTAAAGTTTTCGTCGCCGTCATTGTCCTTGACAAACAAAATATATTTACCGTCCTGGCTCCAGAAATAGCTCGGAATCGGGCGTTTGGTTTCGTTTGTTACGGCTTTGGCGGCGGTAAAAGGGTCGTTAATGCCTTTGACGAAAATATTGCGAACGCCGTTCAGAGGTTTGATAAAAGAAATAAATTTGCCGTCGGGCGAGAGTTGTGAACCGGCGATCTCTGGATTTCCGAAAAATAGTTCGCGGTCAACAAGCGCTGGCTGTTGGGCTGAAATCGTTAAAAATGTTGTCAAAATTAGTGTCAAGCAGAACAGATACTTAAACATATTTTCTCCTGAATATTAGTTTGTTAAAACGCGGGTAGCGATAATTGTTACGTTAAAATTTTTCGATTTGTTTCCGCTTTTCATAAATCTCAAGTCCCAAGTCTCAAAAGTCCCAAGTTAAAAACCATTCCGACTTGAGACTTTTGGGACTTGGGACTTGAGACTTATTACCGAATCTGGATCGGAAACGGCGTAAAACACAGAATAAAAATCAGCAGGGTTAAAAATGCCACGATTTTGCGTTTTGGGTCAAGCGGCGCGTTATCGAGCGGTTCGGGATGGCGAATCCGCATCATTATTCCGAGGATGATCGCGAACAACAAGCCGCTCGGACTGTTGTAAAAATAAAATCCCGAAATTGACAGCACGACCATCACGGCGAAAGCGATTCTGCCGGTCCAGTAATGAACCCGCTCGCCGAAAACCGCATAGATCGCGTGTCCGCCGTCGAGCTGTCCCGACGGAATTAGGTTTAAGGAAGTGACCAGAAGTCCGATCCACGCCGCCGATGTAAAGGCGTTCATAAAACTCAGATTCAGGTTGACGCCGAAAATATAAGCTAAGATCTGCGTCAGCAGCGGGTCGGAAAAATATAAGCCGCTTTGCGCCGCCGCCATTTTGTCGGGCGTCACCTGCTCCATCGTCAGAAGTCCGATGATCGCCACCGGAATCAGCGCGATAAAGCCCGCGATCGGTCCGGCAACGCCGATGTCGAAAGTTGCGCGGCGCGACGGCAGGGGCGAAACGATCTTGATAAACGCTCCGAACGTTCCGGCGGGTCCGATCATCGGCGGAGTCGGGATAAAAAACGGCAAGGTCGCGTCAACGCCGTAAAGACGGCACGCCACATAATGTCCCATCTCGTGCGAAGTCAGGATAAACAGCAGCGAGAGCGAAAAGCTCAGTCCGTGCCGCAGAACTGCGGCGTCGTGAAAGAGGGCATAAATCGTGCCGGCGATCAGATGATAATATTCCGCAGGCAAGGCGAGCAGAAAACTGAAAACTTCCGAAGCCGTTTGCGGGTCGGCGTCGGGGAAAATTAGAATCGTTCCGAAAGGATAGATACTTCCCGCGATCGTCACGGTGCAGAAGGTCAGAAGCAGTAAGGCGATATGTTTTGCCCAGGTTTTAGCGCTCGGGCGCATCGCCTCGCAGCGGCTGAAAAGAGCGTTGGCAGTCGTATTTAAATCTTGAGACATTAAGGAACAAATAAAAAATCGTAAATCGCAAATATAATTCTAGCATCTTGCGACTTACGATTCACAATGATTAATGGGGTGAATTTTAAGTAAAACCCTATTTCTTGACGGCTTTGGCTTGTAAATCTTTGCCCGGTTTGAAACGAATGGTTTTGCCCGACGGAATCGGAACTTCCATACCGGTGCGCGGATTGCGTCCGACACCGCGTTTGCGTGCTTTCACCACGAAAACTCCGAACCCTCTGAGTTCGATGCGTTTCCCCTTTGCCAATGCGTCCTTCATTGCGTTAAAAAGCGAATCTACGACCTGTTCGGCTTTTTGTTTCGGAACACCTGTTTTGTCCGCGACACGATTAACGATGTCGAGTTTAATCATTTTCTTCTCCTCCCTCGTCGAAAATATTGAAAGAACTAACTTTATTGGCTTTTACTGATGATAAAGACCAAATCCCGCCGTGTCAAGATTTTTACGACAAAAAAGAGCGCTAAATCTAATAAAATTGGTGTTTTACAAATGATTTTCAGTTGGCGAACGGGCAAAACCACCAAAAAATAAAGCGTTCCTGTTTTTAACGATTTTTATGCTGAAATTCAAAAAATTTATCCAGAACAATTTCGGGCGCTTCGAGGTGCGGAAAATGCCCGATATTTTCGAGTTCGATAAGGTCTGTCTGAAAGGGAACGACTTCGCGGAATCTTTTCACGAGATGCGCGCCCGAAACTTTATCGGCTGAGCCGTTGATCATCCGAAAGGGCGGTTTCATCGTTTCGAGCGCGCCCGTCCAGCGCGCCCGGAATTTGGCGCGTTCCGTCATATAGCGAATCAATTTGTGCGCGATCCGCTTGCCTTTGTTGTATTTAAAGAGATAAGCGAAATCTTCCAATTCCGCGGCGGTCGGCTGCGTGTTTGCGCCGAACACGGAAGCCAGGCTTCTTTTGAAAACCCTGTCGGAAATCAGTTTGCCGAAAAGAAAGCCGAGCGGGCTGATCAGGATTTTCTGCGCGAGGATCGGGCGGTGCGTTTCGGGAAAAAGCGCGCCGTTGAGCATACAAATCGAGAGAATCGAAAAGTTCAAGCGTTTTTCTGAGTCGCGCGCCAGAAGTTCCTGCGTGATCGTATTGCCGTAATCGTGCGCGAGAATGTGAACGCGCCTTATTTCCAGATGTTCGAGCAGTTTCTGCAAAACATCAACCTGATCCGCGGTCGTGTAATCAAACCCGGGCGGTTTTGCGGAAAATCCGTAGCCGACGAGATCGAAGCTCAGAACCGCGAACTCTTTCGCGAGCTCGTTCCAGATTTTATGATAATCAAACGACGAGGCGGGAAAACCGTGCAGGCAGAGCAAAACTTCATCCGCTTTTTCGGTCAAATGATAAAAAACGCTTAAGCCGTCCGATTCGAAATATTTTCCGCTTTCTTTCCAATCGTTTAGATTCATTTTTCAATGATATTGATTTACGTCTGTTTAGACAAAATGTTAGAATTCGGTTGAACAGTTTAGCAAAAGGGGGAGTGGGAAAATGTTACGAGGCAGAGAGAGCGGAAATATCGAAGATGTGCGCGGAATGGGCGGCAAAGGCATCGCGCTCGGCGGCGGCGGTTTGGGAATGCTGGTGGTGCTGATCGCGGCACTGGTCTGCGGAATCGACCCGCGCCAGCTGCTTGAAAATCTGCCCGACCAGACGCAGGTCGAACAGCCCCAGCGGCAGCAGCCGCAGAATCAGCAATCGAACGACGACCAGAAAAAATTTGCCGCGTCCGTTCTCGGCAGCACCGAAGACGTCTGGGGCAAAATTCTGCCGCAGCAGGCAAATCGCAAATATGTTAACCCGAAGCTCGTGCTTTTTACCGACCAGGTTCAATCGGCGTGCGGCAACGCGAGCTCTTCGACCGGACCGTTCTATTGTCCGGGCGACCAGAAACTCTATCTCGATTTCGGATTTTTCCGCGAACTGAAAAACGAATTCAAAGCCCCCGGCGATTTCGCGCAAGCCTACGTGATCGCGCACGAGGTCGGGCATCACGTTCAGAATCTTTTAGGGACGATGGATAAAGTTAATTCGGCGGGAAACAGCAATCAATTATCCGTCGCGCTCGAACTCCAAGCCGATTGCTACGCGGGCGTTTGGGCGTATTACGCGAATCAGCAGGGCTTGATCGAAGCCGGCGATTACGAGGAAGCCTTAACCGCCGCATCGTCGGTCGGCGACGACACGATCCAGAAACGCTCGCAGGGCTACGTCGTCCCCGAATCCTTTACGCACGGCTCGTCGCGCGAACGCCAGAGCTGGTTTGCCAAAGGCTTGCAATCGGGCGATATGCGCCAGTGCAACACTTTCGGCGGCAGATAGTCTCAAAACGAATGTAGGGGCGATCCCTTGTGGTCGCCCGCTGAGCGAAGCGAAAATGCGTTTCGGAGTAAATCAATATTGAATATAATTGAAACGTAGTTTGCGTCTTCCGACGCATCGGGCGAGGACAAGCCGTCGCCCCTACATCGATT
>DATLOR010000088.1:0-2766 GCA_035536135.1 Pyrinomonadaceae bacterium | reverse complement strand
TTCGCGAACGGTTAACCTACTCGCCAAAAACACGCGCAAATACTTTTTCGACATTACGCAAATAATGTCTGACATCAAAGACGCGGGCAATTTCTTCACTCGAAAGTTTTGAAGAAATGTCCGCGTCGCGCATTACCAAATCTTTATATTCGCCGCCTTCGTCCCAAACCTTCATCGCATTTCGCTGTGTCCAAACGTATGCGTCTTCACGCGAAACGCCTTTTTGCGTGAGCGCGAGAAGCAGCTGACCGCTGAAAACCAGCCCGCGCGTCAAATTCAGATTCTTCAGCATATTTTCGGGATAAACGACGAGGTTATCTAAAAGCGAAGTCGTTTTCGCCAAGATATAATCGAGCACAGCAGACGAATCGGGCAGAACGATGCGTTCCGCCGATGAATGCGAAATGTCGCGTTCGTGCCATAAGGCGACGTTTTCGAGCCCGACGATCGAGTTGGCGCGCACGGTACGCGCCATTCCGCAGATTCTTTCCGACAAGATCGGGTTGCGTTTGTGCGGCATCGCGCTTGAGCCTTTTTGTCCCGTTTTAAATTTTTCCTGCGCTTCGCGGACTTCCGTGCGCTGCCAGTGGCGAACCTGGAGCGCGATTTTTTCCAAACTCGAAGCGATGATCGCCAGAGTGCAGAGATATTCGGCATAACGGTCGCGCTGGATGACCTGCGTCGAAACGTCCGCCGCCTTAATGCCCAATTTCGCGCAAACTCTTTCCTCAACGTCCGGCGCAAGGTGCGCAAACGCGCCGACCGCGCCCGAAATTTTCCCGACCGAGACAATCTCTTTGGCTTTTTCCAGACGCTCTTTGTTGCGTTTGAATTCCGAATACCACAACGCCCAAACCAGACCAAAGCTTGTCGGTTCGGCGTGAATTCCGTGCGTCCGCCCGATTTGCGGCGTGTCTTTAAATTCAAACGCGCGGCGGCGCAAAACTTCCAGAAGCGCGTCGATTTTCGGCAGAAGAATTTCGCACGCCTCTTTCAAAAGAAGCGCGTTTGCCGTGTCCACGACATCGCTTGACGTTAAACCGTAATGAACGAAACGCGCCGCATCGCCGATATTTTCCGCGAGATTGGTCGTAAAAGCGATCACGTCGTGATCGGTCGTTTTTTCGATCTCGTTGACGCGTTCGACCGTGAAAGCGGCTTTTGATTTTATTTCCGCAAGCGCGTCGGCGGGAATGATTCCGTCCTCAAAGTGAACTTCGCAGACGGCAATTTCCACGTCGAGCCATTTTTGGAATTTATTTTCGAGCGACCAGATCGCGCCCATTTCGGGCAAAGTGTAGCGTTCTATCATAAAGAATTGATTTTAACGCAAAGAGACAACGACGCGAAAACGCTAAAGATATTTTATTCGGGTAATGTATCTTCGGCTTTCTTGTCAATGGTTTTGCGTTTTCGCGGCTTCGCGGCTTTAAGTTGAATTTTTTCTTCTGAATTTTCACTGACTTGAGCGAAATTTTCACCGCTTTCCGCTAAATTTTCATTGACTTCCGTATTTTTGTCGCCGAGCACGTCTTCGATGTAAACCGACTGGACGAGCACGACGATCACCGCGAGCAGCGGCGTTGCGAGAATCAAGCCGACACCGCCGATCAGAATGCTGAGCGCGAGCTGTGCAAAAACCGTCAGCGCGGGCGGCAGCTCGACCGTTTGGCGTTCGATAAACGGCGTCACGAGATTCGATTCGATGATCTGCACGACGACAAACAGGATCAAAACATACAGCGCGCTGATCGGGCTTTCGATAAAAGCGAGCAGAATTGCCGGAACTGCCGAAAGAATCGGTCCGAAATTCGGGATAAACGATAGAAGTCCGGCAATTAAACCCAAAGTCAGCGAAAGCGGAACGCCGAGAATCCATAAACCGATCCACGTCAAGAGCCCGATAAAAATCATCGAAGCAACCTTGCCGATCAGCCACCAGCTCAAGGTCGTGCCGATCTCGCTCAAAACCTCAAAAACCCGCGGCCGTGATTTTATGGGAAAAAGTTTGGTAAACCCGTTGGCATAAAAACGCGGCTCGGTTGCCAGATAAATCGCGAGCAAAATCATCACGAACAAGTTCCCGAGTGCGCCGACCGTTGAGGAAAAATATCCGCCGACGCTCGACAAAACGCTTGCCGCATCGACTTTTTTCATAATGTCGTCGGCACTCGGAAGTTGTTCGATGAGCGTTTTGCCCCAACCGAATTGTGAGATGTAATTCCCGACCTTTTGTGCCGAAACGGGCAATTCCTGGCGCAGATGCCTGACCTGTTCGGCAATCGAAGGCGCGAGAAGCGCGATCGCGCCCGCCAGAATTCCGACGAGCAGAACCGACACGAGCAAAACCGTCAAACCTTCGGAAATGTTGGTATAACGATTGAGCAAATCTGCCAAGCCGCGCAGGAAGATCGCCAGCAAAACCGCGCCGAAAAGCAGCAGAACGACATCGATCGTGTAATAGATAAAAAGCGTGATTAAAATCGCCGCCAACACCACGCCGACGACGATCAGTACTTTTTTGGTAAATTCCGTTATGTTGTTATCGTTTGAAGTCATTGCAGTTAAAGCAGAATATAACGTAAAATTCGGCGGGCTGAAAGTTTGCAAGTCGGAATTGACAGAGGGGCGGCTTTCAAAATATAAAACATTAAGGAATCTTTATTTAGCAAAATCGCCCGGTGCTTTGGTCTATAAATTATGGGAGACAGACAGCAAGTTGATTGGTGGATTGATTACGGCGACGAATCGGTGCCGCGATCGACC
>DATLOR010000087.1:0-10305 GCA_035536135.1 Pyrinomonadaceae bacterium | reverse complement strand
CGCCGTACTGATTAAACACCTGCGGAGCGCGCTGTGCGGCGAAGAAATTTCGCGCGTTCAAAGCCGCGTTACGGTGATATTCCCAGAGCTGTCCGCGAAATTCGTTCGTTCCCGATTTTGTCCGCATATTGACGACCGAGCCGTTGCCGCGTCCGAATTCGGCGGAAAAGTTCGAGGTTTGCACCTGGACTTCCTCGATCACTTCAACCGACGGGACAATCGCCGGTTCGCCCGTGTTGTTCGCATTGACGTTCAACGCGCCGTCGAGCACGTAATTATTTCCGCGATAACGATTGCCGTTGACCGTCACAACCGGCGAATTCGTCAGTTTCGTCGAATTTGCCGCGCCCGCGATCGCCGTTGCGCCCGCGCTCAATTTCGACAAAGCAAAAACGTCGCGCTGCGGAATCGGCAGTTCGGTGATCGATTGCCGCGTAAAGGTATCGGAAACCCGCGCTTCGTTTGAAACCTGCGTCAGAGTTTCGTTGCTTTCAACCTGGATCGTCGCGGAAACTTCGCCGATTTCGAGTTTTATGGTCAATTCCGACGTCTGCCCGACGTTCAATTTCAAACTTTTTAATTCGTAGGTCTTAAAACCCGGCACGCGGACAAAAATCGTGTAGCTTCCCGAAGGCAGGCTCGGAAAAACAAACTCGCCGTTCTCGTTGGTCGTCGCCGTGCTGATCTGTGCCGTGGCGTCGTTCTGCGCAACCACCGCCGACGCGACAATGACGTTTCCCGAACTGTCGGAAACCATTCCCCGCAAAGAAGTTTCGGTAATCTGCGCGTTACCTGAAAAGCTGTTAAAAAACAGAAACGCCGCTATAAACAGCGATTTGCTAAGCAAAAAAGCTACTTTTCTCATATTGTATTTTGAAAAAACTGTCGAATTTATTTTAGGAATTGAACTTTGTTGTTATACCAGACAAAAGTAGTAGAAGTCAAGAAATGCTATAATTTTATTTCATCGCTCAGATGAATTATTTTCATACCTTCCTCAACTTTCGTGCGGCAGGAGATCAGGGCTTTTTCCTTTTCGCCTTTTTCTATCCAAACCTGGCAGTTCAGACAATCGCCGTTCCAGCAAAAATCGCCGTAGGAGATAGTTTCCATCGAAAGAAACTGAAAACAGCGCAGGAGTGAGTTGTTTTCGGGAACTTCCCGCCGCGCGCCGCAGATCTCGATTTCGACAAGTTTGTCGAAAGGCTCAAAAATGTCTTTGTAATCTTCAGGATTCATCGAAAGATATTTTCGCTTTTCGAAGAATTTTAGTCCAATGCCGAAGTTTGTAATTTTTCTTTTTGTTCGAGCATAAATTCGATAAAGGCGCGGATCGGCGCCGATTGCGCGCCTTTGAGCGAAACCATCGCGACCGAGCGTTTCAGCTCGTGTCCTTTGATCCGAACGGGCGCGAGCTTGCCGATCTTTGTTTCTTCACGAATCGCCCACGAAGGCATCAGCGAAACGCCTAAACCGTGTTCGATCATCAGTTTGATAAAATACGTGTCGTTCGATTCGAGCGCCATTTCGGGTTCGACTTTCACTTTTTTGAAGAAATCATCGCTTGCACGGCGAATCGACGCGCCGCGCTCGAACAAAATCCAGCGTTCTTTTTCGAGTTCTTTGATCGAAATTTCCTTTTCTTTCGCCAGGCGATGTTTTTTGCCGACGACGAGAACGAGTTCATCATCGAAAATTTCGGTCACCTGCAAAACCGGCGAATAGACCGCGAGCGACGCGAAACCGACATCCGCCACGCCTTCGAGAACGTCTTCGACGGTTTGTTCGGTCGAAACCGTCGTGCGAAAGACGAGTTCGACCGCTTCGAAGGCGTCCATAAATTCTTCAAAAAGCGGCGCGAAAAGATAAACCAGAGCCTGCGTTGCCGCCGCGACGCGTACTCTTCCGGCTAAAGCTTTTTCGCGTCCGGCAACTTTTTCGCGCATTTCTTCGGCTTCGTTCAAGATCCGCACGGCATATTCGAGCGCGACACGTCCCGCATCGGTCAAGATCACGCCGCTTTTGGCGCGGATAAAAAGCGGTACGCCGAGCTCTTCTTCGAGTGCTTTCATCTGATGGCTGACCGCCGATTGCGTCAGATGAAGTTTTTCCGAAGCCTTCGTAAAATTCAAAGTTTCGGCGATCGCGGTAAAAGTTCTAAGTTGCCAAAGTTCCATTCTTTTAACAGTTTACAGTCATTAACCTGATTCATCACCGTGATGAAAAATAAGAGTTGGTAATCATTATTCTCAATTGATTATACTTAATTATAGCCTTTATTAAAGATAGGCTGCATTTATATCAATCAATTACGATTTTTTAGTAATTGAACCGAGAAGGTTTTATATTATGGTTTTTTATAAATTAGATTACACAGTAGAAAAAGTATTAAAAGATACACCGACCCCGGAACAAGCGTTTCTCAGGAAATATTTAAGCGCGGATCTCTCAAAAACGGAGGCGAAATATTTATCGGAACGAATTGCCGACCATAAGTGGCATGTCAGCGAACGGCTCAAACGCGATATCGGTTTTCACGTGGCGGCGGTCGATTACGTCGAAAATTTTTATGAGCCGATTTTTTTTAACAAACCCCGAAGCAGTTTCAAAAATTCGGTCCGGGAATTTTTCAAGATCATCGCACGAACCGAGTTTTTAAGACCGAAATCGCTTTAAGTTAATAAAGAATTTATCAACCGCAGCAAATATACGCGTCAATTATATTTTTTAATTAGACAAGGAGGTTTTTATATATGATTTTTTATCAATTGGACTACGTAGTAGATGAAGTTTTGAAAGATATTCCCTCAGAAGAACAGATTTTTCTAAAAAAATACCTGAACGCCGATTATCCGAAAAAAGAAGCAAAATATTTGTGGGAAAGGATTGTCGATCATAAATGGTATGTCAGCGAACGCTTAAAGCGCGACATCGGTTTTCGGGTCGCGGCGGTTGATTATCTCGAAAATTTTTACGCTCCCGACCTGTTTTTCGGTAATAAGCACAAAAAATCGGGCGTTTTCGGGAAATTTATCCGTCCGCTGAATTCAAGTTTGAAAAGCTATTTTGTTTCAAAAAGCAAAATTCTGCCGCAATAAATAAGTGTTTCGGGCATTGATTTTGAAGTTTGCGATGTCCGTTTTGTAAATAGAAATAAGCCATACTTTCTATTTTTGGCGTGGTTGTCATTATTGACAACCGCGTTTTTTTCTTTAAATCTATATTTTGGTAGAATTTAAATGCGTTTGAAATTTTAGAAATTAAATTTCGCAAGGAGAGAAAGATGGCATTAGTAATGTATGTTAAACCGGGCTGCCCTTATTGTCAGAAAGCCCGCGATTATTACAACGAAAACCACATAGAATTCATCGAATACGATGCCCAGAACGATAAGCTGAGGCAAAAGGAAATGCTGGAATATTCGGGCGGCGATCTGGTTGTGCCGTGTATCGTCGAAAACGGCGAATATATCGGTTCGGGCTGGGGCAATCCGCCGCGCGGCTGAACGATTATTCCCGATTAACCGGCAGTTTGCCGGCACTTCAATTTAGGATTTATTATTGCGGATTGCGGATTTTGAAAATTCGATTATAATATCAAACTTTACTCGGAATGATTTCAGGATTAAACTTTATAAATCTGCAATCTGAAATCTGAAATCAAAATCCGAAATTTTTATGATTGGTTCGAAGATTAACCAATATTTAATTCAGGAAAAACTCGGCGCAGGCGGACAAGGAACGGTTTACAAAGCCCTCGACACGAAACTGAACCGTACCGTTGTCATCAAAGTTCTGCCGCCGGAACTTACCGCTAAAACAGCTAACTTCAAACGCTTTGAGCGTGAGGCACAGCTTTGTTCGCAGCTTGACCATCCGAACATCTGCACGATCTACGATTTTCACGAAGCCAACGGAATTTACTATATTGCGATGCAGTATATTGAAGGCAAAAATGTTCGTCAACTGGTTGCCGGTCGTCCGCTCGAACTGAAAAGCGCGCTTTCGATCGCCGTTTACACCTGCGACGCGCTTGCCTACACGCATTCGCGCGGCATCATTCACCGCGATATAAAAGCGGGAAATATCATGGTGACGAGCGAAGGACAGGTTAAAGTCCTCGATTTCGGCTTGGCAAAACTTCTTCAGGATGAACCCGACGATCTGCCGCGCGGAATTGACCGCGCCGAATTGACCGAAGTCGGGATTCCATACGGAACGGCAACTTATGCCGCGCCCGAACAAGCCAAAGGCGAACGCGCCGATCATCGCGCCGATATTTTTTCGACCGGCGTTCTGCTTTACGAAATGCTCACCGGAATCTGGGCTTTTCAGGGCAAAACGGTGATTGACGTGCGCCATCAGGTTTTGCACGGCACGCCGAAGCCGCTCGCACAGATGCGCGCCAATGAGCCGCTTCCGCCGCAGCTTCAATTAATTATCGACAAGGCTTTGGCGAAAAATCCCAAAGACCGTTATCAACGCATTGCGACGATGCGCGACGATATTCGCGCCGTCCTGCAGGACATCTCAGGTATGCCCGTTTTTCAAAATGATATTTATGCGCCGCGCCACGCCGATAATAATGTGGTGAAACGCGCCTGGAACTGGATCACAGGAAAAGGAACTTCGGAGAATTCGACCGGCAGAACGTCATCGTCGGGTTCGGTTCCGCCGATCTCCAACACATATTCGCCCGATCTATCGATGACGGCGACCGGACAGGAAAAGAAAAGCATCGCGATTCTGCCGTTCAAGAATTTGAATCAGGACAAGGAATCGAATTTTTACGAGTTTGCGCTCGCGGATGCCGTGATTACCGAACTTGCCCAGCTAAAATCGCTCGTCGTGCGTCCGAGTTCGGTGATCGCCAAATACCACGGTTTGAATGTTGATCCGCGCGAAGCCGGCGAAGAACTGCGCGTTCACGCCGTTTTATCCGCCGGATTTATTCGTTCGGGCGAGCGTCTGCGCGTGACGGCGCAGCTGCTTGATGTCGCTTCGGGCGAGATGCTCTGGAGCGACCGCATCGATGCGCATGGAAGCGATATTCTCGCTTTGCAGGATATGATCGGGCAGCGCATTCTCGACGGCTTACGGCTCGAGCTTTCCGAAAACGAGCAGGAAAAACTCGGTCGCCGACCGACCGATAATCCCGAAGCGTGGGAAGAATACCTGCGCGGGCGCGACAATTTCGGACGTTTTATTTTCCGTACCGTCTCGAACGCCGATTGCGAAGCGGCAATTCACAATTTCAAACACGCGATCGATCTGGACCCGCATTTTGCGCTTGCTTATTCGGGTCTGGGCGCGTGTTACGCGAACCGTTTCTTAAAAGGTTTGGGCGAACCCGAAGATTACACTTTGGCGGAAAGCGCGTTCACGAAAGCCTTTTTCTACGATCCCGACGTGACGGAAGCGCGCGTTTTGACCGTGATGATCTATATGGCGCGCGGCGAAAAGAAAAAAGCGCACGCCGAAATAAAGATCTTGCAGGAGCAGTTTCCAAACGAAGCGCCGCTTTATTTTGTCAAAGGCATTATGCACCGGCTCGACGGCGAATACGAACAATCTTTGAAGGCTTTTGAAAAACTGGCGCGGCTCGATCCGGCGGCGCGGGTCGTTGCGGCTTATAACCGCGCACGGATCTTTATTTATCAAAAACGTTTTGACGACGCGATGAAGGAAATCCAGAAAGGCATCAAAGCCGAGCCGAATCACCCGATGCTCCGGATCTTTCACGCCGCCACGCTTTTCCATCGCGGCGACCGCGAAGAAGGGATTTCAATGCTTCAAAAAGTGATCGCCGAAAATCCGCAAATGGACGGAATCCGTCCGCTTCTCGCGGCATTTCTGGCGGTTGTCGGGCGAAAAGATGAAGCTCGCGCGCAGCTCAGCGAAGAAGCTCTGGCTTTAGCAAAATCAGACCACGATATGGCTTACTGGACGGGCGAAGCCTACTCGCAGCTCGGCGAAAAAGATCTGGCGTTCAAATGGCTCAACCGCGCCGTCAAACTCGGCAACGAAAACAAAACTTTCTATCAAAACGACATCTGTCTCGCCCCGCTTCGCGACGATCCGCGCTTTACCGAACTGATCGAACAAATGGGCAAAAAAGAATAAAAGTAAAAAGTAAAAAGTAAAAAAAGCGTCTTGCTTGAAATTTAACAGTCACGCAAGACGCTCTTAATTTTTGCCTTTTTACTTTTTACTTTACTTAGTCATTTCGACGACGCGCACGCTGGCGTAATTTTTCAGGAACGGCGCGGCTTTCAGAATCTTTCCGTCCAGTCTAATGGCGCGGTGCAGAAGACTTTCCCGAAAACCCAGAACATTTATCAAATTAACGAACGGAATCGAAAAAGCGCGGCTTCGATAGCCGGGAAACCGTTCGGCGAATTTTTCGAGTTCGGCTTCGGTCAAAGGTCTTTCAAACGGCGAAACGTCCGGCGCCTCGTAAGGAATCAGGTTTCTGACAAACCGCACGAATCTTGAATTTCTGACCGGTTCGAGAAAGATCGCCCGTCCGCCTTTTTTCAAAACGCGGAAAACTTCATCTGAAGCAAGCTGTAGATCGAGATGATGCAAAATCGCCATCCCGAAAACCACGTCAACCGATTCATCTTCGAGCGGTAATTCGTGCGCCGAACCGACGCGCAGCTCTGCCTTTTCAATAAAGCCGTGAAGCGCGAGCCGCTGGTGTCCAAGCTCGACAAGCTCGGGCGAAATATCAATGCCGATAACCCGTTCTGCACCGTGCGAGGCGATCAAAACGCTGTTTTCGCCCGCGCCGCAACCGTAATCCAGCACGGTTTTGCCTCGGACATCGCCCAAAAGATGATAGGCATATTCGAGCTGGTAAGGCGTGTCCGGCGGCGGATTCAAATATCTTTCGACGATATCTTTCGTCAGGCGCAAATCTTCCGTTTCGCGTTTTTGGGCTTCGCTCGCGCTTCGTTCGACCTCGACCGATTCCCATTTTCTGATGTCTTCAAAATTTACCGTTGCGTTCATTTCTTCTGTACCTTCCTTATTTCAGTTTCAAGAGCATCAATATCACAACCGATTTTCTTGTCCTTAAATTTCGAGTTCGGCGCGAGCCGATAATTTCCCGTCTGCCAGCCGACAAAGCCGACCGCATCGAATCCGTCAACCAGCGCGTTGCGCGGCGGCACGTAAATATCGCTTTTCGGAATGCTTTTCCCGTTGACGATGACGTTATCGGAAACGGTCGAATCGGACAAATATTTGGCGAAAACGCCCTTGCCGATCACGCCTTCGCCCGCAAAGCCGTAAGCGTTGTTCGAGAAAATATTATTGCGGAAAACGAACCGCTTTGAAGCGTCGCCGTGCGCCGTGATCACGTTGCCGTCGTGAAAAACCGTATTGTTCGCGACCGTAATGTCCTCGCCGTTTGAAATCACGACAAAACGCCCGTCGCCGCCGAATTTTTGCGAATCGATGTTTTCAAAAAGATTGTTGACGACCGCGACGCGCTTCATTACCCCGCTCGGGTAAAGGTCGTCTTTGCCGAGAAAATTAACGCCGCCGCCGCTGTTGCGGACGATATTGTTTTGAAAAACGACATCTTCGATCACGCTCCAGGGCGCGCTTCCTTCCTGATTGCGAATCGTGATTCGCACCGCATTTTCATCGAAACTATTTTCGATAATATTGCCAATGACGCGGACATTCCGTGCATTTTTCAACTCGAACGTGCATTTTATCGTCACCTTGCCGCGCCATTCCGCCGGTTTGCTCATCAGATTGTTGCGGATTTCAATGTCGGTCGGCACGAGATTTTTAATGCTCGGGTCGGAGCCGCCGATAATCAGATTTTCCGCGCCCGCTTCGAGATAATTATTGATGATCTTGTAACCGCCCGAACCGTTCCAGCCCGCGATTGCCTGAGTTTCTTCCTCGCGATACGCAAAACCCGCGATATAGCTGTTTTTGATCACCGTGTCCGCGCTGTTCAAAGCGATTCCGCGCCGCGTTTTGCCTTTCGGGTTCGGATGAATATAGCAGCGGTCGATCTCGAAAGTTTTCGGCATTTCTTCCGCTTTCTGCGAGTCCGAACCGAGCGCGATGAGATTATAGACATAATCCGCGCCGCCGGGCGCAAATTCGATTCCGACAAAGCGGTAATGATGCGCGTTCGGCGCGGTTTTGATTGCCGGGATGCCGCCGCCCGGACTCAGGATTTTCGGCATCTGCGCCGCATCTGCCGGACTCACCCGAACACCGTCTTTCGGTAATTTGGCGAGCTCCGAAGATTGAATCGTGATAAATTCACTTCCCGCTTTATTCGGCAGCGTAAAAGAACCGACGAAATTTGCGCCCGCCTGCAAAACGATCGTATCGCCCGCTTTGGCACGGTCGAGCGCAGATTGCAGATCGCCGCCCGCACGAACGGTAATTGTCGAACCGTTGATCGCGATCTTCGATTCGGCAATTAAATTTCCGCCTAAAAAATATCCGCCGATCGTTAAAGGAATGAGCAAAAATCCGACCAGCAAAACAAGCCAAAACCTGCGTCCGCGCTGATGATTCTTTCGCCAATTCGGTCTTTCAAGACGTTTCATTCTTTTGTCTTAAATCTGAAATTTGAAATCTATAATCTGTAATTTACCTAATAATACACCCAATAGCCAAAAGATTTCACATATTCGCCCGCAACAATTTGCCAGCCGAATTTTGAGAGCCACCAATTAAAGGGCGGCGGCGTTTGTTCGCCCGTCGGCGGCGACGTGATTCCGAGCTCGATCGACTGATTATTTTCGGCAAAAACGCGCTCAAAAGTCGAAAAGGCGCGGCGCGTATGATACGCAGAAGTGACGATCAAAAGCGACTTTAGATTCGCGGATTTTGCCTTCTCCGATAAGATCCGCGCTTCGTAGATCGTGCCTGTTACCTGCGGCTCGAGAATCTCGATGTTTTCTGCCGCAACGCCGTTTGCGATCAGCGATTTTCGCGCCAGCTCGACAAACGGCGGATTTCTTTGCTCAACGCGCGACCAGCCCGCCTGCTCGCCGTCGTCGGTTAGAAAAATGCGCGGCGCAATGCCTTTCTTAAAAAGCTCCGCCGCTTTTTGCGTGCGTTCGACGTAGGTATGCGCGCCTGCAAGAACGATAATCGCATCGGCTTTTTCGAGCGGTTTTTCGATGATCAATCTTTCCGCCAGAAACGGCGCGAGAAAAAGCCAAACTAAAAAAAGCAGAAGAATAAAGCTTGTCACCTTAAAACTTCTGCTCAATTTTCTTTCGCTTTTTGCTTTTTTCACTCTTTAACTTTTCGCATTATCGCGCGCAGTTCGTCAACTTTCGCGTCCCAGCTTTCATGCCGGATCGCGTCGGAAACTTCCTCGCGCGGTTTCGGGTTTTGCAGAATTTCTTCGATCTTGGCGATAAAATCCGCGTCGGTGCAGCCGATCAAACAATGCGGCAAAACGCGCACTTCCTGAATATCGGTTGAAACGACCTCAAGCCCCGCCGCCAGATATTCGCGCACTTTCAAAGGGTTGACATTGCGCGTTAATTCATTCATCACAAACGGGTTAAGCGCCACGTCAAAGCCTTTGCAATAGCTTGGTAATTCATCATAAGGCTTGCGTCCGAGGAAATGAACATTCGGAATATCCTCGAGAATTTTTATCTTTTTCTCGGCGTCGAACGTGATTTTTCCGATCAAAACAACCGAACCGTTTTTAAAATGTTCGGCGATTTTTTTCAAAAGCTCGAAATCAACCCAATCCGCGAGCAGTCCGTGAAAACCGATGATCGGGCGCGGCAGATTCGCAATTTCATCGGGAATTTTTGTCGCCGCGTCGAGCGCCTTTCGAAAATGATTAAAATCAACGCCGTGGCGGATTAGAAACGTCTTTTCATTAAATTTTTTCTTTGATTCGAGCAAGGTTTCCGCCGAAACGACGACGAAATCACTTTTGCGAAATAAATCTTCTTCAATTTCCTTCAAACCCGCCGAAACGCCCGTAAAAGCCGTGTATTCGTCAACGCAGTAATAAATCTGCTCCGTTTCGCCCAAATGTCCCGCGATCATTCCCGCCGCCGGATTGAAAACCATATTGATGACGTTTTTCATTCCGAGCTTTTTCATCGCGCTTTTGACCTGCCGCATCAGAAATTTTTGATTGAGCGCGACGATCGCTTTGCTTCCGTAAGCCGGAATCGCGAGCGGATTCATCACGAAAATATTCGGCTCGACCTCGCGCATCGGTTCGGTAAAACTTTTTAGTTTCTTGTAGATACGCGATAAATCTTTCGTCGAAGTCGTCGGCATCCGGTTG
>DATLOR010000086.1:0-12182 GCA_035536135.1 Pyrinomonadaceae bacterium | reverse complement strand
CGCGCCGTCGGCAATCCCGTCGTCCACCGATCCTTTGTCTGTCCCTGATGAGATATCAGGTTGTAACGGTTACCGGCGCCGATCATGCCGAAAAGAGACACTTCATTCGGAAACAAACTGTTGGTATTGATGTGGCGCTCGACGACGGCGCCGAGAGTTGATTGAACATCCGATTGCCTGACGCCGCCGTAGCGAGCCGTGCCGTCCCCGTTTTCCTCCATCGCGTAAAGCCGGTTGGGCATGACGATAAACCGCTGCTTCCAGGCAAACATTTGCTCCGTTTGATCGAGATCGGTCGCGCCCAGACCCGAATCATTTAAAGCCAGTTGAGGCACATTCAGAAGGCGATCCGGCAGCTTGATTTCGCGCTTATGGGTGACAATTTGGGCGGATGCCGCGCCGGTGCCGACTAAAACGGTGAGAATGATCAGCCAAAGGGTCGAAAATAAAGTTGAGTTTTTGTTGTTTTTCATTTGAATTCCCTGGTTCACTAATTCGTCTCGTTCGATTGTAAATGCGCCTCAAAGCACAGTTCTTCCTTTCAGGAGCTGACCCCTACAGAATCTGCCAACCGGACGTGCGAAATTTGATGGTTTAAATTGGATTGAGAAGTAGATAGGATTGGATTGTTACCTAAAAACTTAATTTAGATCATACCGCAGAAACAATATTAAATACAAAAGAATAATCCATTTATGATCTATTTAGTGTGAAGCGAATGCTCTAAACATTTACCATAAATTCACGATCACCTAAAAAAAATGTTGCAATTTTTCCCGGAACGCTGATATATTACAGGCAATCAAAAACGTCTTTCTCTCCCAAGTAAGCTTTATCGTCACTATTGGCGAATTCCTTTTGATTTGTAAGAACACGGGAAGAAATTATCAAGGCGGAAATCTCAATATGAGGAGTGTTTTATGGGTTGGCGATTCAGAAAGAGTGTCAAACTTTTGCCTGGTATTCGTTTGAATTTTGGCAAGCGTGGATTTACCAGTGCGACATTCGGCAAAGATTTTTTCAAAACGAATGTTAGTAAAAAGGGAGTCAAACAATCTATTTCCGTTCCCGGAACAGGAATTTCATATCAAACTAAAACTCAGCGCTTTGAACAAAATTCTAATCAAAATCAGGTTCTTTACAAACCGACCGAAACTTGCTGGACGTGTTCTAAGTGCTCGATGATAAATCTACCCGACAGTGGGTACTGTGAAATGTGTGGTCGCGAAAACCCGAGATTAATACAAGCCCGAGCCGAACAAACCGGATTACTGCATTGGTACTGCAAAACCTGTTATTCTCAAAATTATCCAGAAAACAGAACTTGTAGAAACTGCGGTGATGTTTATAATCCTAATCTGCAACGGATTGCCCGGAAGCCAATTGATAATACAGCTCCAATTTTACTCGTTATTGGAGGAGTTTTAGGCGTTGGATTTTTAGGTTTAATATTTTTAAGTGCGTTGATCTCCGCTTTTGCACCAAAATCAAATTATTCACAGAATAACCCAACATCACCTTATAGTTTAGCCCCGACAACCACACCAACAATTCCAGCACCGACTCCAAGAGCGTTATTAAATGTATCCGAGCCGGTCAAAAAAGTTTCTTTTAAGTCTGCTGCGGTTATCACGGAAAACGCAAATCTTCGTAATGCGCCGGACGAAACAGCCGGAATTCTTCAGACTATTCCAGTAGGCTCAAGCATTAATGTCATTAAGCAAAAAGGGGCTTGGTTTTTTGTGGGCTACGGTAATTCAAAAGGATGGATGCACGGCAATACAATCCGATATGTAAACAATGAGGAGATATCTGCCCCGGTTCCAACTACAAATTATTTAAAGACTCTTCCTTCGCCTGATTTATCAACTACAAATTATCCGGATACAACAAACTCTTATTCAGTTCCTTCAAACCCAAAAACTTACGATTATGGTCCGAAAACAGTTTATGTCAGAGGTTATACGCGAAGAAACGGGACTTATGTTGCGCCCTACATGAGAAGGGCACCGAGAAGATGATTGTGATTTTTAGACGAACATAGGCGTTCAAGATTCGCGCGAAATTTATTTACGGAACGGCAAAGATTAGCGTTTCTTTATCCGCTATTAAGAGTTACAAAATGAAATTTCTATTAATCATATTGATTCTTAATTTTTCGGCTTTCGGTCAAGATGTAAAATACATTGGTGACAAATCTAACAAACGAGCTTATCCGGTGAAGTGCGAAGAAGCTGAAAAGGTCGAGCCGGAAAACAGAGTTTCAATTTTCACAGATGCTGAGCTGAAAGAGCAGGGATTTACACAAACCCGAATTTGCACGTTTAAGAAGACACCTCCGAAACCTATCATCGATTCCAAACCGACATTTATGCCGACTGTTTTGCCGGAAGCAAAAAAGCCAACCCGCGACGGAACACCGATCAAGAAGATGGCGGAAGCAACCAAACTTGCCGCAATTTATCAAATTAGTGCAAGAATTCGCATCGCGAAAGGGTGTAAAGGTTTTTATGCTGCCGATTGTGAGAATTATTACTCGTTTTACATATTTGACGATACGGATGAGCTAAAAATCTACGTATTGAAAAACGCCGAAACTAAAAAACTTTACGAAACGATCGAAGGCAATGGATCAATGCGCGGTATTTTTAGTTTTGAAGTTCAGCACACCAAAGATAAATATTCCTATTGGCATTGGTCCGGGCGGCTTTATTATTGGACGCTTGACGAATAATTTGCTGATTAATTGAAAATTTAAGTTTCCGTTTTCCTTGAGGCTCTCAAAGGATTCGGAAAGCGGCGGGGTACTCTTCGGGGGTAGAGTGTCCCGCCGTTAAAATTTTAAGGCTCTAAATTCCACGAACAAAATAACCCGCGCCTTTCGAGATAATTGACGGTCAATGAGTTGGAAGTGGAAAAGAGGTTTATTGAAATAAGAAAGAGGGTAACAAAAATCTCAGGGTTGACTCAGTAAATTTCGCCACCTCATTGAAAGTCTGTTTAACTGGATAATTGAGAAAACCGGCATTCAAAAAGCAAGCAAAATTTCGCTCAACTGACGCTTTACTAATACATTGTTGGGGAAAACTTGCCTTGGCTTTATTATTGCTTGTTTTCTACTACCGATCAGCATTTTTATTGCTATTCACCAAACTGTTTGTTATGATTCCTCGTTCCCAACATCACCGGTCAGAGTTAAAACATATGAAATATTTTTTTACGTCTAAATGTCGATTTTCACTCGTTTTAGTTTGTCTGCTCGTTTTCGCCAGCGCAGGCAGCGCGCAATCGCCAGCGTTAAAAAACGCTATCAATGCCGGTCGCGCATGTGCGGAGACTGACTACGACTGTCGGATTACCAACTTCACGAAAGTGATCGAGTTGGACCCGACCTATTTCGGAGCCTATTTAGATCGCGGAACCGCCTATCGTAAGAAGAGGCTGAACGATTTAGCGTTAGCTGATCTTAATAAAGCGATCGAGCTAAAACCCGACTTAGCACCCGCCTACTATTTTCGCGGAATCGTTAATGGCGAAAAGGGCAATTTCGAGCAGTCACTTGCCGATTTTAATAAAACGATCCAACTAAAACCTGATGTTGCGGATGTGTACAACAATCGCGGATTTACGTATCGTAGAATGGGCAATACCAAGCTGGCGCTCGAAGATTTTGAAAAAGCCATCCAACTTTACGGAGATTCTCCCAACGCCGCTCCTGCTTATTTAAACCGCGGTTTATTGCGCTGCTCTGAAGGATGCTCCGAGATGGCACTTGCCGACTATAACAAAGCGATCCAACTCAACCCGAACTATGCCGAAGCCTACGTCGAACGCGGAGCCGCGTACGATCTCAAACGCCGCTTTGATCTAGCTCTCGCCGACTATAACAAGGCACTTCAACTAAAACCGGATATTCCCAGAGCCTATAACGGTCGCGGATGGATTTATCATCAGCAGCGCCTTTTCGATCGGGCGATAGCCGAATACACCACGGCGATCCGTATCGATTCCGGCTATGCGCCCGCCTACTGCAATCGCGGATTCGCGTACGCCGAAATCGGCAAGTACGACCTCGCGATCGAGGACGACACAAAGGCGCTCGAACTCGATCCCGATTTGAATGACGAGCTCTACCGGAGTCGGGCGTTGTCTTATTTTTTCAAGAACGAAGGTGAAAATGCTTACCGCGACACGGTGACCTATCTCAAACGAAACGGGCTTAAGGGAGAGACCGCTCCCTACGGGATCATGATCGGGTATATCGCACTCCGCAAGACCGGCAAGACCGAACTCGCCGACACTTTTCTAAAAGACTGGCTCAAACTGCTCAAACCGGGCGCCTGGAGCACCCAGATATTAAAATACTTCGACGGACAGATGACCGCCGATGAACTGCTCGCGCTCGCCACTGACAACGATACGCAAACCGAAGCTCACGCCTATATCGGTGAAATATTTTTGTCCGAAAATAAAAGAGCGGAAGCCTTCGAGCATTTTAACTGGGTGAAGCAGAACGGGAATAAAACTTTTGTCGAATACATTATTTCGCTCGAAGAGCTGAAACGGTGAGAGCTTATTCCATTTATTTCTGCTCGTTTCCAACTATTGATTCGCATATTAATATAAAATGAAAGGCTTTCCGAAATTGTAAATCTTGGAAAGCCTTTTTCTTTTAATTGTAAAAATCAGGGTACCTTCTGACAAATTGAACGCTTCGATTAAATCTCAACTGTCAGTACATCAATTAGTCACCAAAACGTGTTTTGAAAAAGCGTCTCAAAAGTCGAAAATGTTGAAGAGTTTTGAGATTTTGGTAATGAAACGGCTTTTGAGACAAACCGGCAAAATAGCACTATCCTCAAAAAAGAGCTAAACCAAATAAAATCAACAAATAAGTTGTCTCAAAAAGGTATGACTTTTGAGACCGCTTTCAGTTTAATTTTGACTGTGTCAAAAAGGGGCGGTTGAGACAGCTAACGCCCGGCATCACCCTCGCCCCTGCGGTGACATGGTGCATTCTTGTTCCGAGTGAGCGCCGCATCGCCGCAGGGGCACCGTCGTTAGATCGACAGTCCGACTTTGCCTTCCAGAACCTGTTGTTCGAGGCGCGGACGCTCGCCCGGTTTCCACAGCTTGGCGACATGCGCGACGCGGTAGCGTATCGGACCGCCATCCGAACTCGCGCTGCGGCTGATCGGTCGCGGGATGCAGACGAACTCGGTTCGCATCTCACCGCCGGTGAGGCGCACCTTCGCGTAGCCGTGGCCGCCCAGATCGACAAACTCGAGATGCGGCGCAAGCTGCGGGTTCGAGAGAGCGCGTGCGCGTTTTAGATCGAAGCTTTTCGCATATTCGAGGCAGGAGCGGACACCGTGCCGCAGAAGCATGTTGTTGGTCCACTCCGGCTTGCCGCCATCCGGACGGTCAGCGAGGAACAAGGCGCGCAAGGGGTGATCTTTGCGTAAGCCATGCTCTAAGGCTTCCATCGTGCCGGGGCTTACCAACGACGCTCCCACGAAGCTCAAACCCACGGGTTCGAATTTCCGCGGCGGAAGGTGCGCTGCGGCATAGCCTGCCCAAAAACTGTGCCGGTCTCCCGAAACGATCGCAAAACCCGTAATCTTCGCGTCGCGCACGAGGTCGTAGATCTCCTTGCGTTCGGCATAAGCCGCGCCGTAGTCGTAGCTGTTGGCCATCCCGTATGTGTCCGCCGGCCAGGGATTCTTGGACATTCCGGCGGGCAGGTTTTGCATGTCCACGCGGTGGTCGAGCGCACCGAGCGAATTGCCCCAGATCTTCCAGGTCGCCTTCGACTCACGCAGCTTCTCCTTGAACCATGCCTTCTGCTCGACGCCGAGGATGGTTCGCGGCAACTTGTCCTTGCTCGGGTTCGAGATGCGCACATCGCGAAAGTGAAGTTCGGCGGGCGGCTTCCCGTCATCGTAGGCGCGGCCCGCGTCGAGCGCGATCATTGCTTCCTCCGAGAAGTAGCCCCGGAACGACGGGTCATAGATCTTTCCGACATCTTCGGCGTCGGACGGGTCTTCGCCGCTGAAACTGCGCTGGTCGGTAATGAGGAGGTCGAGGTGCTTGCCGTAGCGGAGCGCCCGGTAAGCGATCAGGCTGCGGATCGCGGTCAGATTGTTCGGTTCCAGCCCGAGCCCGTTTTCGTCCCACTTGTCGATCTTAACGTTCTTCACCGCAACCGCCCCGAATTCGGCGAGCGAACCGCTCGGCGGCGACACGCGAGCCGGAATATATTCGAACCAAGCCTGGTTGGCGGCGACCTTAACGGTCTGTCCGGGCTGCGGAGGACCGCCTGCCTGGACGATGCTCTGGCGTCCCTGCCACGAGAATTCGTGATTGTCCCAGATGCAGATGAACGGCCATCGGGCGCGGGCATCCTGGAGATCGGGGTCAGCGAGATAGCCCTTGTACACGGCGCGATAACCGTCGACAGTCAGCGGGTAATGAAGGTTCCCGGTCTTTCCCCCGTCGGGGATGCGCGCGACCTCGTAGATCGTGCGGTCGTAGCGGGTGTTTCCTTCTTCGGGATATTGAACGACCTCATAGATGAAGTCGCCAAGGTGCAGCACGAAGCCGAGTTGCTCCTCCGTCCGCGCGCGTTCGTCTTCGAAGATCATCCGGCGATAAGCGTTGAGCTTTCCTTCGTTGACGTCCTGGCAGCTGACAAAGGCGAAGTTCACAGTCCGCGCGTCGTTCGGCTGCGGCGCGGTGATGGTGCGTCCGATGCGGCTGCCGTTGCCGTCCGCGTCGGTGAATCGATACCAATAGACCCGCGCCGGCTTGAGCCCGCCGACGAGCACCCGGGTTGTCCAATCGGAGGCCAACGAAACCGGCGCGCGCGCCTGTGCCACGACCCGGCGGAACCCCTCGTCTTCTGCGACTTCGACCGTCAATATCTGGCGTTCGCCTTTATCGAAGGGTCTGCGGGTCCACAGGAGAACGCTGTCGGGCGCGGGATCGCCCGATGCGACGCCTTCCGGGAACAGGTCGCGCTGCTCCCGCCAGTCTACCTTGGAACGCGCGCTCGCCGGTCCGCACAACGCGAGAGCCGCACCGCAAACGGCGGCTTGTTTAATAAATTCTCGACGGTTGATTCTGCTCATATCATTTTTCTAAAAATCTTTTTTTAGCAAATCACAATCAATAAAGTTTAATCATCAAAAATTAAGTAAATATTTTGATAAATTGGCTCTTCGGGGACAGGGTTGCCAGCAATCAAATTCATCAACAAACTTGTTATTAATTCCTTCCCTCCTTGTTAAGAGGGAATTCTAGCTGATTCTCTAAATGCACCGCGGTCCCCGGATAGGTTGGTTTAATCAATTTACTAACTCAAAAGTAGCAAAATTTTCAAATATAAAATCTTTTTTGTGACAGACGGAAGATGAGAGGGATAAAATTGACTAAATATCGTCTTGACAAATTTGTGTTTGATTTTCAAGTAGCCTCTTTGCGTAGCTGCAAAATTTTCGCCGCGGTTTTGGTTCGCTTTGATTATCACGGGCGCCAATTATTTAGGCTTTGTTCATTTGTCTTGTATTGTTATCTTGTTAAGAAACTTTTTTTGAGATGGCTGCTGGTTTTTTCGCTTAACTATTTATTCGAAATCAGTCTCAAAAAGGGTCGTTTTCGAGACAGATTTCTTTTATTCACGACTCGTCCTCTTTTGCTTTGTTGAGCCTCCAAGCGTATAAACCACACAAAACAACGAGTTGCATTAGCGAATCTACGATGAATCGTTCGTCCGTGATGATTGAAAGAGAGACGAGACGAAAGCCGTAATAATATAAATACCTAACTAGAAATAAAATCGCCCAAGGCAAAAGCGCAAATTTAATAAAACCCAAGAAAATCGTCTTCTTCGTTAATTGTTTCATAAATCCTGTTTTCGCCTTATTTTCGTTTCAAAAAGGGTCCCTTTTGACACAAACCTATTATTTCATAACTGGGCGTTTTTGAGACAGCTTGAAAGTGGCTGCCCGCGCCATCACATCAATTGAATTGTTCGACCACGTTTTCAATCATAATCCGTTGTGCAAACAAACCATAATTTTCGAGTTACAAAATTGCAGCTAATAAAAGTTGTATCGCAGCCTAAATTATCAAACCAATCTGTCCAATTTCCAAGAATTCTAAATGTTAAGAGATTACTTCGATTGTTTTCTGAAATCATATCAACAAAATCTCGCGCAATTTTTCTTGCTTCGTCTTCTGTCTGTTTCCAGGTTTCGTAACACCCACCCGCAATCAAAGTATCAGTCAATGCGCCTTCAAATGCATATGAGCCTAAAACACAATGTTCCGGCGGTTCTAATAAATTCGGAATTCCCAATTCGGCAACGCTTCCCACCACAGATGGAGATGTCAAAAACTTTTGAAGCCGCCACTTATCATTTGAAATTGTAGTAATGGAACGGTCAAACAGTTCAGGTTCTTGTGTTTCAAGGCAAACAATCAGATGACCTCCGTTTGCATAGATTTCGTCAAATCCATTTGCAAGCGCATCTTTCCGCGGGTCATTACAATCAACCAAAGCGTATTCAATTATTCCCCAATCTTCACTCTTCATTTACGTATTACTTGGTTAAATCGGCTTTACTTGAAAAACTCTTTCTGTATCGTGTGTCGTAGTTTTGTCATACCAAAAACTTGAATAAGCCAAAACGAATTGTATATCTGAGGGAATTTTAGTGACATATGTAAATATTTGTTCTTCGCCCGGTTCGACAAAGAAGTAATTAACACCCTCAGGTATAACCGGGCTATCCTTGATTAATTCTTCCGGGAAATTAAGCCTCGGTTCTCGCTTTTCCCAATAAATGAGTTCAGCGTTTTTCTTTATACCGCGAAGCCTTAAAATTATTTTATTGAACTTTTGCTGCACTCGCCCCTTATTACGAACAATCAGAAGCACTTCGACAAGAACGGATTTATTAACCGGACCGTAAAAATTGCAGTTAATATTAAACTCGATCTGCGGTTTATGGGTTCGCTCCTTTTCCCGTAATTCGTCCTCGCGTTTTTGCAATAATTTATCTTTTCGCTGATTAGTGAAATACGTTACTAAGAAAATTATTAAGGTCGTTGAAACACTGACCAATGTAATCCAATCTTTGGTTTCCATAACTTATGGTTGATTAACCTGCAAATCTTTTTCGTCTTACGGTTGTTCTCAAAATATTGATTATTTCAGGGAATTGTTGAAATCTCAGCTAACTTTACTACATCATCCGGCACAATATAGACTCGCGGGTTTTCGGGTGCTGGATTTTGATGTTCGACAACAAAGTACTTGTCGTCGTTATGGAGAATTAATATCAATCTTTTTCCTTCTAATTCTGTAAGCGGTGTTTCCTTCCACTGAAATTTGATAAAAGCCGGTTCTAAATTGTGATTTCCTTCTATCGTTCTCGTACCGGCGATTCTTCCAAAAGTGAAGGCAGTAAAAGTCAGGAAAGCAAAAGCTAATAAAATTAGAACAAAAGTCCGCATTATCGGATGAGCATTGAAGATTCCCGTGATGGGCTTTTTCTGATAGGTAAGAAAAATAACTGCAATTAGTACCAATAAAGTAAAAATTAAAAAAACCGAAAAGCCGAAGTATCTAACAAAGCTATCATAGGCAACCGCTAAAAACACAGTCGGCAGAATAAGATTAAAGGCAAAAATAACCAACCATTTGAATTGCTTACCGCTTTTATTTTTATATTGTGAATGACTGGCATAAAGTGCCGCCCCAACTCCCCACAAAAGCAAAGTAGCTAAATATCCGTGTTTCAAATAAACGGCAGTCGGCAACTCAACGGAAAGATGATTTATTCCAAGCCGGTTGAAATAGCTGTCAAAATAGCTTGAGCCAATGTAGTATATGGCTCCGATCATTAACGTTAAAATTGATGCCGGCTCTATAAAGCGGAACCAATTACGCGTATTAAAATGATCTTCTTCCTGAACCGGGGATTGGTTTATAGATTCGTTTCCGCTCATAATAAACAACTGTCTATTGCCCTAAGATTGAATTTCTACAATTTACGATCGTGTAAATTAGTCCATTACCTGATTTTTCGATCAGCATATTCGGGCAGAGGTTTGGTCTGTAAATCATCGTGTCCGAGTGCCTCGAATTGTTTCTCGGAAATACGCCGCAAACGGTCGTCGTCTTCAACGATAAATGCTCTAATTCTGATGCCCATGATTGGATTTAAGTATAACATTCGAGTCAAGAGTCGGAATAAGTCTTCACGAATCTCATGACGGGATTCTTAAAACGGGTATTCCGGCAAGCGTGATTTTCCCTATGAAGAAACATAATATTTGGTGGGTTTAAGTTATCCGAATAATTCTCGCCGTTTTGCTCCTCAGTCGGACTGTGCTGATTTTACGGCTTTTGCATACAAAGGTAAGTTCATTCGCTTATTCTCCAATATCTCTTTAACCGTTACGATTTGCAGGCGGTCGAAAGTAGCAAAATCACCTTTAAATTGTCCGGCTTGTTTCGCCTCCTGAATCATGGGTTTAGTCGGTTTTTCTAATGTTATAAGAATTCCGGCGGCGGCTTTCTCACGTTCTATTGTACCGCGCAGTTCAGACATTTCTTTTCTGTCTGCCTGTCCGGATTTGGACGCTGCCGCCTTGATGCTCGAAACGGGGATGCGTCCGATCGAGATTTCACATCTGCGAAAAAAAGACATTTCGCTCGACAGAGACTGTCTTCAGATTACCCGCAGCAAAACAAAAGCATCGATCCGCCGGGTGCATCTTTCCGATAAAGCGAAAGCAATTCTTGAAGCTCGCTTGAAGCGGTTTGACGGCGATTTCCTTTTCCCTCAAAATGATGTTGACGGATCATTGCCCGTTAAAGCCTTGGATATCGTTCATCGCAGCGTAGTCAGAAAGATTGAATATAACTTTCGGCTTTACGATTGCCGCCATACCTTTGCTACGCGGGCGCTCGAAAGTGGAACCGACCCGATAACACTTGCCGCAATTTTAGGACACGCGAATTTGAGAATGGTTTCACGCTACGCGCATCCTTCGGAAGAAAGAAAAGCCGAGGCGATTCGCCGAATGCAAAAACCGAAGCAAAAGCAGTCTAAGCGCGGGAAATGAAAATTGCAGTTACATTTTTAGATACGCCTGCTATTTTCAGTATCTAAAGTAAATATATAAACTCTGATTTTAATGGGTTTATAGAAATTTATTAAAAATAAATTTATGTCTGGACAATTAACCGAAACCGAAGCCCGAATCGTCGGCGCGCTGGTCGAAAAACAACTGACCACGCCCGAATATTATCCTTTGACCATGAATGCGCTCGTTGCCGCGTGCAACCAGAAAACGAACCGCGAACCGGTCGTCAGTTTCGACGAGCAAACCGTTGCGCGGTCTTTGGAAGACCTGCGCGACAAAAACATCGTCTATGTTTTTTACGGAAGCACGAGCCGCGTCCCGAAATATAAACATATGCTGCCGCAGGTTTACGAACTGGAGCCATCGGAAACCGCCGTGATGTGCGTCCTGATGCTTCGCGGACCGCAAACCATCGGCGAGATAAAAGAAAGAACCGGCAGGCTTTACGACTTTCGCGATCTCAACGATGTCAACGAAACGCTCGAAGCTTTGACGAAACGCGACGAACCTT
Organism: Pyrinomonadaceae bacterium; assembly: GCA_035536135.1. Lineage (GTDB taxonomy): Bacteria > Acidobacteriota > Blastocatellia > Pyrinomonadales > Pyrinomonadaceae > JAFDVJ01. The sequence goes on along the minus strand of DATLOR010000086.1, from coordinate 514 downwards.
TAATCACGCGGCTCGAACGCGCGCCCGGACAAAAAGAAGCCCGCTACGCGCATCTCCTCTCGGGCGAAGTGACATCATACACGCCGCCCGAAAGAGTTTCACGCGGCACGGCAAACGACGAACGCATCGAAAAACTCGAACAGGAACTCGAAAACGTCAAAAGTGAATTAAGCTTGTTCAAACAAGAGTTTGAAGATTTCAAGAAGCAGTTTGAGTAAACTTTTACCCGCCTGCTACCGTAGGAGGTTCTGACAAGAAAAAGGAGAAAGATTTTTCTTTCTCCTTTTCGCTGATTACAAATTCCTGCGCGCCTTCAACTATAAATTATCATTCCAAAATAGCACACCTGTTTTAATCAATAATCGAAACGAGCGCCGGAATTTATCATCGGGGGTTTTTAGTTATCCCGGCTGCGATAGACACCGATGCGTTTTTGGACGAGTTTTTCGACATCCATCGGCACGCCGTCGGCACGCGCCTGGCGGATAAACTCGGCGTTGATGTTGAAGATCTT
>DATLOR010000085.1:0-12485 GCA_035536135.1 Pyrinomonadaceae bacterium | reverse complement strand
GGCGGAAAATCTGCCGCCGACACATTGTCTTCGACCTGCGAAGGACGTTTTCCGCCCGGGATCGCGCAGGTTACTGCGTCGAACATCAAAATCCAGCGCAGAGCGAACTGCGCCATCGTCATATTTTCGGGAACGAGCTTCCGCAATTCTTCCACTGCCTGCAAACCCGTTTCAAAATCAACGCCCGAAAAGGTTTCGCCGACATCGAACGCTTCGCCGTGACGGTTGTAACTGCGGTGGTCTTCTTTGGCAAACTCGGTTTCACGCGTCATTTTTCCGGTCAGCATTCCTGATGAGAGCGGCACGCGCGCCAAAACTCCGATGTTTTTCTTTTTCGCCAGATCGAAAAACAAATCAATGGGGCGCTGGCGAAAAATATTGAAAATGATCTGGACGGTTTTAACGCCTTCGAATTCAATCGCCTTGATCGCTTCTTCGACCTTTTCGACGCTCACGCCATAATTCTTGATTTTGCCCTGCGTGACCAAATCGTCGAGCGCGCCGAAAAGCTCGGGAAAATAATAAACCTCCGTTGGCGGGCAATGAAGCTGCACGAGATCGAGCGCGTCGGTTTCCAGATTTTGCAGACTGCGCTCGATAAAAGCCGTGATATTTTCGCCCGTGTAGCCGCCCGCCGTGTGCGGATTAAGGCGTCTTCCGGCTTTCGTCGCAATGATGATCTCTTCTTTGCGTTCGCGTTTTAGCTGCGCCAGAAGGCGTTCGCTGCGCCCGTCGCCGTAAACGTCCGCCGTGTCAAAAAAATTCACGCCGAGATCAACCGCCCGATTGAGCGCGGCGATCGATTCGGAATCTTTGACATTTCCCCAATCGTTGCCGATTGCCCACGCGCCGAAACTGATTTCGGAAACCTTAAAACCCGTTCTGCCTAATTCTCTGTATTGCATTGATTTACCTTCCCCTTTAGAGTTCAATTTTGCTGATGATCACAACAAACTTTCACCCGATTAATTTCGAAATTTGTTCTTTTTGAGCCATTCCGCCGCATCTCGCGTCCATGCTCCGACATCTTTCGTCGAACGCAGACCATATCCGTGCCCGCCTGTTTGATAAAGCAGGAAAGTGTTTTTCACTTTTTCGGCGTCCAAAGCCGCGTGATAGATCTTGCTTCCGGCGATAAAAGTTTTGTCGTCTTCGTTATGCACGATGAGCGTCGGCGGGATTTTCGCTTTTAAGTTCAATTCATCGGCAATCTTTCCGTCACGTTCCAGATAAGCCGGATAAACCAAAATCACAAAATCGGGACGCGCACTTTTTTTATCAACCGAATCGATCGGTGAATAAGATCTGTTGTCGAATAAATTGCTGGCTTTTGCCGCCAGATGTCCGCCCGCCGAAAAACCGATCACGCCGATTTTTTTAGCATCGATCTTCCATTTTTTGGCATTCGCCCGCGCGAGGCTCAAAGCTCTCTGCAAATCCTGAAACGCGCCTTCACGGTTTTTCGGCGTCCGGTATTTTAAAACCAGCGCCGTGATGCCGAGTGAATTGAGCCATTCGGCAACTTCGACGCCCTCTTTGTTGTAAGTCACGTAATTGTAACCACCGCCGGGACAAACAATGACAGCCGGAGCATTTTTAGCTTTCGCCGGAAAAAGCGCGAGCGTCGGGCGGCTGGTGTTCGTAATTCTTTGGACATTGTCGCCTTTGGCGGGCATCTCGGCTTCCGGTTCGTCTGCTCCTCTTCCGGGCATCTTGCCATCCGTCCAAACATCAATTACCAAAGTCGGCGACGCCGCTTCTTTAACATTCGACTCGGACACGGTTTGCGAAAAAGCAAACTGCGTCGCCGTCAATAAAAGACCAAACAATAAAAAGGACTGCCTTGTTGAAGCCTTGAATTTTTTCATCGTAATATTCCTTGAAAATTTACCCTTCATGCACTTGAAATAATTTTCGGCTTACTTTGCTTTCGCGACATTTACCGTAATCGAACTGCTTTGCAAGTTCGGTGCGGCTGCCGTCAAAGTGATTTTTCCTTTACCCGAATTTGCCTTGAGCATCGCAAAACAAATCCCGTTGTAAGCGCGGCGCGTCGCAGCCTGATACGATTCGTGACTGTTGTTGTCCGCGCTGTCAACCGCCGCGATAATTCCTGCACCTTCGGTTTTGAAAGTTATCAGATTATCCGCATTCGGAATCAGCGTTCCGTTTTCGTCCGTTACCGTCAAGGTCACAAAAGCAACGTCGTCCCAATTATTTGAGATCGCGCTTTTATCAACCGACAGTAAAATACGAGCAGGTTTTCCCGCCGTGCGAAGCTCGTAATTAGCGGCGATCTTTCCGCCGTTCAGACCGACGGCTTTGATCGTTCCCGCTTCAAAATTGACCTTCCAATTGCGCGGGCTGTCATCCGCCGGCTTTGATTTTTTGCCCAAAGATCTGCCGTTTAGAAATAATTCGACTTCTTCGCAATTGCTGTAAATTTCGACGTTTTCTTCGTGTGATTGGAGATTCGCAGGGGTCCAATCGGAAAACAAAACCGTCGGACGGCGTTCTTCGACCGGATTGTAACCCGGATCGGTCGGCAATTTCGGCGTTTGGGCAACGCGCCGGGCGAGATAAACCATCGGCTCGGTCGTCCACCAGCTTTGTCTTTGAAACGCTACGGGGCGCGGCGTCGCCGTTTTGTAAAGCAAGCCCGAGTTATACGCAACGGTCGGATATTTGGCGGTTTCGCCCAAATAATCGATGCCGCTCCAGACAAAATGACCCGAATATTCGGGATTGTCCCTGACGGCGAGCCACTGACTGAGCTCGTGCGTGTTTTCCGTGCCGATAATTTTGCGCGTCGGCTTTTGCTTGTGCGCCGCTAAGATTTCTTTTTCGCGGTAATTTTGCCCGACGACGTCAAGTAAATCCGCCAGACCGTTGTCGTAATCTTTCGAAACATTCGGGCGAAAAAGTCCCTGCGTGACGGGTCGCGTCGGGTCGTTCGCGTGAAAAGTTTCGACCAGACCTTTGAGGATCGGAATCGCGATTTCGGGCTTCGGCGTATCGTGAATTTCGTTGCCCGCGCTCCACAAAATGATCGACGGATGATTGCGGTCGCGTCTGACCGTGTCCGTCACATCGCGCCGCGACCATTCGTTGAAATACAAATGATAATCGTACGGATTTTTCGCGACCGTCCATTGGTCGAAAAGCTCGTCCATCACGAGAAAACCCATCCGGTCGGCTAAATCCAAAAACTCGGGCGCGGGCGGATTATGCGCTGTCCGAATCGCGTTTGCGCCGAGACGTCTTAGTTCCTTAAATCTGCGTTCCCAAACGGAGAGCGGAACAGCCGCGCCGAACGCACTGCCGTCATGATGAATACAAACGCCTTTGACCTTGAAGTTCTTGCCGTTGAGCCAAAATCCGGTTTTCGCATCGAAATGAAATTCGCGAATGCCGAACGGCACGTTTTCCTCGTCAAATATTTTGTTACCGCTTCGGATTCGCGCAATTGCTTGATAAAGAATGCCTTTTTCAACGTGCCAGAGCTGCGGATTTTGAAGTTTCAGTTCGAGTCCGAAACTTGTCGTTTGACCCGGCGCAAGACTCACCGATTTATTTTCTTCAGACACAACGATCTTTCCGTTCGGGTCAATCAGATCAACCTGCATCGAAACGCTTTGCGCACTGCCGGATTGATTGACAACCTCACTCGAAACTTTAATAACCGCTTGCTTTTCATCAACTTGCGGTATCGTAACAACAGTTCCATACTGCGGAATGTAAACGGCGTCTTTTGCGACAAGACGAACGTGCCGATAAATCCCCGCGCCCGTGTACCAACGCGAAGCGGGCTGCAAAGACGTGTCGGCGCGCACCGCGATCACGTTGTCTTTGCCGAAATTCAGATGTTCCGAGAGCTCATATTCAAAACTGATGTAGCCCGACGGACGCGTGCCCAGATGAACGCCGTTGATCCAGACATCCGAAATGCCCATCACGCCGTCGAATTCGATAAAAAAGCGGCGAGCTTTGTCTTTTTCCGGCACGGTAAAATGTTTGCGATACCACGAAACACCCGACGGCAGAAAACCGCCGCCGCCCCCGGTCGGATTGTTTTCGTCAAACGGTCCTTCGATGCTCCAATCGTGCGGAACATTTAATTTTCGCCACGCCGAATCGTTAAAATCGGATTTTTCCGCCGATTTGGCGTTGCCTTTGAGAAATCGCCAATCGGCATCAAACGGCGTTGTAATGCGCGACAGTTCAGACGTTTTAGCGTCGGTATTTAAGCTGACAAAAGCCAAAACCAATAGGAGAATCAAGGACGTAAACCCATACTTTTTCATAAACATACCGCTCTTCCGTGAATCATAGGACAATTCGGAATAAGTGAGAAGTAATATATGAAATGGAATATTTTCGCGCTCGTTCTTTCACTTTTTCCTTCTCACTTTTCACTTATTCCGAATTGTCCAAACTTCGATCTATTTTCTAAAACTCTTTTTTCTCAACGCGTTCAAATTTTTCGTCGCGGACACTGCGGCTTTGCGAAAAACTAAAATTCGAGACATTTTTCAAGACAAACATTTTCGCTCCCGTGACAAGCTCGGAATTCGTGCGGAAAAATTCGATATTCTGTACATCATCAAGCAAAAATGCGGGTCGCGCGTCTTCTTTTTCAAACGAAACCTCGACATTATCAAAAGTGATTCCGCGCGCATGGCGAACGAAAAAACCGTAAACGGGCAGCACGCCGAACATACTCGGTTCGGGATAATTTTTTTCGTTTTCGGGCGGTTCGCGCAATGCGTCTTCCTTTGTGCCCCCGCCTTTGTAATGAATCCGGATATTGCTCAAACGAACGTCTTCGACCGGACTTTCGGCGAGTCCTGCGATGATCGAAGCATATTCGTGATGCGCGTCGGAAACGACGACGTTATCAATGATAATCCGCCTGATTTTCGCAACCGGCGTTCCTTCGGGCGCACGCTGGCGTTTGCCAAGACGGATAAAGATCGGTGCGGTCGTGATGTCGCGCATCGTGATGTTCGAGATCGTCACGTCCTCGATAAAACCGCCGTCCACCGTTTCGATCGCCAGACCGCGGCAATGGACGAAATTGATATTCGAGATCGTGATGTTTTTAAATCCGCCGTTCGATTCCGTCCCGAATTTTATTCTGCCCGTCACGCGGTCTTTGTCGGGCGCAAATTCCTGCGTTGTCTTAAACGTTCCGTCAAGCATAGTTCCGAGATCAAAGCCCGAAACCTGCGAGTTTGTGATCGTCACGTTTTCGGTCGCGCGGTTAAACCCGAGCGCGTAACTGCTTTTCAAAACGATCGCGTCGTCGTTCGGCGTGTTGACGTAAGAATTCGAGATCCGCACGTTGCGGCAGGCGTCAATGTCAAAACCGTCGCGGTTGGTATCGACCTTGAGATTATCGATCGTCAGATTATCAACGCCCGTCGCGAGAATCGCGAAATGTCCGCCCTGAAAGATCGTAAAATCTTTGAGCGTCACGTTTTTGCTGAGTTTCAAAGCGATCGCTTTTGTGCCCAAGCCTTCCATTTCCGTAAGCGGCGATGTTTCGCCGAGCGGCGAAACGTTATTTTTCATACTCGTCGGCGTATCGCCCGCCGTGCGCGGTCTTTGCGGTCCGGGACTGCGTTTCGACAAACCTTTGCCGTCGATCTTCCCCTGCCCGATGATCGCCACGTTTTCGACGCCGATTCCCCAGATCAGGCTGTTTTTCCAATGCGAATGACCGAAATCCTGATACATATCGAATTCGTTCGGCTCAAAACTGTCGTATTTTCCCTTGTGAATCGCGGGATCAGCCGCGAGAAGCGTCGCGCCGTTATCGAGATAAAGCGTAATGTTGCTTTTCAGATGAATTGAAAAAGATAAGTAGATTCCGGCAGGGAAAAAAACCGTTCCGCCGCCCGCCGCGCTCGCCGCTTCGATCGCCTTGTTGATCGCATTCGTATCGAGCGTTTTCCCGTCGCCGCGTGCGCCGTAATTTTTAATGTTGTAAAAATTTTGCGCTGTTTGGCGGGTTTGCGCGGAAATCGGTTCGGTCATTTCCGGCAACGCCACAAATGCAATCAAAAGCGAAAAGACAAATAAGGTTTGAAATATTTTGGTCATAAATATTATTTTTTCGACGCTTCGGGCGCATCGACATTTTTGCTGTCGGAAATTTTTACGTTTGCGCCGGAATCGGTTTTAATCTTGACGTTCTGCATCTTCCAGTTTTCGGCGTATTGAATAGTTCCGGCTTCTTTGCCTTCCGCCGTGATGTTTGCAAAAGTGACGTTCTGAATCATTTTCGCGGGCAAGCCTTCCGCCGTAAAAATTCGGTTAGCATTTGTGACTTCGACATTTTCGATCCTGATGTTTTGAAACAAGCAATAGCCGCGTTCGACCGGCAAAACGGGCGTGTTCATTACCTTCCAGAACGCCGGATAATCGGTCATTCCTTCGGGAATCGCCGCGTAGCTGTAGCTCGGATTCCAATTTAAGGTGAATGTAAAAGGCAGCACGACGCCGTCCATTTTAAGCCCGCGCACCAAAACGTCCTCGACAAATCCGCCGCGTGTTCGCGCCGATTTAAACCTGACGCCTTCTTTCGTCCCGATACCGCGATTATTGAGCGCGACAACGTGGCGGATTCCGCCCGAAGTTTCGCTGCCGAACGAAACAACGCCGCCGCCGCGCCGGATCAGATTGTCGCGGATAAAAATATATTCGGTCGGGCGATTGACGCGCAGACCGTCGAAATCGCGTCCGGCTTTGAGACAAATATCGTCGTCGTTATTGTCAATATCGCAGTTTTGAATCAAAACGTAGCGCGAAGAATCGACGTCGACGCCATCCGTGCTCGGTCCGCCGTTATCGGAAATGCGCACGCCGTCGACCGTCACGTTTTCCGAATAAAGAACCTGCACCGTCCAAAATCCCGAACGCTTTAAACTCAGATTTTCGATCGTCACATCGGATGAACGCGAAATGACCATCAAACGAACTCGCTCGGCATCGTAATCCGAAGCCCAGCGCAACCCCTTCGGCTCATAGATTTTGCGCAAATCCCAGTATTTGTCCCACCATTTTTTGCCGTTCCCGTCGATCGTTCCGCCGCCCGAAATTTTCACGTTTGTCGCATCGTTGACGTTGATCAAAGCCGACAGCCACTGCATTTCGATTCCGGCGACACGCGTCGGTTCGCGCGGATATTCGCTTTCGTCCTGACTGCCCGTTAAGGTCACGCCTTCTTGCAAAAGTAAATGCACATTGCTCTTCAAAAACAACGCGCCCGTCACGTAAATTCCCTTTTCAAACGTGACCACGCCGCCTTTTTTCGAGGCTTCGTCGATCGCTTTTTGAATCGCTTTGGTCGAATTGCCAACGCCGTCGCCTTTTGCGCCGAAAGCGTTTGCCGAAAAGATTTTCTTGCCTTTCGGAGTTTTTCGCGCGCCGGTTTTGCGCGTCCAGGACGGCAAATCCTTGTCAAAGCTTTGCGTTTTTTTCTGCGCGAAAATCAATCCGCTCGAAACGATTAAGATTATTAAGATTGTTTGAAATAATTTCATTTTTTAGCCGAAAATTTATAAATTGTTGTTTGTGAATAAGTTTCGCCTTTTTTCAATTCGGTCGCCGGAAACTGCGGTTGGTTCGGCGAATCGGGAAAATGTTGTGCTTCGAGGCAAAACCCAGTGCGGCGCGGATAATTTTGTCCGTTTTTGCCCTTGATCGCACCGTCGAGATAGTTTCCCGAATAGAACTGCAATCCCGGTTCGGTCGTCGAAACTTCCAGAACGCGCCCGCTCACAGGTTCAAAAACGGTCGCCGCGAGCGTCAAAGAATTATCCGTTTTGTTCAAAACCCAGTTGTGGTCGTAGCCGTTGCCGAATTTCAACTGCTCGTCGGTTTGATTGATTCGCGCACCGATTGCCGCCCCGGTCAAAAAATCGAACGGCGTTCCTTTAACGCTTTTCAATTCTCCGGTCGGAATCGATCCCGAATCGGTCGGCGTAAACCGATCGGCATAAAGCGTCAACTGATGATTCAAAATATCTCCGCTTCCCGCGCCTGCGAGATTGAAATACGAATGATGCGTCAGATTGACGACCGTGTCTTTGTCGGTCGTCGCAGAATAGACGATCTTGAGTTCATTGTTTTCGGTCAAACTGTACACGACCTTAATGCTCAAATTCCCCGGATAACCTTCTTCGCCGTCACGGCTAAGATAAGTCAATTCAAGATTTGCGCCGCTTTTATCAACTGTCGGTCGCGCCGTCCAGACGACCTTGTGATAGCCTTTCGGTCCGCCGTGCAGGTGATTTTCGCCGTTGTTTTTCGCCAGCGTATATTCTTTGCCGTCGAGGTTGAATTTTCCTTTCGCGATCCGGTTACCGTAACGACCGATCAGCGCGCCGAAGTAAGCTTGATTTTCTTCGTAATCGGCAATCGAATCGTAGCCGAGCACGACATCGGCAAATTTACCGTTCCGGTCGGGCATTTTCAGCGAAACGACCGTCCCGCCGTATGTGATAATTTGAGCTTCCGCGCCTTTTGAATTTTTCAGCGTGTAGATTTCAACCGCACGACCTTCGGCGGTTTTGCCCCAAAAACCTTTTTTGATGGTTGGTTTTGCTTCTACTTTCATCATAACGCCGCTCAAAATTATAATGCCGACAGTTATTACCAGGAAAAATTTTACAGTTTCGGTCATATTTTCAGTTTTCCTCACCAAATTCGAATGGAACTTGCTTATTTTTTTCAAAAAGATTCGATAAATCGAACGATTTACTTTTATGACTTGCGATTTCTGGTATTCTTAAACTATTTTATAATTACCAATCTTAGTTAAGCGGTTTTCTAAAAGATAACATACTATCTGAAAAGGTCAAAAGAAACGACTAAAATATTGAAATTTGAGAGGGCATCTTAATCTTTGCCGTGATTTCGGAGATTCGTGAGTTTTGTTGATTGGTAAACCCAATTAATTAGGATCAGAATTCTTTCTGTCAAACTGGAGAAAAAAAATGAAGAAATTCCAAATAGCATTTATTTGTTTAAGTCTTACTTTCGGTTTGCTTTCGTGCAAACCCGGCGCAAACACAAACACGACCGCAACGAACAGCGGAAACACGACGACTTCAGCCAAAAGCTTTAAATTGGCTTTTGTCACCAACAACGCTTCGGATTACTGGACGATCGCCCGCAAAGGCGTGGAAAAAGCCGACGCCGAGCTTGATAATGTGACGGTCGAATTCAAGCTTCCCGGAAGCGGCGCGGCGGACGAACAGAAACGGATCATCGACGATCTGGTTTCGACCGGTGTGAGCGGCATCGCGATGAGTCCGGTCGATCCAGACAATCAAACGCAGCTCATCAACGACACGGCGAAAAAAGCTCTGATCATCACGCAGGATTCAGATGCGCCGAACTCGGATCGTGCGCTTTATATCGGCACGGACAATGTCGCGGCGGGTCGCGAAGCCGGCAAGCTCGTCAAAGAAGCCTTACCGAACGGCGGAAAAATTATGGTTTTCGTCGGCAAATCCGACGCGCGTAACGCGAAGGAACGCTATCAGGGCTTGAAAGAAGCATTGGAAGGCTCGAACGTCGAGATCATTGACATTCGCACCGACGACACCGACCGCGCACGCGCCAAAACAAATGCCGCCGACACGCTTGTCAAATACCCGGAAGTCGCCGCAATGGTCGGACTTTGGAGCTACAACGGTCCGGCGATTTTGAACGCGATCAAAGACGCGAACAAGATCGGGCAGGTCAAAATCATCTGTTTTGACGAAGAAGACGAAACGCTCGCGGGCGTCAAAGACGGTTCGATCTTCGCGACGGTCGTTCAGCAGCCCTATGAATTCGGCTACCAATCGGTCAAAATAATGGCTGAAATTCTGGGCGGCGACAAATCGAAAATTCCGGCAAACAAACAGATCAACGTGCCGACACTGATTATCAAAAAAGATTCGGTCGAAGAATTTGAGAAGAAAATCAACGGACTTCGCGGACGCACTGCCGCAACCGCTCCCGCGAACACAAATTCAGCAGCCAATTCGGAAAAAGATAAAGGCAAATAGTTTTCCCGATATTTGAATATGGACAACAATCCGATTCTTGAAATGCGAGGAATCAGCAAGCGTTTTCCGGGCGTGATCGCGCTCGACGCAGTTGATTTGCAGGTTTTTCCGAGCGAAGTCGTCGCCTTGGCGGGCGAAAACGGCGCGGGAAAATCGACTTTGATGAAAATCCTCGGCGGCGTTTATCAACCCGACGACGGCGCGATTCGCATCAACGGCGCGGAAACGTCGATTCGTTCGGTGACGGACGCGGCGCACAACGGAATCGGATTTGTTCATCAGGAATTGAATGTTCTGGATAACCTGACGGTCGCCGAAAACGTCTATCTCGGGCGCGAGCCGCTCTGGGCAGGCTTTTTGGTTGACCGTCAGAAACTAAATGCGGATACGGAAATTTATCTCAAGCGTCTGGGTTTGAACATTTCGGGAAAAACCCGCTTGAGTGAGCTTTCGATCGCGCAGCAGCAAATGGTCGAGATCGCCAAAGTTCTGTCGCTGAACGCGCGGATTTTGATCATGGACGAACCGACTTCGAGTCTGACGCTGACCGAAACCGAAAAGCTTCTGGAAGTTATCAAAGATTTACGCGCGCAGGGCGTCAGCATTATTTACATTTCGCACCGTTTGGGCGAGATCAAGGAAATTGCCGACCGCGTGGTCGTTTTGCGCGACGGAAAAAACGCCGGAGTTCTGGCGCGTGAAGAAATAAATCACGACAACATCGTGAAATTGATGGTCGGGCGCGACATAGACCGGACATATCATCCGCCCGCAACGATCGATCAAACATCGCTCATCGAAGTCCGCGACCTGCAAACGCGCCGTTACCCGAATCATTCGATCTCGTTTAACGTCCGCAAAGGCGAAATTCTCGGGTTTGCCGGACTTGTCGGCGCAGGGCGTTCGGAAGCGGCGCAGGCAATCTTCGGCGTTGATGCGCCAATCGGCGGAACGGTTTCGCTGGACGGAAAAATAATCAAAATCTCGTCGGCGCGTGATGCAATTCGAAATGGAATTTATTTGATTCCCGAAGACCGCCGTAATTGCGGTCTGATCCTGGAAGTTCCGATTCGTGAAAATATCACGCTTCCCGCACTTTCGCGCTACGCTTCCGCCGGTTTGGTGAACAACGCCGCCGAGTGCAAGATCTCAAAAGAAATGTGCGAAAAACTAAACGTGAAAGCCCCTTCGATCGAGTCGAAAGCCGGAAACCTGAGCGGCGGAAACCAGCAAAAGGTCGTGCTCGCAAAATGGCTTTCGCTCAATCCGAAACTGCTGATCTTCGACGAACCGACGCGCGGAATCGATGTCGGCGCGAAATCCGAAATCTACGGGTTGATGAGAAATCTGGCGGAAAGCGGTGTCGCGATCGTGATGATCTCAAGCGATATGGAAGAAATCCTCGGCGAAAGCGACCGCGTTGCCGTGATGCACGAAGGCGCGATCACGGGAATTTTGGAACGCATCGAAGCCAGCGAAGAAGCGATTATGAAACTTGCTGTCGGACAGAAATAGACCCAGGTCTCAAATCTCAAGTCCCAAGTTAATTCTTTGGACTTTGGACTTGGGACTTGGGACCTGGGACTTATTTTTATGAGAAAAGAACTTGGCACTTTCGTTTTACTCGTCGTGTTGTGTATCGTTTTGGCGATTCTCAATCCGAGTTTTTTAGACCCGTCGAATTTGCAGAATCTGGCGCGGCTGATCGGGATTTACGGCATTTTCAGCATCGGTCTGGGCTTGGTTGTGATCACCGGCGGCATTGATCTGTCGGTCGGTTCGGTCTTTGCGCTTTTGGGGGTTCTGCTTTCGATTTTTCTCGTCGAATGGCATCTTCCGGCGGCGGTCGCCGTGCTCGCGGTCGTCGGCGTCACGACTTTCTTAGGCGCGGTGAACGGATTTTTGATCACGAAGGTCAAGATTCAGCCGTTTATCGTGACGCTTTGCGGTCTGCTTTTTTATCGCGGTCTGGCGCGTTTTGTGGCGAGCGATGAAACAAAAGGCTTCGGCGCGGCTTCGGGTTTCGAAACGCTGCAAAGTATGGCGACGGGCAGTGTTTTCGGGATTCCGACACCGTTTATTATTCTGATCTTTGTCAGCTTGATCGCCTGGGTGATTCTGCATCGCTCGATTTTCGGTCGTTATCTTTACGCGGTCGGGCGCAACGAAACGGCGGCGCGTTATTCGGGGATCAATTCCGATTGGGTGATCGCGGGCGCATACATTTTGTGCGGCTTGCTGACCGGAGTTGCGGGAATTTTGCTTGCTTTTTACACAAACTCAATCTCGCCCTCGTCGCACGGTAATTTTTACGAGCTTTACGGCATTGCGGCGGCGGTTTTGGGCGGATGTTCTCTGCGCGGCGGCGAAGGTTCGATCGTCGGAATCTTGATCGGCACGGCACTTTTGCAGGTTCTGCAA